>NZ_BCRK01000012.1 GCF_001552555.1 Nocardiopsis trehalosi NBRC 14201 | reverse complement strand
AAAAAACGCGACCTAGGTGCGCTCAGCGCCGTCCGCGCGGCGTGCCGTGGCGCGTGCGCCCGGTCCCCCGGGGCGGGTGGCCGCCTCGTGCTCCGCGATGTCCCCCACCGCCTGGCAGGCGTCGGCGACCGGGTCGGCGGCGTCGACGTGCCGGGCGAGCCGGCCGAGCAGCCCGCGCAGGGCGGCGGCGTCGCCGGGGGCGAGGCCGGCGAGCAGGTGCTCCTCGACCCGGGTCAGCCGCCGGTCGGCGGCGGCGAGGGCGCGGCGGCCGTCGTCGGTGGCGACGACCCGGCGGTTGCGGCGGTCGTCGGGGTCGGGGCGGCGCTCCACGAGCCCGGCCGCCGCCAGGTCGTCGATGAGGTAGGTCATCGCGGTGCGGTCGACGCCGAGCCGGCGGGCGAGCGCCCGCTGCGTTCCGGGCGCCTCGCGGGCCGTGGCCGCGAGGACCTGGCGGCCCCGGGGGCCGCCGGGGACGTCCGCGACGGCGTCGGCCGCGAGCTTCACGTAGGCACGGAAGACGACCCCGAGGGTCCACCCCAGGTCGTTCTCCAGCCCGGGGCCGGCGCCCGGGGCGGGCGCGCCGCCCGGGCCGGTGGCGGGCGGAGGGTCGGCGGGGCGGGTGCCGACGGGGCGGGACGCAGCAGGCATGCACCCAGACTACGTCCGTACGTGCGGCCGGGCATACAGTAGGTCCCGCATACGTTCTATGATTCTGACGATCTACTTCTCCACATCATCCCCGCGCGGAGGACCGCCATGCCCGACTACGGCCACGACCTGCGGTTCGGAACCTTCCTCACCCCCGACGCCGGCGACGCCGACGCCGTGGTGGAGCTGGCCCGGCTCGCCGACCGGCTCGGCCTGGACCATGTGAGCGTCCAGGACCACCCCTACCAGTCCCGGTTCCTCGACACCTGGACCCTGCTGTCGTTCATCGCGGCCGCCACCGAGCGCGTCCGGCTGTTCCCCAACGTCGCCAACCTCCCCCTGCGCCCGCCCGCCGTCCTGGCCCGCAGCGCGGCGAGCCTGGACATCCTCAGCGGGGGCCGCGCCGAACTGGCGCTGGGCTCCGGCGCCTTCTGGGACGCGATCGCCGCCAACGGCGGCCCCCGCCGCACCCCCAAGGAGGCGGTCGACGCCCTGGAGGAGGCCATCGGCGTCATCCGCGCCCTGTGGACCCCGGGCCGGGGCGCCCGGACCGGCGGCACGCACTACCGGCTCGACGGCGCCAAGCCCGGCCCGTTCCCGGTCCACGACATGGGCATCTGGTTGGGCGCCTACAAGCCGCGCATGCTCCGGCTGACCGGCCGCCTGGCCGACGGCTGGGTGCCCAGCTCCCCCTACGCCCCGCCGGAGGAGCTGGCCGCCATGGGCGCGGTGATCGACGAGGCGGCGCGCGCCGCCGGCCGCGACCCGGCGGAGGTGCGCCGGGTCTACAACGTGGTCGGCTCGTTCACGGGCACCGGCGGCGGGTTCCTCCAGGGCCCGCCGAAGGTGTGGGTGGAGCAGCTGGCCGAACTCGCGCTCACCGAGGGCATCAGCGACATCGTGCTGATGGCCGAGGCCTCGGCGCCCGCCGACCTGGCCCGGTTCGCCGAGGAGGTCGCCCCCGCCGTGCGCGAGCTGGTCGCGTCCGAGCGGCGGTCCGCCGCCTCCGGCGCCCCTGCGGCGCCCTCCGCCGCGCCCGCTCCCCCGGTCGGCGCGGCGGCCGCCGTGGACGCGGACGCCGCCGGGGGGCCGCCCGCGTCGCTCGGGGTGCGCGCCACCCCGCCGCCGGCCGAGCGGTTCAGCGACGAGGCGGTGTGGGACGAGTCGACCCGCCCGGTCGGACCCGCGCCCGACCCCGACCGCTCCTACACCGACGCCGACCGCGCGGGCGGCCGGCACCTCGTCGACGTCCACGACCACCTGCGCACCGAACTGGAGCAGTTGCGCGACCTCGTCCGGCAGGTCGCGGAGGGCTCCGTGGGCGCCGGGGCGGCCCGCGACCTGATCGCCACCATGACGCTGCGGCAGAACAACTGGACGCTGGGCACCTACTGCGAGAGCTACTGCCGGGTCGTCACCACCCACCACACGCTGGAGGACCGGGCCGTGTTCCCGCGCCTGCGGCGGGCCGACCCCCGGCTGGCGCCCGTGGTGGACCGGCTGCAGGAGGAGCACGAGGCCATCGCCGAGGTCCTGGAGCGCGTCGACCGGGCCCTGGTCGCCCTGGTGGGCGACCCTGCGCGGCTGCCGGACGTGCAGCGGGCGGTCGACCTGCTCACCGACACCCTGCTCTCCCACCTGTCCTATGAGGAGCGCGAACTGGTGGAGCCGCTGGCCCGCATCGGCTTCGGCGGCCGCTGACCCCCCGCCGCGCCCCCGGCCGCCCGGGGGCGCGGCCCCCACCGCTCCCCGGCCGCGTCCGCCGAGGAGGGTCTGGAGGTGGTGCCGGCCCGTGTGCCCGGCCGGGTGGCCGTCGCCCCCGTGGCCGGCGGCCCGGGGTGGGGGCCGGACGGGCGTGCCGGGCCGGCCGTCGCCCTGTACCGCGACGGCGAGTGGGAGCTGACGGTCGACCGGCCGGTGTCGGAGACGGTCGCCGTCCTCGCCCCGGACACCGCCGAGGGCGCGCGGGAGGTCGCCGCCGTGGTGGGCGGTGTCGCCCGGGGCCGGTCGCCCGACCCGTTCCGGCGGCGGCCGTGCCGCGGCGGCTGAGGGCGGCGGGGCGGCCGTCCGCCGCCATCGCCGCTCCCCCGCTCTCTGCGGCGCGGTGGGGGCGGAGGTGCGGGGGCGGCCGGGTGTCGCGTTCCGACCGGCGGGACGGGGCGGGAAAAGGCGGACGGCCCCGGCGAGCCGTGGCTCACCGGGGCCGTCACGCGTACAGGTCCGATGCGGCGGTCGCCTCTCGGCGCGGTGCACAACGCGGCTCCGAAAGACCGCCCGGAACCCCGAGGGGTCCGCGGGCGCGGTATTCCGCGAAGGCGATAGGTGAGGCCCGGGGGACACGTACCGCATCGTCCTGCACCGGGCACAACGGTGGGGGCGGCACCGAAATTCCCGCGCGCCCCACGGGATTCTCCGGAATCCGCGGTCGGGGCCGGCGGAGCGCCGGGAACGGCGCCGCCCCGCCGCCGGGGACCGGCGACGGGGCGGGACGTGGCACGGCGGTGCGGCGGTGCGGCGAGGGCCGACCGCCGGGCGGGGAGGGTCAGACGGCCGAGCCCCGGGTGGCGGAGCGGGCGGAACCCCGGCCGCCGCGGCCGCGGTGGCCCCGGCGCTCGCCGGACGGCACCGAACCGTCCCGCGCCTGGCGCGGCGCGGAGCCGCTCCGGCCGCGCGGCGCGCCCGAACCGCCCCGGCCGCGCGGCGGCGCGGCGGCGGGCGCCTCGACGGCGACCGGGATGCCCGACGGCTCCCGAGCCCCGGTGACCCGGGTGAGTTCGGCGTCGCCGGGCCGCACCCGCGCGGTGTGCGGGGTGATGCCGGCCGCCGTCATCAGCCGCGCCATGTCCCGGCGCTGGGAGGGGGCGACGAGCGTGACCACGCTGCCCGACTCCCCCGCGCGGGCGGTGCGACCGCCGCGGTGCAGGTAGTCCTTGTGGTCGGCGGGCGGGTCGATGTTGAGGACGAGGTCCAGGCCGTCGACGTGGATGCCGCGGGCGGCCACGTTGGTGGCGACCAGGGCGGTGACGCGCCCGCTCTTGAACCCGTCGAGCGTCCGGTTGCGCTGCCCCTGCGACTTGCCGCCGTGCAGCGCCCCCGCGTGCACGCCGTTGGCGAGCAGGGTCTTGGTCATCCGGTCCACGGAGCGCTTGGTGTCCATGAACATGATGACCCGGCCCTCGCGCGCCGCGATGTGCGTCGCGGTGGTGTGCCGGTCGGCGTCGTCCACGTGCAGGACGTGGTGCTCCATGGTGGTGACCGCCCCTGCGGAGGGGTCGACCGAGTGGACCACCGGGTCGCTCAGGAACCGGCGCACGAGCCGGTCGACGTTGCGGTCCAGGGTGGCGGAGAACAGCAGGCGCTGCCCACCGGGCCGCACCTGCTCCAGCAGGTTGGTGACCTGGGGCAGGAAGCCCATGTCGGCCATCTGGTCGGCCTCGTCCAGGACGGTCGCCTCGACCTCGCCCAGGCGGCAGTCGCCGCGCTCGACCAGGTCGCGCAGGCGCCCCGGGGTGGCGACGACGATCTCGGCGCCGGAGCGCAGCGCGGCGGCCTGGCGGGTGAGCGACATGCCGCCGACCACGGTGGCCAGGCGCACCCGCACCGCGCGGGAGTAGGGGGTCAGCGCGGCGGTGACCTGCTGGGCCAGTTCGCGCGTGGGCACCAGGACGAGCGCCAGGGGCTGGCGCGGCTCCGCCCGCCGCCCGTGGGTGCGGGCGAGCAGGGAGAGCCCGAAGGCGAGGGTCTTGCCGGAGCCGGTGCGGCCCCGGCCGAGGACGTCGCGCCCGGCCAGCGAGTTCGGCAGGGTCGCCGCCTGGATCGGGAAGGGGGCGGTGACGCCGTTGCGGAGCAGCTCGGCGGTGAGCGCCGCCGGCATGTCGAGGTCGGCGAAGGCCTCCACCGCCGGGAGCGGCGGGGTGATGGTGGTCGGCAGGGCGAACTCGCCCTGGACGGCCGCGGGGCGCCCGGCCGGGCGGGCGGGGCCGCCCCGGCCGCGGCCGCCCTGTCGGGCGGGGCGCTGGCGGGAGGCGGACATGGTGGTGCGGTTCACTGGGGAACTCCCTGTTCGGTGCGCGCCGGGGCCGTCGGCGGCGGAGCCGCGCGGCGGGCCGCGGGAACGGACCGGAGAAGACGACGTCGAAGCGAGGATGTGCGAAGGGCTTCGACGGGGGCCGTTGCCCGCGCGGTGCGGGGCGCTGCGGCCGGGGTGGTGCGCCGCCTCGCACGCGGGCGGCGGTGCTGCGCCCGCGCGGGGCGGGCTCGGGGTGCGGCGTGGGCCGCTCCGGGGGTCAGGCCGGACCGGTGTGGTCGGGCCGGGTGACGGCCCCCGCCCCGGGGTGCGCGGCCGGGACGCGGCGGCGCGGGGTGGAGTCGTCGGCAGGGGTTCCGGTGCCGCCGGTGGCGGACGGGCCGGAGCCCGGGTCGTGGTGGGACCGCGGTGCGGTTCCGGTGGTCATGTCGGTCTCCTCAGGGGCCGGCCGGAACCCGCGATCTGCGGGGTTCCGCGTCGCCGTGATGATCACCCCACCGGAGGAAGGACCACCGGACCGGGAGGAGGGGCGCCCTGGCCGGTGAGGGCGGGCGCGCACGCATTCCATGGGAACCACGACTGCAACTTCCGTCGAACCTAGCACGTCCGCACCACGATGGGGGGACGGCGCGGGGTAACGCCGGTCACGGCGGGGGACGGAACAGGGCGGACGGCCGCCCTGTCCGCGCGTCCGCGCACGGCGGCCGCCGGCCCCGCGGCGGGGCCGGCGGCCGGGCCGGGTCAGGACGCGTGGGCGTCGGCGGCGGCGAGTTCCAGCAGCTCCTGGAGGCGCAGGCCCCGGCGGGCGTCGAGGTCGGGCGGGGTGCCGGTGCGCACGGCCGCGGCGAACTCCCGGCGCAGCACCGGCCAGCACTGGTCGTGGTCCATCGCGTCGCCGTCGAGCACCAGGGTCTCCTCGGGCCCGTACAGCTCGATGGAGGTGTGGCCGGTGGGCAGCCGCACCGCCCCCGACAGCGACGACTGGCTGACGGCGCCGTTCTCGTGCTCGCAGGTGAGTTCGATCCAGGTGCGCGGGTCGCCCGTCGCGCGGATACCGGTGATGGGGCCGACGGCCGCGTCGACCAGGTCGAGCAGGTGCGGTCCGAGGTCGAGCAGGGCGCCGTACTCCAACCGCCACGGCGTGGCCATGTCCCCACCGAGGAAGACGCCGTGCAGGAAGCAGGAGCGGGCGCCGGTGACCTTCATCCGGGAGGCGCGCTCCAGGAACGCGCGGGTCTCCGGGTGGTAGCGCTTGCTGAGCACCATCATCGACACCACGCCGGCCTCCTCGACGGCGTCGGCCACGGCGCGGGCCTCGTCGAGGGTGAATCCGAGCGGCTTCTCCAGCAGCAGGGCGCGCCCGGCGGCGGCGGCGCGCGGCGCGATCCGCGCCTGGACGCCGGGCGGAACGGCGAAGGCGACGGCCTCGCAGGCGTCGAACAGCTCGTCGAGCGAGGCGGCGGCGGTGGCGCCGTGGCGCGCGGCCAGGGCGGCGGCGGCCTCCGGGCGCCGCGCCCATACCGCGCTGAGTTCGGTCTCGGGTCCGGCGGCCAGCATGGGGGCGTGCATGTCCGCCGCCCAGGGGCCGGCTCCGACGAGTCCGACACGGACGGGTGTGCTCATGGTGCGGTGCCTTCCGCGAGACGGGCGTCCGCCTGGGCGGGCGCGTACAGGTGGTCGACCACGAGGCGGCCGACGCCGTGCAGCCCGGCGCGGTCGCCGAGCCGCCCGGTGACCACCTGCAGGTTGCGGGTGGCCCGGGCCAGGGCGCGCTGGTACAGGACCTCGCGCACCCCGGTCACGAAGTGGGTCTCGGCGAGGTCGCCGGAGACCATGAGCACGCCGGGGTTGAGGACGCACACGACCGTGGTCAGGACCTCGCCGACGCGGCGCCCGGCCTCGCGGGCGAGCCGGACGGCCTCGGGGAGGTCGGCGCGGAGGTGGTCGCGGACCCCGGACCCGGAGTCGGTGGGGACGCCGAGGCGGGTGAGTTCGGCGGCGAGGGCGCGGCCGCTGGCGACGGCGGCCAGGCAGCCGCGGGAGCCGCACTGGCACAGGGCGTCGTCGCGGTCGTGCAGCCGGATGTGGCCGATGTCGCCGGCGCCGCCGTCGATGCCGCGGTAGACGCCGCCGGAGACGATGACGCCGGCGCCGATGCCGGTGGAGACCTTGACCAGGACGAACGCGGGGCAGTCGGGGTGGCCCGCGGCGTGTTCGCCGAGGGCCATCATGTTGGCGTCGTTGTCGACGAGCACGGGCGCGTCGAACGTCTTGCGGAGGTGGTCGGGGATGGGGTAGCCGTCCCAGCCGGGCATGATGGGCGGCCGGACGACGCGGCCGGTCTCGAACTCGACCGGCCCGGGGACGGCCACCCCGATGCCGCAGACCTCGTCGGCGCGGCGCCCGGCCCGCTCCAGCAGGTCGGTGAACCAGCCGGCGAGGGTGTCGAGGACGGGTTCGGGGCCGTCGGAGACGTGCAGGTCGCCGCTGTGCTCGGCGAGGGGGCGCCCGCCGAGGTCGAGGACGGCGGCGCGGGCGCGGGTGGTGTCGAGGCTGGCGGCGAGGACCACGGCGTGGCCCTCGTTGAAGCGGAGCCGGGTGGGCGGGCGGCCGCCGGAGGAGGAGTCGACACCGGACTCCTCCAGCCAGCCCACGTCGAGCAGCAGGTCGAGCCGGTGCGCCACCGTGGAGCGCGACAGGCCGGTGAGCGCCTGGAGTTCGCGCCGCGTGTTCGCCTGGCCGCTGCGGACGAGCTGCAGCATGCTCCCGGCGCTCGTGGGTGCGGTGGCCATCGTCTCCCTCCTCGCGTGTGGTGCGGCGCCCGACGGCGCGGTCAGCTCTTGTCGGCCCCGCTGGTGAGCCCCTCGGTCAGCATGCGCTCGGCCGCGTAGAACAGCGCGACGACCGGGACGGTGAGCACGACCGATCCGGCCATGAGCACGGTCTTGGGCACCTCGATGCCGTTGGCGAGCTGCTGCAGGCCGAGCGAGACGGTCCACAGGCTCGGGTCGGCGGCCAGGAAGAGCAGTGCGAACAGGAACTCGTTCCAGGCGATCATGAAGACGTAGAGTCCGGTGGCCATCAGCGACGGCGCGGCGAGCGGCAGAACGATCTTACGCACGATCGCGGGCCGTGAGCAGCCATCGAGCGCCGCGGCCTCCTCGATGCTCTTCGGAATGGTCGCGAAGTAGTTGCGCAGCATGTAGATCGACACGGGCACGGTCTGCGCGATGTAGACGACGGCGAGTCCCACGAGGCTGCCCTGGAGCCCGATGCGGGCGAAGATGACGAACAGCGGGACGGCCAGCAGCGTGGCGGGGAACAGGTACACGGCCAGGAACAGGGCGCTGACCTGGCGGCCGCCGAAGAACCTCAGCCGGCTGACCGCGTAGGCGCCGGGGATCGACGCCAGCAGGGTGAGCGCGACCGTGCCCAGCGACACCACGGCGGAGTTGGCGAGCAGCCGGAGGAACCCCTGCCCGCCGTCATCGGTGGAGGCCAGCACGGTGCGGTAGGTGTCGAGGGTGAACTCCGACGCCGACACCCAGATGCGCCCGGGGTCGAGCAGCAGCTGGTCGATCGGCTTCACCGACAGCACGGCCATGTAGTAGAAGGGGAAGAGGGTGATCACCGCGAGGAAGGCGATCACCACCCAGCGCAGGGCCCCGAACACCCGCTTCTCGAATCCGGCGCGGGTCACTGTGCCTCCTCCTGGGTCCGGCGGGCGAAGAACGCGAAGTACACGCCGAGCAGCACGGTGAGGACCGCGGCCAGCACCAGCGCCTGCGCGGCGGCGGCGCCGACGTCGAAGCGCGCGGTGAGGAACTCGTACACGCGGACCGCGACCACGTCGGTGCCGGCGCCGCCGCCCGTGAGCAGGTAGACGTCGTCGAACTTGTTGAAGGTCATGATCAGCCGGAGCACAGCCAGCAGCGAGATCACCGGCATGAGCTGGGGCAGCAGGATGTGCCGGAAGGTCTGCCACAGGCCGGCGCCGTCGATGGTGGCGGCCTCCTCCAGCCCGTTGGGCACGGCCTGGAGCCGGGCGAGCAGGAACAGGAACGCGAACGGGAAGTACCGCCAGATCTCGAACACGATGACGGTCAGCAGGGCGACCGGGACGGGCAGCTGCACCCCGAGGACGCTGACGTCGGCGTTGCGCTGGCTGAGGAACGCGATGGGGGCGTCCCAGCCGAGGAGTTCGGTGCCCCACTCGTTGACGATGCCGTACTGGGGGCTGAGCATGACCTCCCAGACGAAGGTGACGGCGACGACCGGCGCCACGTAGGGCACCAGCATCGACCCGCGCAGCAGGCCCCGGCCGCGGAACGGGCGGCGCAGCGCCAGCGCGGCGACGAGGCCGAGGGCGATCGACCCGGCGGTGGACCCGACCGTGTACAGCAGGGTGGTCCACAGCGAGGACCAGAAGCCGGGCGAGGTGAAGACGAGCTCGAAGTTGCGCAGCGTCCAGTTCCCGAACAGGCCGGTGGTCTGGATGTCGACCAGGCGGGTGCGCTGGAAGGCGAGCAGCACCGTCCACAGGATCGGCAGCACGACGACCGCGAGGACCACGATCAGGGTCGGCGAGACGAACGCCAGGCCGGCCCGGTTCTCCCGGGCGGCGGCGGTGGTGCGGCGGGCGGGCCGGCCGCGGGCGGCGCCGGGCGGGCCGGCGGGGCGGGCGGAGGTCCCGGGGGACGGTCGGGTCATGTGGCCACCTCGGATGGACGGTCGGGCGGCGGGGCGGCGGCCCCGCACCGCGGTGGACGGCTGCGGTGGACGGCTGGGTGGACGGCTACTGGAGCGACGTCTGGATGGCGGTGACGTCGGCGTCGGCCTGCTCGGCGGCCTCGGCCGGGTCGAGTTGGCCGCCGGCGATGGCGCTGACGGCCTGCGGGACGGGGAGTTCGCCCATGGTGGCGCCGACGAGCCGGCCCTGCCCCTGGGTGATCCCCCACCGCTGCATGCTGCCGATGCCGTTGCGCTGCTGGTCGAGGACCTCGGGCGGGTAGACGTCGGCGAGCGGGGCGCGGGTGTCCACGCCGGCGTCGGCGGCGTCCCAGGCGCGCTGGAACCGGTCGGGGTCGTCGGGGGTGCCGGAGCGGGCGGGGAACTTGCCCTCGGGGGCCATGCCGAACCAGTCGGCGTAGCCCTCGTCCAGCATGTGCTCGACGAAGGTCCGCGCGGAGCCCGTGTGGGCGGTGGTGGTGACCGCCCACGAGGTGATCTCGCCGAACTGGGCGGGGGCGTCGCCGTCGGGGCCCTGGACGGCGGTGACGACGCCGCTGTTGTCGGCCAGCCAGCGGGGGTCGTCGCGGCATTCGGGGCAGCTCGGCAGGGCGTCGTCGCGGAGTCCGGCGAGCTCGTCGAGCAGGAAGGAGGACCAGACGATCATGGCGGAGCGGCCGGCGAAGTAGGTGGCGCGGGTGGAGTCGACGGTCTGGGTGCCCTCGGCGGAGTGGTCGGTGACCAGGCCGCCGTAGAACGCGAAGGCGCGCCGGCATTCGGGGCTGTCGAGCAGGACCTCGCCGGCGCCGTCCACGAGTTCGCAGCCGTTGGCGAGGGCGAGGTATTCGAAGCTCTGCTGGGTGAACGCGTCGGCGGGGTCGGTGGCCAGGGAGATGCCGTCCATGTCGGGGCCGTCGAGGGTGCGGGCGGCCTCCTCGATGGCGGCGTAGGTGTCGGGCGGGGCCAGGCCGGCGTCGGCGAACAGGTCGGCGCGGTAGACGAGGAGCTGCGCCCAGGCGTCGGAGGGCACGGCGAGCCGCCGGTCGCCCTCGGTGGTCAGCTCCAGGGCCTGGGGGTCGAAGGTCGCGGGGTCGAGGTCGTCGACGATCCGGGTGGCGGCCTCGGTGTCGAGGAGGTCGTTGGCGGCCATGAGGCGCACCGACGACAGCGGCACGGCCCCGATGACGTCGGGCAGGGTGCCGGCGGCCGCGGCGGACATGATGAGCTGGCCGAGCTGGTTCTCGTCCACGCCGACGAGTTCCACCTCGATGCCGGTATCTGCGGTGAACCGGTCGACGATCCGCTGGGTGGCGGCCGCCCTCTCGGTGATGTTCTCCAGGCTCCACACGGTGATCGTCGAGCCGTCGTCCTCGGCCGGCCGCGCCGCGCAGGAGCTGAGCAGCAGGCCGGCGGCGGCCGACGCGGCGAGCGCCGTCAGGCGGCGGGACCTTCGCATCGTCTGCCTCTCGCACGTGGGATTCGGTGGGGCGGTGGCGCGGGTGTCCGGGTGTCCGGCCGGTCCCGCGATCCGTCCCCTCCATCTTCGGTGCGCATCATGAGAACACTACTTTTGCGTATTGACAAGGCCTAAGATAGAGGTAGCTTCGACGAAACCTTTACTGTTATGCCCGCCGCACTCCGCCTCCGGCGCCGCGGCGGCGGCCCGTCCACGGGAGCCCCTGTTGGAGACAGTCGTCCAGTTCACCGGACCGCGCCAGGTCGAGGTCGCCGGCTACCAGCGGGCGCCGCTGCCACCGGGCCACCTCAGAGTGCGCACCCGCTTCTCCGGCATCTCCGCGGGGACCGAGCTGACGGCCTACCGCGGCACCAACCCCTACCTGACCCGGGCGTGGAACCCGGCGTCGCGCCTGTTCGACGAGTCCACCGCCGGGCTGGAGTACCCCGTCGTGGGCTGGGGCTACTCCGAGGTCGGCGAGGTCGTGGAGGCCGCCCCCGACTGCGCCGACCTGCCCGGGGTGCCCCGGGTCGGCGACCTCGTGTGGGGCATCTGGGGCCACCGCAGCGAGGGCGTGGTCCCGGCGGCGCGCATGGTCGGCCACCGGCTGCCCGTCGGCCTCGACCCGCTGGCCGGCGCGTTCGCCCGGGTGGGCGCCATCGCCCTCAACGCCGTGCTGGCGGCCGAGGTCAACCTCGGCGAGACCGTGGCGGTGTTCGGCCAGGGCGTCATCGGCCTGCTCGCCACCCGCCTCACCGCGCTCAGCGGGGGCCGGGTGCTCGCCGTCGACGCCCTGGAGGCGCGGCTGGCCGCCGCCGAGCGGTTCGGCGCGTCGGCCGTGCTCAACGCCCGCACCGAACGCGTCGCCGAACGCGTCCGCGACCTCACCTCGGGCACCGGCGCCGACACCGCCGTCGAGCTGAGCGGCGCCTACGCCGCCCTGCACGAGGCGGTGCGCGCCACCACCGTGGGCGGCCGCGTGGTCGCCGCCGGGTTCTACCAGGGCGGCGGCGACGGCCTGCGGCTGGGCGAGGAGTTCCACCACAACCGCATCGAGCTGGTCTCCTCGCAGATCGGCGGCGTCCCGCCGCGCCTGTCCGGGCGGTGGAGCGTCGACCGGCTCCAGCAGACCTTCCTCGACCTGGTCGCCGACGGCCGGGTCGAGGTCAAGCCGCTCGTCAGCCACCAGATCCCGGTCGCCGACGCCACCACCGCCTACCGGCTGCTCGACGAGCGGCCGCAGGACGCCCTGCAGATCGTTTTGGAGTTCTGAACCCCGATGACCGCCACCACACCGCGACTGGCCTGCCAGGAGCAGCTGCTGCCCGGCACCACCCTGCAGGACAAGTGGGAGTACGCGCGCGCCGCCGGCTACGACGGCATCGAACTGCGCGGCAGGAGCGCCTTCGCGCTCCGCGACCGGCTGCCGGAGCTGCGCCGCGCCCTGCGCGACGGGGTCGTGCTGCCGACCGTGTGCGTCGACATGCCGCACTTCTTCGGCGCGTTCGACCCCGACCTGCGCCGCGACGCCGTCGAGCAGATGAAGTCCCAGCTGTCGGTCATCGCCGAGATCGGCGGGGTGGGCGCGCAGACGCCCGCCTCCTACGGCATGTTCTCCCGGCGGCTGCCGCCGTTCGAGCCGCCGCGCAGCGAGGCCGAGGACCGCGAGGTGCTGCTGGCGGGCCTGGCCGAGCTGGGCGCCCACGCCGAGCGCGAGGGCACCACCCTGTTCCTGGAGCCGCTCAACCGCTACGAGGACCACATGGTCAACCGGATCGACCAGGCCGCCGACCTCATCCGCGCCGCCGGGTCGCCGGCGGTGCGCATCGGCATCGACAGCTACCACATGAACATCGAGGAGGCCGACCCCGCGGCGGCGGTGCTGGCCGCCGGCCCGCTGATCGGCCACGTGCAGGTCAGCGACTCCAACCGGTTCCAGCCGGGGGCCGGGCACATCGACTGGCCGGTGTTCTTCGCCGCGCTCGACGCCATCGGCTACAGCGGGTGGACGGCCGTGGAGTGCCGGCTGTCCGGCGACCCCGACTCCGCGCTGCGCGGCGTGCCGCCGTTCGTGCGCAAGGTCGCCGCGTGACCGCCGCCCCAGTGGCGGCGGACGCCCCGGCCGCCCCCGCCGCTACGGACGCCGACCTGCGCCGGGCCGCCGTCCGGGTGCTGCTCGGCAACTGGACGGGCAGCTCCACGCTGCCCTCGCGCACGCTCTACCCGCACCAGTGGAGCTGGGACTCCGCGTTCATCATGCTCGGCCTGCGGCACATCTCGCCGTACCGGGCGCAGCGGGAGCTGGAGTCGATGCTGGGCGCGCAGTGGGCCGACGGCCGGCTGCCGCACATCGCGTTCCACCCGGCCACGCCGCCCGGCGCGTACTTCCCCGGCCCCGACTTCTGGCGGTCGGCGTCGGCGGGTTCGGCGCCGCCCGGTGTGCCCACGTCGGGCATCGTGCAGCCGCCGGTGCACGCCCTGGCGGCGTGGGAGACCCACCGGGCCGACCCGGTGGCGTCGCGGCGGCGCGGGTTCCTGGAGCGGGTGCGGCCGGGGCTCGCGGCCTGGCACCGCTACCTGGCCGACCGCCGCGACCTGGGTGGGCGGGGGCTGGCCGCGGTCGTGCACCCGTGGGAGTCGGGCATGGACAACAGCCCGGCGTGGGACGCCCCGCTGGCCCGGGTGGAGCCGGCCGCTGCGGGCAGCTTCCGGCGGCGCGACCTCGACCACGCCGACGTCGCCGACCGGCCCACCGACCTCGACTACGGCCGCTACGTCCGGCTGGCCGCCGACTACCGCGACCACGGCTACGACGACCGCGCCACCCCGTTCGGGTTCGCCGTGGAGGACCCGTCGTTCAACGCGCTGCTGGTGCTGTCGGAGCACGCCCTGGCCGACATCACCGCCGAGCTGGGGGGCGACCCCGCGCCGCACCGCGAGCGCGCGGCGGCCCTCACCGAGGCGCTGGTGGGCGCCCTGTGGGACCCCGGCGCCGGCCTGTTCCTGTGCCGGGACCTCATCGGCGGCGCCCCCATCCGCGAGTACGGGGTGGCCGGGCTGGTGCCGCTGGCCGTCCCCGGGCTGCCGGTGGCGGCCGACCTGCTGCGCACGGCGCTCGGCGAGCGGTTCCGGGTGGGCGGCGTGCACCTGGTACCGAGTTACGACCTGACCGGGCCCGCGTTCGAGCCGGGCCGCTACTGGCGCGGCCCGGGGTGGTTCAACATGTCGTGGCTGGTCCACCTGGGCCTGCTGCGGCACGGCGCGCCCGCGCAGGCGGCGGCGCTGCGGGCGTCCATGCTGGCGGCGGCCGCGCGGACCGGGTTCGCCGAGTACGTCGACCCCTACAGCGGCGAGGGGCGCGGCACCCGCGACTTCAGCTGGACCGCGGCGACCGTCCTCGACCTGCTGAGCCGGGAGGTGTGATGACCGACCGGCGGCTGCTGGTCCGGCGGGGGGTGTTCGCCGCCGTGGACGCCACCGGCGACGTCCACGGCACCCGCGGCACCGCGCCCGACGGGCTGTTCGCCCACGACGCCCGCCACCTGAGCCTGTGGCGGCTCAAGGCCGACGGCGCGGCGCTCACCCCGCTGGCGCCGGGGGTGCTGGTGCCGCCGGGCACCCGCGACGCCCCACCGCCCTACCTGGTGCTGCGCGAGCAGGCGGTCGACGCGTTCGGGCTGGCGGAGCGGGTGCGGGTGGTCAACCACACGGCCGAGCCGATCACCGTGCGGCTGCGCTACCTGGCCGACGCCGACTTCGCCGACCAGTTCGAGCTCCGCTCCGACGGCCGCCGCTACCCCAAGCCCGACGCTCGGCACGAGCGGTCGGCCGAGCCCGGCGGGCTGGTGTTCGGCTACCGGCGGGGCGCCTGGGCGGCGTCGACCACGGTCACCGCCGACCCGCCGCCCGACACCGTGCGCGCCGGGTCCGACGCGTGCACCGCCGAGTGGGAGCTGCGGCTGCCCGCCCACGGCGAGGCCGCCGTCACCCTCAACGCGCGGGTGCGCACCGGGCCGGACGGGGCGGCCGGCCCCGTCCCCGCGCCGGTGCCGCCGGCGCGCGTCGCGGCGGCCGACGCGGCCGAGGCCGCGGAGTTCACCGGCGCCGCGCCGCACCCGCGCGACCGGGGCGGCGACCCCGACCTGCTGCGCGCCTGCGACCAGGGGCTCGCCGACCTGGCGGCGCTGCGGGTGCCCGTGCCCGGCCCCGACGGCGCGCCGCTGCTCGTCCCGGGGGCGGGGGTGCCCTGGTTCCTCACCCTGTTCGGCCGCGACGCCCTGCTGACCTCGCTGTTCGCGCTGCCGTACCGGGCGGGCCCGGCGGCGGCGAGCCTGCGCGCGCTGGCGGCGGTGCAGGGGCGCGCCGACGACCCGGCGCGGGTGGAGCGGCCGGGCAAGATCGTGCACGAGGTGCGGCGGGGCGAACTGGCGCACTTCGGCCAGGTGCCGTACGGCCGCTATTACGGCGCGGTCGACTCCACCCCGCTGTTCCTGGTGCTGCTGCACGCCTACACCGAGGCGGCGGGCGACACCGGGCCGGCCCGCGAGCTGGAGGGGGCGGCCCGCGCGGCGGTCGACTGGATGCTGGGCGACGGCGGGGTCGCGTCCGGCTACCTGGTGTACACCCCCGACCCCGCCGGCCTGGTCAACCAGTGCTGGAAGGACTCGGCGGGGGCGGTCTGCTGGGCCGACGGCCGCCAGGCCGAGGGTCCGATCGCGGTGTGCGAGGCGCAGGGCTACGCCTACGACGCGCTGCGCCGCACCGCCGACCTGGCCGAGCGGGTGTGGGGCGACCCCGGGTACGCGGGCCGGCTGGCCGCGGTCGCCGACCGGCTGCGGGCGGACGTGCACCGCGACTTCCCGATGCCCGAGGCGGGCGGGTTCCCGGCGATCGCGCTGGACGGTGCGGGGCGGCGGGTCGACGCGCTGGCCTCCAACGCCGGGCACCTGCTGTTCTCGGGGCTGGCCGACCCGGCGTGGGGGGCGGCGATCGGCCGGCGGCTGCTGCGGCCGGACTTCTTCTCGGGGTGGGGGGTGCGCACGCTCGCCGCGGGCCAGCGGCCGTACCACCCGTTGAGCTACCACCGGGGCGGTATCTGGCCGCACGACAACGCCGTGATCGCGCTGGGGCTGGCCCGCTACGGGCTGGCCGCCGAGGCGGGGCGGCTGACCGAGGGCCTGGTGGCGGCGGCGGCCCGCAACGGGTTCCGGCTGCCGGAGGTGCTGGCCGGCTACGACCGCGCCGACCACCCCGAACCGGTGCCCTACCCGCACGCCTGCTCGCCGCAGGCGTGGGCGACGGCCACCCCGCTGGCGCTGCTGACCGCGGTGGCGGGGCCGCCCGGGGCGTGAGCGGCGGCCGCGGCCCGCGCGGGCCGCGGCCGGTCAGGCGCCGCCGGCGCGGGCGGGGTGGGGGTCGGAGGCGGCGAGGTTGGCGGGCACCCGCAGCCCCTGGTTGAGCGGGACGAGTTCGGTCTGCAGGACCATGGTGGCGGCGCCGATCGCGGGGGCGGTGGCGGCCGACTTCGACAGCCGCACGTCCACCGCGTGGGTGCCGCGGGCGAAGAACGCGCGGTCGAGTTCGGCGCGCACCACGGGCAGGTAGGTGGACCCGGCGATCGCCAGGCTGGCGCCGGTGAGCACGAGCAGCTCCAGGTCCATGATGGTGACCAGGGTGCGGGCGGCCACCGCGAGGTAGCGGGCGGAGCGCTCCAGCAGGGCGCGCGCGGCCGGGTCGCCCCGGCGGGCGGCGCGCGCCACCGACGCGAACTCGGCGGCGACGGTGGGCCGGACGCGCTTGCGTTCGCCGGTCAGCCCGGCGCTGCGGGCGAGAGCGGGGTCGGCGCGGGCGGCGGCCACGACCGACGCGGGCCCGGCCAGGACCTCGGTGCAGCCGCGCGCCCCGCACCAGCACTCGGGGCCGTCGGCGTCGACGCAGATGTGCCCGATCTCGCCGGCGTTGCCGCTGGCCCCGTGGTAGGTGAGGCCGTTGACGAGGAGCCCCGACCCGATGCCGGTGCACATGTAGAGGGCGGCGAACGTCGAGGTGTCCTGGATGGAGCCGGACCAGTACTCGCCCAGGGCGGCGGCGGTGGCGTCGTTGTCGAGGACGACGGGCATCCCGGTGGCCTCGCGCAGCGCCCGGTCCAGCGGGTAGTCCTCCCAGTGGCGCATCGGCGGCGGGGTGAGCCGCATGCCGGAGGCGGCGGTGAGCGGGCCGGGGGCGACCAGGCCGAGGCCCAGGACGCGGGAGCGGTCGACCCCGGCGCCGTCGACGAGCGCGTCGACCTCGCGCGCCATCCGGCCGACCACGAGCGGCGGGTCCTCGGCGCCGACGCCGGCGCGGGTCATGCGGGCGACGACGGCGCCGGAGAGGTCGGTGAGGACGTAGGTCAGCCCGGAGTGGTCGAGGTGGACCCCGACGGCGAAGCGGGCCGGCCGGTTGAGCTGGAGGAGGACGCGCGGCTTGCCGCCGGTGGACTCGGCGCGGCCGGTCTCCAGGACCAGGCCGTCGTCGATGAGCCCGCGGACGACGGTGGAGATGGTGGCCCCGGTGAACCCGGTGGCCTCGATGATGCCGACCCGGCTGATGGTGCCCGCGGCGCGGATGACGTCCAGCACCGCCGCCCGGCTGCTCGCGTGGGGTATGGACCGCCCCGCCCCGTTCATGCGCCCCCTCCGCCGCTCGCCGTCCCGCGCCCGTCGGGCGGTGCCCGGACGGGCCGCCCGGCGGGTCGACGTCACGAGGTTACCCTCCGGCCGCCCGGACCGGAGGTCGGCGGGCGGCGGCCCCGGTGCGCCCCCGGGTGCGCGGCACCGGGGGCGGTGCGCCCGGCGGCCGCGGCGCCGGTCCCGTCCGCCCCTGCCGCACCGCGCGGCCCGGTAATCCACGTCACACGATATCTTGACTTTCTTTGTTCAGCGGCTTAACAATGCCTTCACCCGAGCGGCGCGTCCGGGCCCGGCGACGGCGGTGCCGGCGCCGCTCCTCACGGGAAGGAACGCAGATGGCGTCGCACGGAGTCCACCGACGCGCGCGGGTCGCGCTGGTCGGAGCGGTCGCGGTCGTCCTCGCCGCGGCGGGATGCAGCGGGGGCGGCGGGGGCGGGGGCGGCTCGGCCGCCGACACCCTCATCGCCTACACCGGGCAGAACGGTGACTACCAGCGCAACTTCAACCCCTACGCGCCCACCACCAACGAGGGCCCCGGCACGATCTTCGAGCCGCTGTTCGTCTACAACCTGGTGGAGCCCGGCGACCCCACCCCCCGCCTCGGCACCGACTACTCCTGGAACGACGACGGCACCGAGCTGACCATCACCGTCCGCGACGACGCCGTGTGGACCGACGGCGAACCCTTCACCGCCGAGGACGTCGCCTACACCTTCGACCTGGTCGCCGCCACCCCCGCGATCAACCAGGGCGGCTACGCGGGCGAGGCCGAGGCGGTCGACGCCACCACCGTGCGGGTCACCTTCGACGAGCCGGCCTACATGGACGCCCCCCAGCTCCTCGGCAAGACCTGGATCGTGCCCGAGCACATCTGGTCCGGCATCGAGGACCCCGTCACCGACCGCGTCGACGAGCCCGTCGGCACCGGCCCCTACCGGCTCCAGGACTTCCAGCCGCAGGCGTTCACGCTCACCGCCAACCCCGACTACTACGGCGGGGAGCCGGCGCTGAAGAACATCCGCTACATCGCCCTGTCGGGCAACCAGTCCGGGGTGGACGCGCTCGGCGCCGGCCAGGTCGACTGGGTCACCGGCCCGGTGCCCGACCTGGAGAACTTCGAGGAGAACCACCCGGGGTACAGCGCCATCACCGTCCCGATGAACCAGATGGCCCTGTTCACCTGCTCCAGCACCGACCTCGGCTGCGACGGCCCGCAGACCGACCCCGCCGTCCGCCGCGCGATCTACCACGCCATGGACCGCGACCAGCTCGACGCGCTCGCCTTCGAGGGCACCGCGAGCGGGATCTCCCCCGGGTTCGCCCTGCCCGAGCGGGACGCCGCCATCATCTCCGACGAGCTGGAGCACGCCACCGCCCCCATGGAGCCCGACGTCGACGCGGCGGTGCGCGAACTGGAGGGCGCCGGGTGGGAGCGCGGCGACGACGGCGTGTTCGCCAAGGACGGCGAGCGGCTGGCCCTGACCGTCACCGTGCCCTCCGGCTGGACCGACTACGTGACCGCCATCAACACCCTCTCGGAACAGCTCGCCGAGGCCGGCATCGACCTGTCCGCGCAGGGGGTCTCCTACAACGAGTGGGGCGACGCCCGCGCCCAGGGCGAGTTCGACCTGCTCTTCGACTCGCTGCACCAGGGGGCCTCGCCCGAGCCGTTCTTCGTCTACTCCTACTTCTTCGACACCGGCACCACCGCCCCCGTCGGCGAGACCGCCAACCCCAACTACGCCCGGTACAGCGACCCCGAGGTGGACGCCGCGATCGAGGCGCTGCGCGGCATCCCGCCGGAGGACACCGAGGCGCGGCAGCCGCACTTCGACACCATCCAGACCGCCCTCGAAGAGGACATGCCCTACATCCCGGTGCTGACCGGCGGGACCACCAGCGAGTTCAACACCGAGAAGTTCACCGGCTGGCCCACCGAGGAGGACACCTACGCCTATCCGGCCGTGTGGGGCCGCCCCGACCAGTCGCAGATCTACCTCAACCTGACCCCCGCCGGCGGCGAGTGAGCGCGGTGAGGTACTACGTCCGCAAGCTCGGGTTCTACCTGGTCGCCCTGTGGGCGGCGGTGACCCTGAACTTCCTGCTCCCCCGGCTGCTGCCCGGCAACCCGGTGGACACCCTGATGGCGCGGCTGGCCCAGCGGGGCGGCAACGTCGACCCGGCCACCCGGCGCGCCTTCGAACTCATGCTGGGCACCGGCTCCGACGAGCCGCTGTGGAACCAGTACACCGCCTACCTGGGCAACCTCGCCCGCGGCGACCTGGGGATCTCGGTGAGCGTGTTCCCCACACCGGTGTCGGAGGTCATCGCCCAGTCCCTGCCGTGGACGGTCGTCCTGGTGGGCCTGTCGACGGTGATCTCCTTCGCCCTGGGCGTGGGCCTGGGGGCGCTGGCCGGCTGGCGGCGCGGCACCTGGGTCGACGCGCTCGTGCCCGCCACCACCGCCCTGGCGGCGGTGCCCTACTTCTGGCTGGCCCTGCTGCTCGCGGCGCTGCTGGCCTCCACCCTGCGCTGGTTCCCGCTGCTGGGCGGCTACGACGTGGCGCTCATCCCCGGCTGGAACGCCGACTTCATCGTGTCGGCGGTCTACCACGGGACCCTGCCGGCGCTGACGATCGTGCTCTCCTCGGTCGGCGGGTGGCTGCTGGGGATGCGCAACATGATGGTGTCGACGGTCTCCGACGACCACGTCACCACCGCCGAGGCCAAGGGCCTGCGCGGCTCGCGCGTCATGGTGCGCTACGCGGCGCGCAACGCGGTGCTGCCGTCCTTCGCCGGGTTCGCGGTGTCGCTGGGGTTCGTGGTCTCCGGCTCCATCGTCACCGAGCAGGTGTTCTCCTACCCCGGCATCGGGTCCCGGCTGCTGATGGCGGTCCAGTACAACGACTACGCCCTGATGCAGGGGATCTTCCTGGTCATCACGGTCGCGGTGCTGGGCGCCAACCTGCTCGTCGACCTGCTGTACGGCGTCATCGACCCCCGCACGCGGGCGCGCGACTGAGAGGAGCCGCACCCATGACCAACCTCAGCCCGCTCACCCAGGCGACCGGCGACGTCCCCGTCCCCGAGGACGCCCCGGCCGCCGCCCCCGGCGGCCGCCCGCGCGGCGGCGCCCGGTCGCTGCTGCCGCGCTGGACCCCGCGCCTGGGCGTCGGCCTGCTCCTGGTGGCCGCCGTCACCCTGTTCGGGGTGATCGGCCCGTTCCTGGTCGGCGACCCGAGCGCGATCGACGACCGCGGCCTGACCCCGCCCGGCGGCGGCTACCTGCTGGGTACCACCGAGACCGGCCAGGACGTGTTCGCCCAGCTCGCCCACGCCACCCGGGGGTCGGTCCGCATCGGCCTGCTCGTGGGGGTCCTCGCCACCCTGCTGTCGGGGCTGTTCGGCATCCTCGGCGGCTACCTGGGCGGGGTGGTCGACGAGCTGTCGTCGCTGGCCGCCAACGTCATGCTGGTCATCCCGAGCCTGCCGCTGGTGATCGTGGTGTCCGCCATCGTGCCCGCCGAGCAGCGGGGCTGGTGGACGATCGCCCTCGTCCTCGCCGCCACCGGGTGGGCGGCGTCGGCCCGCGTGCTGCGCGCCCAGACCCTGTCGCTGCGCACCCGCGACTACGTCGCCGCGGCGCGCGTGGCCGGGGAGCGGCCGTGGCGCATCGTGGGCGTGGAGATCCTGCCCAACCTGCTGCCGGTGCTGGCGTCGCAGTTCGTCTACGCCGTCATCGCCGCCATCCTGACCGAGGCCGGGCTGTCCTTCCTCGGGCTGGGCGCCTCCGACTCCGCCACCCTCGGCACCATGCTGTTCTACGCGCAGAACGGGTTCGCGCTGCAGCAGGGCGCGTGGTGGTGGTTCGTCCCGCCGGGCCTGCTGATCGCGCTGTTCGGCTGCGGCCTGTCCCTCATCAACTTCAGCATCGACGAGATCATCGACCCGCGGCTGCGCGTCGCGGCCCCGCGCCGCGCCGCGCGCCGCCGAGCGAGGAGCGCCGCCGCATGAGCACCGATACCCGGCCCCGGCCCGGCGGCGGACCGGCCGCGGGCTCCCCCGTCCTCACCGTCGACCGGCTCAACGTGGTGTACCGGGTGGAACCGGAGGTGCGCGCCGTCCGCGACGTGTCGCTCACCCTGCACCGCGGCGAGATCCTCGGCCTGGCCGGGGAGTCCGGGTGCGGCAAGACCACCCTGGCCTACGCGGTCAACCGGCTGCACCGCCCGCCCGCCGAGGTGGTGTCGGGCGCGGTCACCTTCCACGACCGCGACGGCACCGACATCGACCTGCTCGCCCTGGACCGCGAGGAGCTGCGCCGGTTCCGGTGGGCCAAGCTGTCCATGGTCTTCCAGGGGGCGATGAACGCCCTCAACCCGGTGATCTCCGTCCGGGCCCAGCTGGAGGACGTGCTCACCACCCATGAGCCGCGGATGCGGCGGCGCGCCCGCCGCGCCCGCTGCGCGGAGGTGCTGGAGCTGGTCGGGGTCGACCCGGCGCGGATGGACGGCTTCCCGCACGAGTTCTCCGGCGGGATGCGCCAGCGGGTGATGATCGCGATGGCGCTGCTGCTGGAGCCGCAGGTCGTCCTCATGGACGAGCCCACCACAGCGCTCGACGTGGTCGTGCAGCGCGGCATCCTCGACGAGGTGCTGCGGCTGCGCGACGAGATGGGTTACGCCGTCGTCCTCATCACCCACGACCTGCCGCTGCTGCTGGAGCTGAGCGACCGCATCGCGGTCATGCTCGACGGCGAGGTCGTGGAGTACGCCGCCGCCGAAGAGGTGTACCGGCGGCCGGCCCACGCCTACACGCGCCGCCTGCTGGGCTCCTTCCCCAGCCTGACCGGCGACCGGGGCGCGTTCGTGCGCTCGGGCGCCCCCGCCGACCCGTCCGCCGACCCCGCCCCGGGAGGCCACGATGACCACGCTTGAGGTCCGCGACCTGGTGAAGGACTTCCCGCACCGCTCCGGGCTGCGCCGGACCACGCTGCGCGCGGTCGACCGCGTGTCGTTCACCCTGGTGCCCGGGCGGACCGTCGCCCTGGTGGGCGCGTCGGGGTCGGGCAAGTCGACCGTCGCCCGGATGATCGCCCGCCTGGAGCGGCCCACCGCGGGGACGGTCACCGCCACCGGGCCCGACGGCCGGCCGGTGTCCGGCCGGGCCTACCGCGACCACGTGCAGATGGTGTTCCAGGACCCGTTCGCGTCCCTCAACCCGTTCCACACCGTGGAGCACCACCTGGTGCGCCCGCTGCTGCTGCACGGCCGGGCGGCGGGCCGCGCGGACGCCCGGGGCGCCGCGGCGCGGCTGCTGGAGCGGGTGAACCTGCCGCCCGACCTGGCCGGGCGGCGCCCGCACGAGCTGTCGGGCGGGCAGCGGCAGCGGGTGGCGATCGCCCGCGCGCTCGCCCCGGGGGCGCGGGTGGTGGTGGCCGACGAGCCGGTGTCGATGCTGGACGTGTCCATCCGGCTGGGGGTGCTCAACCTGCTGGCGCGGCTGCAGCGCGAGGACGGCCTGGCGGTCCTCTACATCACCCACGACCTGGCGACGGCGCGGCACTTCTCCGACGACGTCCTGGTGATGCGCGGCGGCCGGGTGGTGGAGCGCGGCCCCGCCGACGACGTCATCCTCTCCCCGCGCCACCCCTACACCCGGCTGCTCGCGGCGGCCGCCCCCGACCCGGAGGCGCGCGGCCGGCCCCGGGCGGCGCCGGCCGCCGACGGCGGCGCCCTGGACGCCGGGGGGCTGTCCTACGACCACCGGGCGGGCCGCTGGACCGGGCCCGACGGGACGCCCGCGCCCGCTCCGGCGGGCGTCCCGGACGGCTGACCGGCGACCGCGGCCGGGGCGCGCCGCGCGGCGCGCCCCGGCCGCGCCCGCGTCACCCGGTGGTCCGCCGCGCGCGCAGCAGGACCAGGCGTTCGGGGAACAGCACCGGCGCCTGGAGCCCCGCGGTGGCGAGCACCCGGCCGGGCAGGCGGACCCCCTGGGGGGTCCACCACGGCAGGGGGACGCCCCAGCGGGCGGCGTTGCCGTCGCAGGTGTCGGCGGGCGGCTGGGGCACCACGTGGTAGACGGCGTCGGGGTCGAGGCCGGGCAGCCGCACGGGGCCGGTGGGGTAGTTCGCCGAGGTCGCCACGGCGGCGATCGCGTAGACCGCCTCGGCCCCGTCGGCGGCCACGACCCCGTGCACCCGGTAGGCGGGGTCGGGGTGGTCGGCGTGCACGGCCGTCCCGGTGTGCAGCAGGCCGCGCAGTTCCTTGTAGAGCGCCACCCAGGCGGCGAGCCGGTCGCGTTCGGCGGGGGTGGCGCGGGTCAGGTCCCATTCGATGCCGAAGTGGCCGAACAGCGCGGTGCCGGCCCGGAAGTCCAGTTCGTGGCGGCGGTCGGTGGTGTGCGCGGTCGGGGCGCCGACGTGCGCGGCCATCAGCTCCAGGGGGATGAGGGCGGAGGTCCACCGCTGGATCTGCCGGCGCTCCAGGGCGTCGATGCAGTCGGAGGTCCACACCCGGTCGGTGCGCTGCAGGACCTCCAGGTCGACCCGGCCGCCGCCGGAGGAGCACGACTCGATCTCCAGCCCGGGGTGGCGGCGGCGCAGTTCGTCCATCAGCCGGTAGGCGGCGAGGGTCTGGCCGTGGACGCCGGCCCGCCCGGTGCGCCGGTGCCCGGCCTCGACCAGGTCGCGGTTGTGGTCCCACTTGAGGTAGGCGATGGGGTGCGCGGTGAGGAGGGCGTCGAGGCGGTCCAGGAGGTGGGCGAACGCGCCGGGGTCGGCGAGGTCGAGGACCTGCTGGGAGCGGGCGCGGCCGGGCAGCCGGCCGGGCGCGGGCGCCATGATCCACTCGGGGTGGGCGCGGGCCAGCTCGGAGTCCTCGTTGACCATCTCCGGCTCCACCCACAGGCCGAACTCCATGCCGAGCGCGGTGACGTGGTCGGTGAGCGGGGCCAGGCCGTCGGGCCACGCCTCGTCGGAGACGTACCAGTCGCCGAGGGCGCGCCGGTCGTCGCGGCGGCCGCCGAACCACCCGTCGTCCAGCACGAACCGCTCGGCGCCGACCGCGGCGGCGGCGTCGGCGAGGGCGCGCAGCCGGTCGAGGTCGTGGTCGAAGTAGACCGCCTCCCAGGTGTTGGCGACGACCGGGCGGGGGCGGGCGGGGTGGTGCGGGCGGGCGCGCAGGTGGGTGTGGAACCGGGCGGACACCCGGTCGAGGCCGGTGCCGTGGGCGGCGTAGAGCCAGGGGGAGGCGTAGGCGTCGCCGGGCCCCAGTTCGACCTCGCCGGAGAGCAGGAGTTCGCCGCCGCCGAGCAGGGACACGGCGTGGTAGGTGCGTTCGGCGAAGGTGCGGGAGTTGCCGGACCAGGCCGTGTGCACCGCCCAGACCTCGCCGGAGCGGGCGCCGAACCCGGCGGTGCCGGCGGCGAGCAGGAACGCGGAGTCGAACCCGGTGCGCCCGGTGCGGTTCTCGCGGACGCGCAGCCCGTGGGTGAAGGCGGTGCGCTGCGGGCTGCGCTCGCGCAGGTGGCGGCCGGTGAAGTCGAGGAGTTCGACGGCCTCGGGCGGGACCGGCAGGGTGGGCTGGAGGGCGTCGACGGTGAACGGGGTGGTGCCGAGGTTGGTGACGCGGGCGCGCACGCGGACCAGGCCGGCCGGGCACATCTCGACCTCGATGTCCAGGGCGAGCCCCGCGTCGGGGTCCTCGGCGCGGACGGCCACCCGGCCGCCCGCGCCGCCGTCGGGGGCGGCCGGGTCGGCCGGGACGTCGGTGTCGACCGCGGTCACGCGGAAGGCCGGGGAGAAGGCGGTGCCGCCGCGGTTGCCGGCCAGGCCGGGGGTGCCGAGCCAGCCCGCCGACTGCTCGGGGAGCACCGCCACCTCCACCGGTCCGTCGACGGAGTACCCGATGGGCTGGGGGCTGCGGGCGAGCCGCAGGTCGGCGGCCGCGCGGGGGTCGAGCGGGCCGAGGTCGGCCCCCCAGTGGAGCACCCGCGGCAGGGTGCCGCCGGACAGGTCGAGCACCAGCCCGGTTCCGGCGGCGCGCAGGTGGACGGTGTCGGGCGGGGGTGGGGAGACGGCCGGTGCCACAGTGGGGGCTCCTCGCTGTGCAGGACGTACGCGTCGGTTGACTTACTTTGTTCACTGGCGTAAGAATCCTGAACGATACCGCTCGCGTTCCCGGCACACCAGCGCCCCGACCGCCGCACCGCACGGGGCACCCCCCGACCCAGGAGGATCGGATGATCCGTCAGACCCTGCACGACGGCTGGCGGCTGACGACCGCCGCCGACGGCGCCCCCGCCCACATCGCGGGGCGCCCCGTGCCCGCCGAGGTCCCCGGCAGCGCCCACCTCGACCTGCTGCGGGCCGGACTCATCCCCGACCCCTACCTCGACCGGGCCGAGGAGCGGCTCACCTGGACGCACCGCGCCACCTGGACCTACACCCTCGCCTTCGACGCTCCCCCGCCCGAGGCGGACGAGCGCGTCGACCTCGCCTTCGACGGGCTCGACACCGTCGCCGCGGTCCACCTCAACGGGCGGCTTCTCGGCACCACCGCCAACATGCACCGCTCCTACCGGTTCGACGCCCGCCCCGCCCTGCGCGGCGGCGGCGAGGAGCTGACCGTCGTCCTCCGCCCCGCCCTGGACTACGCGGAGGAGGTCGAGCAGGCCCTCGGCGCCCGGCCGCGCGCCTACGGCCACCCGTTCAACGCCGTCCGCAAGATGGCGTGCAGCTTCGGCTGGGACTGGGGGCCCGACCTGCAGACGGCGGGCGTGTACAAGCCCGTCCGGCTGGAGCGCTGGCGCACCGCCCGCCTGGCCGGGGTGCGCCCACTGGTGACCGTCGGCGCCGACGGCACCGGCCGGGTCGAGGTGCACGCCGACATCGAGCGCGCCGCGCCCGGCGGGCCCGCCCTGCGGCTGACCGCCGAGGTCGGCGGGCACGCGGCGCACACCGAGGTCGCACCGGGCGCCACCTCCGCCGTCCTCACCGTGGAGGTCCCCGACGCCCGCCTGTGGTGGCCGGCCGGCTACGGCGACCAGCCGCTCTACGACCTCGCCGTCGCCCTCGCCGGGCCCGACGGCGGACTGGACGCGGCGGCCCGCCGGATCGGGTTCCGCACGATCACCGTCGACACCGCCCCCGACGACATCGGCACCCCGTTCACCATCGTCGTCAACGGCACCCCGGTGTTCGCCAAGGGCGCCAACTGGATCCCCGACGACCACTTCCTCACCCGCGTCACCCGCGACCGCGTCGCCCGGCGCGTCGGCCAGGCCGTGGACGCGAACATGAACCTGCTGCGGGTGTGGGGCGGCGGCGTCTACGAGTCCGAGGACTTCTACGACGTGTGCGACGAGCGCGGCGTCCTGGTCTGGCAGGACTTCCCGTTCGCCTGCGCCGCCTACGCCGAGGACGAGCCGCTGCGCGGCGAGATCGAGGCCGAGGCGCGCGAGAACGTCGCCCGGCTCGCCTCGCACGCCTCGCTGGCGCTGTGGAACGGCGGCAACGAGAACCTGTGGGGGTTCTGCGACTGGGGGTGGCGCGAGGAGCTGGCCGGCCGCACCTGGGGGCTCTCCTACGCCACCGACCTGCTGCCGCGCGTCGTCGCCGAACTCGACCCCACCCGGTTCTACTGCGCGGGCAGCCCCTACAGCCCCGGGTTCGGGCTGGACGAGGTGCACCCCAACGACGCCGACCACGGCACCCGCCACGAGTGGGAGGTGTGGAACCGGCTCGACTACACCGCCTACCGCGACCACGTCCCGAGGTTCTGCTCGGAGTTCGGCTTCCAGGGGCCGCCCACCTGGGCCACCCTCACCGACTGGATCCACGACGACCCGCTCACCCCGGACTCCCCCGGGTTCCTGCTGCACCAGAAGGCCGAGGACGGCAACGGCAAGCTCCACCGCGGCCTCGCCCCGCACCTGCCCGTGCCGGAGTCCTTCACCGACTGGCACTGGGCCACCCAGCTCAACCAGGCCCGCGCCGTGGCGTTCGGCGTCGAGCACTTCCGCTCCTGGTGGCCGCGGACCGCCGGAGCGGTGGTGTGGCAGCTCAACGACTGCTGGCCGGTGACCTCCTGGGCCGCCGTCGACGGCGACGGGCGGCGCAAACCCCTGTGGTACGCGCTGCGCCGCGCCTACGCCCCGCGCCTGCTCACCTTCCAGCCGCGCGGCGGCCGCACCGTCCTCGTCGCCGTCAACGACTCCCCCGAACCCTGGTCCGGCACCGCGGCCCTGGAGCGGCGCACGCTCGCGGGCGCCGTCCTGGACGCCGCTACACTCGACCTGGACGTGCCGCCGCGGTCCGCCGCCCTGCTCGAACCGGCCCCGTCGCTGCTCACGCCCGCGGATGCGAACAGGGAGGTGCTCGTGGCCACCGCCGGGGGCGCACGCGCCGTCCACCTGTTCGCCGAGGACCGCCACGTCGCCTACGAACCCGCCCTCACCGCCACCGCCGAACGCGTGGCCGGCGGCTACCGGGTCGAGGTGCGCGCCGACTCCTTCGCCCGCGACGTCGCCCTGCTCGCCGACCGGGTGGCCTACGACGCCGAGGTCGACGACATGCTCGTCACCCTGCTCCCAGGCGAGACCCGCGCCTTCACCGTCCGCACCGCACTCGACATCGACCCCGCGGAGCTCACCGCCGCCCCGGTGCTCCGTTCCGCCAACGACCTGATCGCAACGGTGGTGACCGACCGCACATGAGCGCGTCCGCACACGGCTCCGCGGGCTCGGGGGTGGTCGGGCTGGTCCTCGCCCGGCCCGCCCGGCTGCTCGCCGCAGAACCCTTCTTCATGGAGTTCATCGCCGGCATCGAGGAGTGCCTGGCCGAACGCGACATGTCGATGCTGCTGCACGTCGTCGCCACCCACGACGCCGAGATCGCCACCTACCGCCGGTGGGCCGAGCGCCGCATGGTCGAGGCGATCGCGGTCGTCAACCTGACCGCCGGCGACCGCCGCCCGGCCGTGCTGCGCGACCTGGGGCTGCCGTCCGTGCTCGTCGGGACCTGGCCCCCCGACCCGGCGGCGCCCGCCGTGCAGACCGACGACGCCGCGCCCGTGCGCGACGCGCTCGACCACCTGCTCGACCTCGGGCACCGGCGGATCGCCCGCGTCAGCGGCCCCGCCGACCTGCTGCACACCCGCGCCCGCACCGCCGCGCTGGTCGCCGGGTGCCGCGAAGCGGGGGCGCCCGCCCCGGTCGTGGTCGAGGGCGACTACTCGCACGAGGCGGGGGCGCGGCTCACCGCCGAACTCCTCGGCCGGGCCGAACCGCCCACCGCGATCCTCTACGACAACGACGTCATGGCCGTGGCCGGGCTCGGCGCGGCGGCCGACCTGGGGGTGGCCGTCCCCGACCGGGTCAGCCTGGTCGCCTGGGACGACTCCACCCTGTGCCGGCTGGCGTCCCCCGCGCTGACCACCATGAGCGTCGACGTCCACCAGTACGGGGTGTCGGTGGCGGAGTCCCTCATCGAACTCATCGACGGCGGCCCCGTGGCCGAGCGCTGGTCGCCCGCCGCCCGCTTCGTCCCCCGCGGCAGCACCGCCCCCAGCCCGGTCCCCAGCCTCCCCTGACCACCCCCGCCGCCCCGCCGCGTCGCGGAGCACCGCCCCCCACGCCGCCGAAAGGGCGACGCGCAGCGGTGGCCGGCGACGCGGCGGAATGGCCCGGCGGGCGACGCGGCCGACACGGAACGGGACGACCGCCCCGGCCTCCCACACACCGGCTGAACACGGACGGCCCTACGCCCCCCGACCCGTCGGACGCGCCCCGCCGCGCCCTCCCCCGGTTTCGGTCCGCCCCTCAGGGCCGTCCGCAGCGCCCCGAACCGGCGGCGCGGAACCCGGCCGGGCGGCGCTCCGTTGCGCAGGTGCGGCACGCGTTCCGCCGCCGTGGCGGGACGCCCTGACGCCGCACATATCCACCGCCCCTGGGAAGGACAGGATGGGCTTCAAACGATTTCTCGCGGCCTTCGGCGTCGGCGGACCGAAGGTCGACACGGTCCTGGTCGCGCCGGACACCCGGCCCGGCGCGCTGCTGGAGGGGCACGTCGAACTCCTCGGCGGCGACGCCGACGCCCGCATCGACGAGGTCGCCGTCGCGCTGGCGTCGCGGGTCGAGGTGGAGGGCGCGGAGGGCGAGCAGGCCGTCGGCGCCGAGTTCGCCCGCCTGCCGGTCTCCGGCCCGCTGGTGCTGGCCGCCGGCGAGCGCACCTCGCTGCCGTTCCGCTACCCGGTGCCCTGGCAGGCGCCGCTCACCGACGCCGGCCGCGGCCCGCTGCCCGGCGCGGTGCTCGGGCTGCGCACCGACGTGGTCATCGGCATGGCGCCCGACAAGGGCGACCTCGACCCCGTCCACGTCCACCCGCTGCCCGCGCAGGACGCCGTGCTGGAGGCGCTGCTGCGGCTGGGGTTCGTCCTCAAGGGCACCGACGTCGAGACCGGGTGGCTGCGGGGGACCCGCCAGGAGTTCCCGCTGTACCAGGAGTTCGAGTTCCACCCGTCGCCCGAGTACGCGCACGCGGTGCGCGAGGTCGAGGTGTCGTTCGTCGCCGACCCGCACGGCATGGACGTCATCCTGGAGTTCGACCGCCGGGGCGGCCTGTTCGGCGGCGGGGGCGACTCCTACGGGCTGTTCCGCGTCGAGCACACCGAGGACGGCGACTGGACCGGCCGGGTGGCGTCGTGGATCGACGCCGCGCTCGACCGGTACCGCTCCGTCCACGGCGCGGGCGGCTACGAGCCGTACGGGCACCAGGGCTACCACGGACACCACGACGACGACCACCACGGGGGCGGCGGCATGATGTCCGGCGCCGCGGGCGTCGCCATGGGCGTCGCGGGCGGCCTCGCGGCGGGCTATGTCGCCGCCGAGGTCGTCGACGAGTTCACCGAAGGCGGCGAGGAGGAGCCCGAGGAGGAGTGACCGGAGGGCGGCCGCGTCCGCCGCGCCGCGTCGATGGCGCGCGAGACACGCGTCGGTCGACACGGGGACGCGGTCGTCCTTCCCCCGTCCGGACACGCGGTGGAGGGTCGGCCTCCGGCGAGCCCCACCGGGACGTGCGCGTTCCCACCGCGATCACGCACAGCGGGGCCCCGGCCGCCCGGACCCCGCCCCCGCACCGCCGCGCCCCGGACCCGACCGGCCCGAATGAGCCGAGCGAAATCGGGCCGGGCCGGACCGAGCCGGATAGGCCGGGCGGATCTCATCCGCCCGGCCCCCATCACGTTGTCCCCCGGACCCACCCACCGCGCCGCGTCCCGAGAGCGGACGGACCCACCTCGGACGGCGCACGAGACGATGCCACCCCTCCCCCGCCGCCCCCACACGGCGGAACCCGGCACCGAAAGGCCCCGCCGGTTCGCAACGCCCTCACCATCGACCACGCACCGCCGGACCCCGAACGACCACGCCCCCGCCACCCCACCGACCGGGATCGAGCTGAGCAGGAGCGGGCATACCGCAACCCGCCGGACCTCGCCGCGCGTCCGCCCGAACACCCGCCATGTCCCGTCCAGCAACGGGCACCCCCAGGTCAGGCGGCACAGAAGGCGAAGACGCCCTTGCCCTTCCGCCCCGCGCGCACGGCGGAACCCGGCACCGAAGGGCCCGCCGGTGGGCAGGCGGCTTCCGCCATCGCAGCCCACCGCGCCGTTCACCGCCCGGCCGGCGGGTTCCGTTCCGTTCCGCTCCGGGCCCGGCGCGTCGGTATCCGGACATGGCCCTGTTCCGTGTGCGGGCGGCGGATGAGACCGCGTCGGTCGATGGAGCGTGCGAAAACGGCCCCCCGGCAGATCCGGACTCTCTGACGGCCGGGCGAATCCGCATCGGGCGGCGGAACGGACCGGAACGATCTCTCCCCCGCACTCTCGGAGCGTGGCGGAGCCCGGCGCCGCCTGCGGCCCGTCGGCGGACGGTCGACTCCGCATCGTCCGTGCACGGCGGGGTTTCGGTCGGCCGGAGATGCGCCCGGCGCACCGCGGTGCGCCGACCGAGCGGGTCGGGGTTTATTCCACCTTGCCCCGTTGCGTCCGCATCCGGACATTCCTGATTGACACCGCTGTACCTGGTCGGTTCAATGAGCGGCGTGCCGCACGCGCGCCGGTCTCCGGCAGCGGGCCGCACCCGATCGCAGAGGACGGTGCCCCATGGGTTCGCACGACTCGGACTGACCCGACCGCCGCGCACACCCGCGCGCCGTCCCTCGCCGCGGCCGTGCCCCGCACCGCCGCCGTCCCCGCTGTGACCGCCCGCCGTTCGGCGGCGCGTCCGCAACCCCTTCGGACACCGAGGGCCCCGCTCGGCGTGGGCGCCGCCTCGCCGGCACGTCATCCCGTCATCCCTCACCATCCCGCCGCACCGATCGCGGCACCACCATGTCTGGAGAGCACGCTGAGCACGACCACCGATTTCAACCAGAACGTCATCACCGAGTTCCGCGCCAACGAGGGGCGGGTCGGCGGCCCGTTCGAGGGGGCCGACCTGGTGCTGCTGACCACCACCGGGGCGCGGTCGGGCGCCCAGCACACCGCGCCCCTGGTCCGGTTGTACGACGGCGACCGGACGCTCGTGGTGGCCTCCGCCGCCGGGGCGCCGCAGCACCCCGCCTGGTACCACAACCTGCTCGCCCACCCGACGGTCACGGTCGAGACCGGGACCGAGCAGTACCAGGCGGTGGCGGTTCCCGCCGAGGGGGCGGAGCGCGACCGGCTGTTCGCGCTGGTCTGCGCGCAGCAGCCGGGCTACGCCGACTACCAGGAGCGCACGGACCGGGTGATCCCGGTCGTCGTGCTGGAGCGGGTCGCGTACGGCGCCGACGGGCCGCCGGCCACCGACCTCGCCGCCAAGTTGGTGGAGATCCACACCTGGCTGCGCGGGCAGGTCGCGCGCGTGCGCGAGGAGGCCGACGCCCACTTCGCGGCGCGCGCCGCCGCCGGCGACGGCGCCCCGCCCGCTCCCGGGCTGGGGCTGCAGATCCGCCAGCACTGCCTGGCGTTCTGCGAAGGGCTGCACTTCCACCACACCGCGGAGGACGGGCACCTCTTCCCGGACCTGGAGCGGCGGCACCCGGAACTGGGCGAGGCGATCGACCGCCTGCGCGCGGAGCACGTCACCGTGGAGCGCATCCGCGGCGAACTGGTGGAACTGCTCGCCGACATCGGCACCGCCGACCCGGAGCGGTTCCGTGACGAACTCGACCGCCTGTCGACCGAGCTGACCGCCCACCTCGACTACGAGGAGGAACAGCTCATCCCCGTCCTGGCCACCATCCCCTTCCCCCCGCCGGCGGCCGACGCGTCCTGACGGCCGCGCCTCTGCGAGGTGGCGGCGCGCCCCGAGGGGGCAGGGGCGCGCCGCCGGTCACAGGGTCGACCAGGTCCGCAGCCGGAGGAGCGCCTGCTCCTCCTCCTCGGGCATGCGGAGCCGCCGCCACGCGGTCACCCACCGCTGGATCTCGTCCTCGCCGCCGCCGCAGGCCGAGATGAAGGCGCACAGGACCACGAACTTCGGCAGCTCCCGGGTGTTCGCCAGGGTGGTGTGGAAGGTGGAGCGGGACACCGCTCCCCCGCAGTACCGCTCCAGCTGCCGCAGCGACCACTCCCCCGACCACACGCGGAACCGCTGCATGGCCTCCACGAACTGGGCGGGCGTGTGCGCGTCGAGGGGGTTGGGGCGCTGCTCGTACCCCTCCAGATCCTCGATGGCGCGGGGGCGGTCGCCGCGCGCGGCGGGGGCGGCGAGGCCGTCGCCGATGGAGGCGCGGACGTTGTCGGCCTGGAGCAGCACCTCCTCGTGCGGGCACGGCGCGGGTTCCGCGTCGCCGACGGGCACCATCCGGACCCACCCGTAGACCTCCTGGTCCGGGCCTCTGCGCAACCGGTGCGGTGAGGCATCGGGGGCGGGGCGGTACACCGTCGGCGGGGTCTCGCCGCGCAGGGACTCGGTGGGGCCGGTGGGTCCGAGCAGGTCACCGTCCATCGCCCGCCTCCCCCAGGCGCACCGGGGCGGTACGGTGCGCGGGCCCGGGGCCGATCCCCGGCGCCACGGCCGGCCCCGCCACCACCGCATCGCCCCGGCCACGGAATCGGACGGCCGGGGCGTGGCCGGCCGGCGCTCGGGCGGCCGAGGCGCGGACGGCGGAGGCGCGGGTGCCTCCGACCCGGGCGCGGGGGCCGCCCCGCGCCACTCGCGTGATCGACACGGCCGGGACCGCCGGGACGTCCGGAACGCCTGGAGCGACGGAGATGACCAGGGCTGCCGGGCCGGCCGGGGCGACCGGGGCGACCGGGGCCGAAAGGATACGGCCCCGGAATCCTGCGGGGCGGAGATCGATCATGTGCGGATACCGTTCCGTGAGAATGTGAGCGGGTACGCGGTCCGTTTCCGGCACGACGCGCGGGGACGTGGGCGGCGCGCGCCCTCCCGTGGAACCCGCGTGCGGGAAAGCTACCCCATCATCCCGGAATTCACAGCGCCATTCCCGACCCCGTGCCCGGATTCCACCATTCCCTCCTCCTTGCGAGGAAAGAGCGCCTCACGGCGAATCACCCCTCCGGCCACGCCCTCCCCGGCTTCCCCCATCCGCCCCCGTCCGATTCCGTCCACCCACGTCCGAACCCCCACACCCCCCGTCCCACCCGATCCGCCTCCGGATCGGCCTCCGTCTTCGATTTCCCGACCTCACCTCGATTTCCCCTCCAGCCGCAAATCGGAATGGCTGCGATCCGGAATACACCGCGCTGCCGCGCGCGCCCACGTTTCGACCGGGGCCTCCCCGACCGAATGCGAAATTCCGGCGCAACACTGCATCCGCGCCGCACTCCGGATACCCGTCGGCCACGGCCGCACCCGGCGGAGTTCAGGGACCGGTCGCGGAAGCGGGATCGGGGAAGTCGCCGGGTTCGGCCGGGCGCCAGTCGCCCCTCGGGGGCGCGGCGATACCACCGACGTAGGCCGCCCCGTAGTCGGACCAGTCCGTCGCCATGCCGCTGACCCAGAACGCGGCGCCCGCGTCGTCGATGACCTCGGTCGAGCGGCGGTCCCCGGTCAGCACGTCGACCTCGATCCGGAAGTCGCAGTACCCGTATACGCGGGCCGCGTGCATCTCGAAGACGACCTCCTCGCCCTGCGCGAGGCGGTACGTGGTCGAGTCGAAGTACGCCTCTCCCGTCGGAGAACCGTTCCGGGTCGACTGGGCGACCGGGTCGGCGGAGTCGAGGTCGAAGTACACGACCTGCTTCTCCTCGGCGCCCGCCGGAGGGGAGTAGAACAGGGTGCCGGTGACCGGGGCGTCGGCGCATTCCGCGGCCGCCCGCATCCCCATGATCCGCGTCCCCTCGGGGGCCGCGCCGCGGAGGACGGCCTCGAACCGCGTCAGGCCCGCCTCCGCCAGACCGTGGTCGGCCATCCGGTCATCGTGCGCCTGCTGATCGGTTTCGCGCAGGTCGGCCAGCTCGGTGAGTTCCCCGTCGCTCAGCCGCACCGGGTCCCGGCCGACCCAGACGTCGTCCTCGCCGGAGTAGACCGGCCGCAGCGAGGTGACCTCGAACGGCGCCTCGCCGGGGTCGCCCGGTGCCTCCGACGCAGGGGGCGGAGAAGACGGGGACGCGGTCGGCGCCGCCTGCGGGGCCGACGCGGCCGGCTGCGCGGGTGGGGCGACGAACGGCGACAGGCGTGCCACCGCGAGCCCCGCGATCACCGGGCCGAGCACGACGGAGAAGACGATCGCCGCGAGAGACGTCCACGAGACCTTTCGCCACCTCTCCGCGACGGCCCCCGCGATTCGGCGCAGGAATACGCCCGCGCGAGCGCCCATCCGGCGCGGGGATCCGCCGGAGCGGCCGGGTTCCGCCCCCGACCCCTCTCGGGCGTCTCCGGCCACATCTCCACCTCATCCCGATGGACCGAAACCCGCGCGGACGCAGCGGGCGCCTGATTGTATTTCGCCGAAAAGATTCATTTCTCCTATCGACGGCGGTGGAATCCCGTACCACCGATCACTCCCGTGGTCCCATGCGAACTTTCCCGGCGGCGCCGGGGGCGCGGCCGCCCCGGCCGATTTCCGGCCGCTCTCGCCCGGCCGCCGCTCGCGTGCGCCCCGGACTTCGGGCGAGGTGTTCGATCGGTAGGCTTTTCCAGGGACGATTCGGACGGAAGGGCGTAGGTGTGATGGACCGGAACGGTGCGCTGATCCACGTCGAGCAGAAGGTGGTGGAGGCTGGCGCCGATATGCGCAACGTGATCACGTCGACGGTGGGACACGCACCCGACGCGCCGAGCGTGGTCACCACCGGCTGCGGGATCCAGGTGGCCTACGCCATGACATCGGTCCACCCCGAGAGCGTCACCTGCCACGCCTGCCGGGAGCACGCGCGGCGGGAGTACCTGCGCTTCGCCGACCAGGTGGAGCGCCTCAGCCGGATGGCCGGCGCAGCCTTCACCGTCGACCAGGCGACCGCGGCCACGACACGCCTCCGCGACCTCGCGCGACGCTTCTCCACCTGACGCGGCGACGCCCGAGGCTGCCCCGCCCCCACCCCGGCGAACCGCGTCACCCGTCGCTCCGCGCGATACACGCGATCCGCGTCCGCAACCGGCCGAAGACCGCCCCTTCTCCCGATCCAGCGGTAGATCCGTGTCCTCGCCCCTCGGAGCACCCATGCGCCTGTACCACCAAACTGCGGGCACGGCCGTACTCGTCCTCGCCGCCGGCTGCGGCGGCCCGACCACCGGAGCGGAGAACGCGGCCGCGCTCGCCGGCGCGGCATGCGAGGACCGCATCCGGCAGACGGCGCAGGCTCCCTTCACCGCAGGGTTCGACGCACCCCCCGAGCCCGTGGTGACCCGCGCAGTCCCCTGGAAGTGGGAATACGAGGTGACCGGCCAGGTCACCTGGGAGTCCTCGTCCGAAGCAGGGCTGCCCCCGAAGGGCTCCACCTGCGTCCTCTCCACAACCGACAGGGGCACCACCTGGAAGTTCTCCGAACTCGTCCTCCTGGAGTGAGCTCGAACCGTCGGCTGAGTACGCTGCCGCGTTCCCGCACGCTGGGAAGCAAGCGCGTCGTGGGCGAGGAGGAGCGTGCGAAGCGGCTCATCGAGGCGACCCTGAGTCGCGGCCGGGCCGACGAACTTCGACGTGTATTGGCCGTGGACACCCGCTGAGGGCCGCTGACGGCCACCGTCAGCCACCGGGCACGCGAAAGCCCCCTGGTCTGCTGGTGCAGGTCAGGGGGCTTTTTTCATGGTCTACGGGGTGGGCGCGAGAGGACTTGAACCTCCGACCACCCGCTTGTAAGGCGGGGGCTCTGCCAACTGAGCTACGCGCCCCGGGGTGGCGGGGCGGCCCGTGGGACGGACCGTCGGGAAATAGTACCGGGTCCCGCCGTTCGTGCGCTCGTCGCGTGGGGGTCAGGGGCGGGGGGCGGCGGCGCCGAGGATGGCGATGGCCTGGTGGTAGGTCGCCGGGTCGCGGGGTTCGGAGATCGGGTTGACGACCTTCCAGCGGATGACGCCCTCCCGGTCGATGAGGAAGGTCCCGCGCAGGGCCACGCCCCGGTTCTCGTCGAAGACGCCGTAGGACGACGCGACGGCGCCGTGCGGCCAGAAGTCGGACAGCAGCGGGAACTCCAGCCCTTCCCGGTCGGCCCACACCCGGTGCGCGAACATGGAGTCGACCGAGACCGCGAGGAGCTGCACGTCGGCCGCGCGGAAGTCGTCCGCGCCGTCGCGCAGCGCCGTCAGCTCGCCCTCGCACACGCCGGAGAAGGCCAGCGGGTAGAACACCAGCAGCACGTTGCGGCGGCCCGCGAAGTCGGCGAGGCGCACCGTCTGGCCGTGCTGGTCGGACAGTTCGAAGTCGGGCGCCGGCCGCCCCGTTGCGATGGACATGCTTCCTGCTTCTCTCTTCCGATGGGGAAAGGGACGCCCGCAGAGGCGGGACGCAGCCGATGCCGGTGCGGGCGAAGGCGCCGTGCGCCTTCCGGCCGCGTCCCGGTCGAGTTCCGCTGTGACGCCGGTGGTTCCCGGGCAGGGCGTGCGGGCCACGTCCCATGGTTCCAGCCCTCGGTGGGCGCGCGCCCTCAGGGCCGAGCGTACGCGCCGCGTCCCCTGGCTGTGCCCCTGGTAGGCCGTCCGCTCTCCGGACGGGGCGTACGCGTCGCATGGCCGTTGGCGCGGCGTCGACGCCGGTGGCTTCCGCTTCCACCGTACGGCGCGCCCTTCGTGGCGTACGTCGCGCGTCGGGAGCGGCGGACCCTCCGTCGGGTGAGCGCGTCGCGCTTCCCCGCACGCCTCACTTTCCCCGCATGCCTCGTACTCGGACGAAGCGCGCGCCACGCGGCCAGGGCGATGGCTGCCTGCCCCGTTTCGTTCCATTCGTGCGGGCGCCCATCCATTCGGGCGCCCGAGCGTCCGGACGTGGCGTGCGTTCGGGTCGCGGCGCGTGGACCAGCCGCGCGCAGGCTCCATGACCGCTGGGCGGCGCCGATCCGTGCGGGCGCCCCGGCCGACCGGGCGCGGCGTGTCGCCGGGCGGCGGCGCGTGGTCGGGCCGCGCGTGTGGGCGCGGGGCCGTGCCCACTGGGCGGCGCGTTCCGGCGCGTGATCGGGCCGCTCGGGCGGGGCTGGCCATTCCCGCTGGGCGGCGCGTTGCGACACGCTCCGGCGCGTTCCCGCGCGTTTCGGCGCGGTCCGGTGGCGCCGGGTGGGGTCGGGGCGGGACGGTGCCGCCCGCCGGTGGGCGGGCGGCACGTCTCACGGTCCGGCCGGTGGGCGGTCCGCTCGGGGAGCGCCGCCCGGGGCGCCGCGGGATCGGTTCAGCGCTGCACCTTCGGGGCGACGAGCCGGGTGCCCGACCAGTCGGTCCCCGCGCTCACGGCGCTGGTCTGCGACAGGCCCGCCGTGGACGCGGCCTCGGTGACGTCGCTCGGGGAAACGTGGCCCTCGCGCCCGGCCTTGGGGGTGAGCACCAGGATGATGCCGCCGCCCTCGACCGCGCCCAGAACGTCGACGAGGACGTCGGTGAGGTCGTCCTCCTCGTCGCTGCGCCACCACAACAGCGCGGCGTCGACGACACCGCCGTAGTCCTCATCGACCAGCTCTTCGCCGGTGCGCTCGGCGATCGACGCGCGCAGCCCCTCGTCCACGTCGTCGTCGAAGCCGTACTCCTGCACCACCTGACCCGGTTTGAATCCGAGTCGATCGGCCAGGCCACGTTCGCTTTGTGCCTGGCCCGCGGTCGCGCTCACGAAAATCCTCCTCCACGTCTTGCCTGTCCTGCCGGCCGTGACTCCTGCGTCCGGGCTCGGCCGTTCGCGGTCCCGGTTCGGTCGATCCCGCTGTTGCTGGCTAAGTTCACACGCTGGGTACCTGATCCGTCAACGCGTCACCGCCTCGCAGTTCCTGCACCTACCATCCTGCTCCGTCAGGCGGCGACGTCAAGAACGAGAGCCGAACCCGGCGATCCGGATTGTCGACGTTGAGGTCCACGACGGCGATGGACTGCCATGTTCCCAGCTGCAGGCGCCCGTCCACGACCGGAACGGTGGCATAGGGCGGAATCAGCGCCGGCATGACGTGGGACCTGCCGTGGCCGGGCGAGCCGTGCCGGTGCCGCCACCGGTCGTCGGCGGGCAGTAGGTCGCGCAGCGCGGCCAGCAGGTCGTCGTCGGAGCCCGCCCCCAATTCCATGATGGCGACCCCGGCGGTGGCGTGGGGGACGAAGACGTGCAGCAGGCCGTCGCCGCCGGCCTCGGCGGCGAGGTCGCCGCACGCCTGGGTGATGTCGGTGATGCTCTCGGACCCGCCGGTGTGCAGGTCGAGTAGTCGTGTCCGCATGCGGCAACGCTTACCCAGGTCGACGGGGGTTCCAACCCTTCCGGGCGTCCGCCCCCCCCGACCGCCCCCGGCGGGCCCCGCCCCCCGCCCCGTGCGTGGCGGCGCTGACCCAGGTCGACGGGGGCTCCACCCCTCCCGGGCGTCCGGCACCCCCCTACCGCCCCCGGCGGGCCCCGCCGCCGGCCCCGGGTGACGGGGGCCCGGGTTGGCGCCATACTCAGACGACGTGCGGGCCGGGCGGGTCGTCCCCGCCGCTCTGGGCCCCGATGGACGGGAGTGGATGTGGGTACTGGTCTGCGGCTCGGTCCGATGCTGCGGCACGTGACCGAGTCGACCGCCACGATCTGGGTCGAGACCGAGGCCCCGTGCCGGGTCACGGTCACCGCGGGGGCGTCCTCCGCCGCCGCGGACACGTTCACCGTGCACGGGCACCACTACGCCGTGTGCGAACTGGCGGATCTGCCGCCGGGCGCGATGCTCCCCTATGAGGTGCGGCTCGACGACGCGCCGGTCTGGCCGGAGCCCGACTCGGTGTACCCGCCGAGCCTGGTGCGCACCCTCGACCCCGGCGCCCCAGCGCGGGTGCTGTTCGGCTCCTGCCACACCTCGACCGACCATTCGCGCACCGCCGTGCTGCGCTACGGGGTCGACATGCTGCGCGCCTACGCGCTGCGCCTGGCCGACCAGCGGCGCGACGCCGGCGGGGCGCCCGACCGCCCCGGCGACGAGGAGCCGTCGCTGCTGCTGCTCATCGGCGACCAGGTGTACGCCGACGAGATCCAGCCGCGCATGAAGCAGTACCTCGCCGACAACCGCGAGCGCGCGTCGGTCCCCGCCGATACCGCCCGCCCGCCGGACGACGAGGTGGTGTTCTACGGCGAGTACGCCGAGTTGTACCGGCAGGCGTGGTCCGACCCCGACCTGCGCTGGCTGCTGTCGACCGTGCCCAGCCTGATGCTCTTCGACGACCACGACATCCGCGACGACTGGAACACGTCGGGCTCCTGGCGGCGCGACATCGCCGAGACCCCGTGGTGGCGGCCGCGCATCACCTCGGGTCTCGGCGCGTACTGGGTGTACCAGCACCTGGGCAACCTGTCCGCCGCGCAGCGGGCGGCCGACCCGGTGTTCCCGAAGGTGGCGGCGGCCGAGGGCGACGCCGCGGCGGTCGTCGACGCCTTCGCCTGGCGGGCCCACGACGAGCCGGTCAGCTACCGGTGGAGTTACCGCTACGACGTCGGCACCACGCGGCTGCTGATGATCGACACCCGGTGCGGCCGGATCGTGGAGGACGACACCGCCCGCTCCATGCTGGGCCCCGACGACGCCGCCTGGCTCGACGCCCAGCTCACCGGCGACGTCGACCACCTGGTGCTGGCGAGCACGCTGCCGTTCCTGCTGCCCAAGGGGGTGCACCACCTGGAGGCGTGGAACGAGGCGGTGTGCGCGGGCGCGTGGGGCCGGCGGCTGCGCCCCCGGGGCGAGTGGCTGCGCCGCGAGATCGACCTGGAGCACTGGGCGGCGTTCCAGCGGTCGTTCCACGCGGTGACCGACGCCGTCCTGCGGGTGGCGGCGGGCGAGCGCGGCGCGCCCCCGGCGAGCGTGCTGTTCCTCGGCGGCGACGTGCACTTCTCCTACCTGGCGCGGGCGCGTGCGCGCGGCGGCCCGGCCCGCGGGTCGGCCACCCGGATCGCGCAGCTCACGTGCTCGCCCACCTGCAACTGGATGCCGCCCGCCCTGCGCCGCACCACGTGGGTGGCGGCGCGCGGCATCACCGGGGTGGTGGGGGCGCTGATGGCGCGCGCGGCCGGGGTGCGCCCGCCCGCGATCGACTGGCGGCTGGACCAGGGCCCCTGGTACGACAACTCGCTGGCCGAGCTGACCCTGGACGGGCGGACGGCGGAGGTGGCGTGGTCGCACTCGCCGCTGCTGCGGCGGGCCACCGAGGAGTTCCTGCCGGGCGCGACCGCCCGACCCCAGGTGCGCGAACTGGTGCGGCACCGGTTGACGGACTGAGGTCAGGGCACCTGGTAGGCGGTGTCGCGGGCGTCGGTGACGGCCATGTGGCCGGGGGCGTGCGAGATGGCGAACGCCGGGGCCGAGGCCATGACCGCGGCCTGCGGGGTGACCCCGCACGCCCAGAACACCGGGATCTCGCCGGGCCGGACCTCGACGGGGTCGCCGAAGTCGGGCCGGGCGAGGTCGGTGATGCCCAGGGCGGCGGGGTCGCCGACGTGGACGGGGGCGCCGTGCACGGCCGGGTAGCGCGAGGTGATGCGGACGGCGTCGGCGACGCGGTCGGCGGGGATGGGCCGCATGGAGACCACGAGCGGCCCCGACAGCCGGCCGGCGGGCCGGCAGGGGCGGTCGGTGCGGTACATGGCGACGTTGGTGCCGGCCTCGATGTGGCGGACGGGGACCCCGGCCTCCAGCAGCGGGGTCTCGAACGTGAAGCTGCAGCCGATGAGGAAGGCCACGAGGTCGTCGCGCCAGACGTCGCGGACGTCGGCGGGTTCGTCGACGCAGACGCCGTCGACGTAGACCCGGTAGGCCGGCAGGTCGGTGCGCAGGTCCCCGTCGAAGATGGACGCGGCGGTCTCGCCGGGCTCGGTGACGTCGAGGACCGGGCACGACTTGGGGTTGCGCTGGGCGAACAGCAGGAAGTCGAAGGCGAGGTCGCGGGGCAGCGCGATGAGGTTGGCCTGCGCGTATCCGGCGGCGTAGCCCGAGGTGGGCACGGTGAGCCCGGCGCGGAAGAGGGCGCGGGCGTCGCCGGGTGCGAGGGCGGCGGGGTCGGTGGGCGCGGCCGGCCGGTGCATGCGGTCCCCCCGGAGGTGGCGGTGGTGCGGGGCGCCGGGGCGGGTCGACGGGGCGGGCGGTCGGCGGGTCCCGGCTCTCGCGAGGATACGTCACTGCGGGGTGACGGGATGTTTACATGTCGCGCCGGGCGGTTTACCCTCTCCATGGGAGCGCTCCCGGTGACGAAGATCACACAGTGCGCCCGCCCGCGTCACCGTCCGACCCTCGCCCCCTGATCATGGGAGCGCTCCCACATATCTGGGAGCGCTCCCACATCCGCCCCGGCCGCCGGCCGCGCGGCGCGCACTCCACCCCAGGCCCCCGGCGCCCGCGTCCGGCGGCCGGCCTCCGCGGCCGTCCGCCGCCCCGCCCCTTTCCACCCGTTTTCCGGCGTTCCTCACCACGCCCCCGCCGCGCGCGCAGCGCGCTCCGGATCCCCCGATGGTCCCCCGAAGACGGAGGTTGCCAGGAAGATGCGTCCCCCATCCCGAACACACCGGCACCGGCGGCTGGTACCCGGCGCCCTCGCGGCGGCCGTGGCCGCCGCGCTGCTGCCCGGGGCACCGGCGGCGGCCGACGCCGCCGCCGCCTGCTCCGTCGACTACCGCGTCCAGAACCAGTGGGGCAGCGGATTCACCGCCGAGGTGACCGTCACCAACGAGGGCGACCCGGTGAACGGCTGGTCGCTGAGCTGGTCCTTCGCCGACGGCCAGCGGATCACCAACGGCTGGAACGGCGAGTTCTCCCAGAACGGCGCCGACGTCACCGTGCGCCACCCCGGCTGGAACCCCGACCTCGGCACCGGCGAGTCCGCTGTCGTCGGCTTCCAGGCGAGCGTCTCCGGCGCCAACAACGCGCCCACCGCCTTCCGGGTCAACGGCGTGTCCTGCGGCGGCGAGGACGTCAACGCCGCACCCGAGGTGGAGCTGACCGCGCCCGCCGACGGCGACACGTTCCTGGCCGGCGACCCGATCGCCCTGGCGGCCGACGCCTCCGACGCCGACGGCGAGGTGGAGAGCGTCGAGTTCCGCGCGGACGGCGCCGTCCTCGGCACCGACGACACCGCCCCCTACGAGCTGGAGTGGGCGGACGCCGAGGCCGGGTCGCACGAGCTGACCGCGGCCGCCGTCGACGACGCGGGCGCGGAGACCGAGTCGGCCCCCGTCGCGGTCGAGGTGCTGGACTCCCCCGCAGTCGTGGCCGGCAGCGGGGCGGTGAACGTCCGGCAGGGCCAGACGGCCGCGGTCGGCGTCGCCCTGTCCAACGCCCCCGAGGAGGCGGTCACCGTCGAGGTGGCGCGCACCGAGGGCAGCGCCGACCTGTCCGTCGCGGAGGGCGCCGAACTGGTGTTCACGCCGCAGGACTGGGACCAGGAGCAGGACGTCGTGATCGCCTCCGCCGACAACGGCGGCGACCCGGGCACGGCGGTGTTCACCGCGTCGGCCCCCGGCCACGACCCGGCGGTCATCGAGGCGCGCGAGGTCGACTCCGACACCACCGAGTACGAGGCCGCGTTCCTGGAGCAGTACGAGAAGATCAAGGACCCGGCGAGCGGCTACTTCCGCGAGTTCGACGGCCTGCTGGTGCCCTACCACTCGGTCGAGACGCTGATCGTGGAGGCCCCCGACCACGGCCACGCCACCACCTCCGAGGCGTACAGCTACTACCTGTGGCTGGAGGCCGCCTACGGCCGGGTCACCGGCGAATGGGGTCCGTTCAACGACGCCTGGGCGTCGATGGAGGAGTTCATCATCCCGGGCACCGAGGACCAGCCCACCAACGGCTCCTACGACCCGTCGGCGCCGGCCACCTACATCCCCGAGCACGGCACGCCCGAGGGCTACCCGTCGGCGCTCGACAGCGGCGTGCCCGTGGGCGACGACCCGCTGGCCGAGGAGCTGAGCAGCACCTACGGCACCGACGAGGTCTACGGCATGCACTGGCTGCTGGACGTGGACAACACCTACGGGTTCGGGTTCTGCGGCGACGGCACCGACGACGCCCCCGCGTTCATCAACACCTTCCAGCGGGGCTCGCAGGAGTCGGTCTGGGAGACCGTGCCCCACCCGTCGTGCGAGACCTTCGACCACGGCGGCCCCAACGGGTTCCTCGACCTGTTCACCGACGACAGCGCCTACTCCGAGCAGTGGCGCTACACCAACGCCCCCGACGCCGACGCGCGGGCCGTCCAGGTGGCCTACCTCGCCCAGCAGTGGGCCGAGGAGCAGGGCAACGCCGACGCGGTCGCGGAGTCGGTCGACAAGGCGGCGATGATGGGCGACTACCTGCGCTACGCCATGTTCGACAAGTACTTCAAGCGGATCGGCGACTGCGTGGGCGCCGCGACGTGCGCGCCGGGCACCGGCAAGGACAGCGCCCACTACCTCATGTCGTGGTACTACGCGTGGGGCGGGGCGATGGAGAGCGCCCAGTACCCGTGGGCGTGGCGCATCGGCGGCAGCTCCTCGCACCAGGGCTACCAGAACGTCCTGGCCGCCTACGCGCTCTCCGAGGTCGACGCGCTCCAGCCGGAGTCGCCGACGGGCGCCGAGGACTGGGCCACCAGCATGGACCGCCAGCTGGAGTTCCTGCAGTGGCTGCAGTCGTCCGAGGGCGGCATCGCGGGCGGCGCCACCAACAGCTGGGCGGGCGACTACTCCGCCCCGCCGGCCGGCACCTCGCAGTTCTACGGCATGTTCTACGACCACCAGCCCGTGTGGCACGACCCGCCGTCCAACCGGTGGTTCGGCTTCCAGGTGTGGGACATCGAGCGTGTCGCCCAGCTCTACTACGAGACGGGTGACGAGCGGGCGCAGGCCATCCTCGACAAGTGGGTGCCCTGGGCCATGGCCAACACCGAGGTGGGCGCCGGCGGCGACTTCGCGGTCCCGGCGGACATGGAGTGGGAGGGCCAGCCCGACACCTGGGAGGGCCGGCCCACCGGCAACGCGGACCTGCACGTGGAGGTCGTCTCGCACGGCCAGGACGTGGGGGTGGCCGCCGGCCTGGCCAAGACGCTGCTGTACTACGCGGCGGCGTCGGGCGACACCGAGGCCCGGGAGATGGGCGAGGGCCTGCTCGACACCCTGCTCGCCCACGAGGACGACCTGGGGATCGCGACGCCGGAGACCCGGGGTGACTACTCCCGGTTCGCCGACGAGGTCTACATCCCGGACGGCTTCTCCGGCACGATGCCCAACGGCGACGTGATCGAGCCGGGGGCGACGTTCGCCTCGCTGCGGTCCTTCTACGAGGACGACCCGGCGTGGCCGCAGGTCCAGGCCTACCTGGACGGCGGCGAGGCCCCGACCTTCACCTACCACCGGTTCTGGTCGCAGGTGGACATCGCCACCGCGTTCGCGGCCCACGACGAGCTGTTCGGCTAGCCCGGCGGCTGGTCCGGCCACTCGGGAGGCCCGCGGCACCGCGCCGCGGGCCTCTCCGCTGTCCGGGGCGGGCGGCGCTCAGCAGTGGAAGCGGAGCCGGGTGCCGGGGCGGGCCTGGGCGGCGCGGGCGACGTCGGCGGCGGCGACCACGGCGATGACGGGGTAGCCGCCGGTGACGGGGTGGTCGGCGAGGAACAGGACGGGTTCGCCGTCGGGCGGCACCTGGAGCGCGCCGGGCACCATGCCCTCGCTGGGGAGTTCGCCGGCGGTGCGGCGCGGCAGCGGGGGTCCGGCCAGCCGGGCGCCGACGCGGTCGCTGCGGTCGGTGACGGTGTAGGCGGAGCCGAGCAGGGTGCGCAGGGCGTCGGCGGTGAACCAGGCGTCGCGGGGGCCGAGCACGACGCGCAGCCGCAGGTCGCCCTCCGGCGGCGCCGCGACGGGGGCCTGGTCGAGGACGGGGAAGGCGGCGGGCGGCGGGCCGACGGGCAGGACGGTGCCGGGGACCGGGCGGTCGGGGCCGAGCCCGGCGAGGGTGTCGGTGCTGCGGGAGCCCAGGACCGGCGGGACGTCGACGCCGCCGCGCACGGCGAGGTAACTGCGCAGGCCGCGGGCCGGCGGGCCGAGCCGGAGTTCGGCGCCGTCGGCGAGGTGCAGGACGGTGTCGCAGGCGGCGCCGCTGCCGTCGACGGTGACCGGGCAGGGCGCGCCGGTGACGGCGACGGTGAGGGCGCCGCGCGCCCGCACGCGCAGCCCGCCCAGGGTGGCCTCCAGGGCGGCGGCGCCGGGCGGGTTGGCGAGCAGCCGGTTGGCCAGCGCGTAGGAGGCGGCGTCGGCGGCCCCCGACCGGCCGACGCCGAGCCGCGCGTGCCCGAACCGCCCCGCGTCCTGCACGGTCGTCAGCGGTCCGGTCTCCAGCACTTCCAGGGCTGCCATCGGCGCGCCCCACCCCTCTCTGTCGCGGCTCTGCCGCGGCGGCCGCGCCGGGCCGGCCGCGGGTCGGATGCCGCGCCCCCGGTGGGCGGGGGCGCGGCGCGGTCACACCTCGCGGAAGCGCACCCGCACACCGGGGCGCAGCAGGCCCGGCGGGTCGCGGTCGAGGTCCCAGATGTCGGCGCCGGTGCGGCCGAGGAGCTGCCAGCCGCCCGGGGAGCTGCGCGGGTAGACCCCGGTGAACTCGCCGGCGAGCGCGACCGCGCCCGCCGGGACGCGGGTGCGCGACTCGGCGCGGCGGGGCACCCGCAGCCGCGGGTCGTCGCCGACGAGGTAGCCGAAGCCGGGCGCGAACCCGCAGAAGGCGACCGTCCACGCCGCCCCGGTGTGGGCGGTGACGACCTCGCGCTCGGTGAGGCCGGTGGCGGCGGCGATGTCGGCGAGGTCGGCGCCGTCGTAGTGGACGTCGAGCGTGATCTCCTCGCCCCCGGCCCGCCGGCCGGGCCGGGGGCGCAGGCGGCGGACGGCGGCGGCGACGGCCGCGGGGTCGGCCCCGGGGGCGGTGCGCAGCAGCACGGTGCGGGCGGCGGGGACGGCCTCGGTGACGCCCGGGGGCGGGTCGTCGGCGAGCGCGGCCTGGAGGGCGAGGACGGCGTCGAGGTCGGCGACCTCGACGAGGACGCCGGTGTCGCCGCAGGGCAGGACGTTCACGCCCGGCCTCCCGCGCGGCGCGCGGCGGCCGCGCGGCCGCCCGGGGGCGCCCCGCGCGGCCCTACGGGCGCGATCGGAGGGGTCACGCGCCGTCCCCGGTGAACGGGGCGACGCGGACGCCCGCCGAGACGAGGCGGTCGGTGACGGCGCGGGCGATGCGCACCGCGCCGGGGCTGTCGCCGTGCACGCACAGCGAGTCGGCCTCGATGCGCACCGGGGTGCCGTCGATCGCGGTGACGGGGCGGCCCTGGACGATGTCGAGGCAGCGGGTGGCGATCTCGGCCGGCCGGTCGAGCACCGCCCCGGGTTCGCGGCGCGAGACCAGGGTGCCCTCGGGGGTGTAGGCGCGGTCGGCGAACGCCTCGCGCACGGTGCGCAGCCCGGCCTTGGCGGCGAGGTCGAGCCAGGCCGACCCGGGCAGGCCCAGGACCGGCAGGGCGGGGTCGTAGGCGCGGACGGCCTCGACCACGGCGGCGGCCTGCTCCTCGTGGTGGACGATGGCGTTGTACAGGGCGCCGTGCGGTTTGACGTAACGGACGCGGTCGCCGGCGATGCGGGCGAAGCCGTCGAGCGCGCCGATCTGGTAGACGACGTCGTTGGCGAGGTCCTCGGGCGCGACGTCGATGAAGCGCCGGCCGAACCCGGCGAGGTCGCGGTAGCCGACCTGGGCGCCGATGGCGACGCCGCGCTCGACGGCGCGTTCGCAGGTGCGGCGGAGCACGGTGGGGTCGCCGGCGTGGAAACCGCAGGCGACGTTGGCGCTGGTCACGATGGACAGCAGCGCGTCGTCGTCGCCGAGTTCCCAGCGGCCGAAGCTCTCGCCGAGGTCGGAGTTGATGTCGATGCGCACGCCCGGCTCCTTGCGGGTCGGGCCGGCGGCCCGGAGGCCGCCGGCGGGGTCACTGCCAGAGGTCCGCGATGCCGGTGAGCGAGTTCGCGGCGATGTAGACGGTGAGCAGCCAGGCCGCGACGCCGACGGCGAGCAGCCACCGCGGGTACCGGTAGCCGTGCATCAGGTCGCGGGTGCGGCGCGCCGCCACCCAGAGCATGATGCCCAGTCCGACGGGAAGGATGAGCCCGTTGATGGCCCCGGCGAGGATGAGCAGGGTCGTCGGCGCCTCGCCGCGCATCAGGTAGATGGCGGCGGAGACCGCGATGAACGCGGCGACCAGCCAGGAGCGGTACTTGGTCAGCCAGGGGTGGAAGGTGGCGACGAAGGACACCGAGGTGTAGGAGGCGCCGATCACCGAGCTGATGGCGGCGGCCCACATGATGACGCCGAACAGGCGCAGCCCGACCTCGCCGGCGGCCTGGGTGAACGCCTCGGCCGGGGGGTTGGGGGCGTCGAGGATGGCGGCGCCGCCGGTGACCACGCCGAGGACGGCGAGGAAGAGCAGGATGCGCATGAGGCCGGTGACGAGGATGCCGGTGACCGAGGTGCGGGTGACCTGCTTGACGCTGTCGGGGCCGCCCAGGCCCGCGTCGACCAGCCGGTGCGCGCCGGCGTAGGTGATGTAGCCGCCGACGGTGCCGCCGATGATGGTGACGGTGGCGAGGAAGACGTCACCGTCGAGCCGGTCGGGCAGCACCGACTGGCGCAGCGCCTCGCCGATGGGCGGGTCGGAGACGGCGGCCGCGTAGAGGGTCATGCCGATCATCAGCAGGCCCAGCACGATGAGGATGCGGTCCATGGCCGCGCCCGCCCGCTTGATGAGGAACAGGGCGATCGCGATGACGGCGGAGACAGCGCCGCCGATCTTGACGTCCACCCCGGCCAGGGCGTCGAGGCCCAGGGCGGTGCCGGCGATGTTGCCGACGTTGAAGACGAGCCCGCCGAAGACGATGAGCGCGGCGAGGACGTAGCCGGCCCCGGGCAGCACCCGGTTGGCGAGGTCCTGGGCGCGCGCGTCGGCCACGCCGATGACCCGCCAGATGTTCAGCTGGACGGCGATGTCGACGAGGATCGACGCGAGGATCGCGAACGCGAAGGTGGCGCCGAGCGTCGCGGTGAAGTTCGTGGTCTGGGTGATGAATCCGGGGCCGATGGCGCTGGTGGCCATCAGGAACATGGCGCCGAGCAGGCCGCTGCTCAGGAAGACGCGCCGCGCCCGCGGGCGCGGCGGCGCGCCGGGGGTCTCGGGGGTCCGACTCATGCTGTCCTCCGCGGGTGGAGAGGGGGATGGGGGTGACCGCGACCACTTTGTCGTTGGATTGTGGAACAATACTTCAATCCCCCGATTTCCTCCACGTCTCCCGAGGTAAAGAACGCGTGGCGCCGGGGTGAGGCGGCCACCGCCCCCGCGCGCGGCCGCGCCCACCCGCACCTCCGGCGCCGCACCGCGATCCGGGACAATGGGGGCGGGCGGGTGCCGTCCGGCGACGCGGAACCGAGGAGTGGGTGTGGCGACAGCGGGCGACTGGATCGACCGGCTTCCCGACGTGGCACTGGAGCGCTCCAGCACGGTCGAGCGGGTCGCGGACATGCTGCGCGGACACATCATCGACGGCGCCCTGGCCCCCGGCACCCGGCTGTCCGAGGAGCGCATCAGCCGCAAGTTCCGCGTCTCCCGCAACACGCTGCGGGAGGCGTTCCGCCTCCTCGGCCACGAGCGGCTGCTGGTGCACGAGTTCAACCGGGGGGTGTCGGTCGCCAAGCCGGACGCCGACGACGTCGCCGACCTGTTCCGGTTCCGGCGCGCCCTGGAGCTGGCGGCGCTGCGGGGCGCCGCGGACGCCCCGCCCGGCGCGGTGGCGGCGGTGCAGGAGGCGGTCTCTTCGGGCGAGGCCGCCCGCGAGCGCGGCGACTGGTGGGGCATCGGCACCGCCAACATGCACTTCCACCGCGCGGTGGGCGCCCTGCTGGGCAGCCCGCGCGCCGACGAGACCATGCGCCAGCTGCTCGCCGAGCTGCGCCTGGTCTTCCACGTGATGGCGGCGCCCCGCGACTTCCACGCCCCCTACCTCGACCGCAACCGGGAGATCTCCGGGCTGCTGGCGGCCGGGCGGCACGGCGCGGCGGCCGACGCGCTCGCGGTCTACTTCGACGACGCCGAGCGCCAGCTCCTCGACGCGTTCACCGCCCTCGGCACCGGCTGAGCCCGGACCACCCGGACGCGCGCACGCCGCGGGCCCCGCGGTCGCGACCGCGGGGCCCGGAAGGCGGCGAGGGCGGCGGGGCGCCGACCCGGTTAGTTCTTGGCCTTGGGGCGCGGCGCCGGCCGGGCCGGGCGGGCCTTGCGCCGGGCCGCGCCGCTGCGCAGGATCGGCCGCGCCGGGCGGGCGCCGCCCGCCAGCGGGAAGCCGGGGATGAGGTGGGCGGGCTCGACGCGGGGCTCGGCGCTGGGCACGGCCAGCCGCTCGGGCAGGCCCGTGGCGTCGACCGCGGCCGCGGCGGCGGGGTCGGCCTCGTCGTCGGCGGCGGCGGAGCCGCCGGTGTCCTCGGCGACCGGGGCGGTCCCCCGGCGGGCCGCGCTCCACTCGCGGTAGCGGGCCGCGGCGGCGGTGACCACCGGCCAGGTGACGGGCGCCGGCTGGGCCAGGGCCGCCCACAGGTACGCCTTGGTGCCCCACGCCTCCATGGCGCGGCGGGCGCGGGTGATGGTGAAGAAGATCGGGGAGGCGAGCACGAGCTGCGGCCAGGCCAGGACGAGCGCCGCGGCGAGGGGGAACAGGCCGCCGCCGGCGATCGAGGCCCCGGCGCCGACGGCCACGGGGGTCAGCGCCAGCGCGATGCGCAGCGCGGTGATCTGCCGGAACCGGTGCAGCGACCGGCGCACCGACGCCTCGGCGGACAGGCCCTCGGGCAGCGGCGTGGGCTGGACGACCACCGCCAGCAGCAGCGACGCCACCGCCACCGAGCCCGACAGCAGGATGGTCACCCCCGGCGCCGACCAGTCGCCGCCGACGATGAGCGCCACCACGGCGAGCACCGGCAGCGGGGCCGGCAGGAAGAACAGCACCTGGCGCCAGAGCCGCCCGGCCTCGGTGGGACGGTGCACCGCCGCCGACAATCTCTCGAACCACCTCTTGGCACCGACGACCACCACGGCCATGCCACCCCCCAAACAATCGCGCACTGAACGACCGGTTCGCTGTCGGGATCCCCGGCCCGCTCCGGGCACCGCGCACGGCCGCGCGACCTCGGCACCCGTACGGGTCGTGACGGATCGCTCACCGCACACGTTATCCGCTTTTCGGTGTTCGCACACCGGGTGATCCCCCACAGGCTGGACGCGCGGGGACGCCCTCGGGTTGTCGCGCCGCGGCGGCGGGTTTCCCGGCGGGACGGTCGGGCTCCGCGCGGGACCGCACGGCGGTCGGACCCGTCCGGTACCCTCCCCGATCCCCCTCCCCGCTAACTCCCCGCGGCGGCCCGGAGTTCCCCGATCGCCCGCGCGGTGCGCGGCCGGGCGGGGCGCGGCCGACCGGTCACCGCCCGGCCGTGCCCGCCCGCTCCGACAGCCGCCCCAGCGTCACCGCGACGCGCAGCACGAACGAGCCCCGGCCGTCGGAGGGGAGGTGCCCGGTCAGCTCGGCGATGCGGCTCAGCCGGTACCGCACGGTGTTGGGGTGGACGAACAGCATGCGCGCGGTGGACTCCAGCGAGGAGGCGTGCTCCAGGTAGACCGACAGCGTGTCCAGCAGCGGGGAGCCGGCCCCCAGCAGCGGCCGGTAGATCAGCTCGACCAGCTGGTGGCGGGCCGCCGGGTCGCCCTCCAGGGCCCGCTCGGGCAGCAGGTCCTCGGCGGCCACCGGGCGGGGCGCGTCGGGCCAGGCCACGGCGGCGCGCAGCCCGCTGACGGCGGCGCGCACCGAGCCGCCGGCCGCGCGCAGGTCGGCCACCGGGGGGCCGACGACGACCGGACCGGACCCGAACGTGTCCGCCAGCGGCTCGGCGGCGCGCATGCGGGCGCCGCCGTCGTCGGCGGCGGTGTTCTCGGCCAGGCCGAGGACCACCACCACCCGCTCGCCCTGCACCCCGGCGATGACGTCGTGGCCGCCCCGGCGGGCGGCGGCCCGCAGGTCCTCCAGGACGCTGTCGCGGTCCTGGCCGCCCAGGCCCCCGGCGATGGCGACGACCGGGGTGCGCGACCAGCCCAGCGCCGACCCCCAGGTCTCCAGGCCCTCCTCGCGGTCGCCGTGCAGCAGCGCGTCGACCACGAGCGCCTCCAGCCGGGCGTCCCACGCGCCGCGCGCCTCGGCGGCGCGCGCGTAGATCTTGGCCGAGCTGAACGCGACCTCCCGGGTGTAGCGCAGCACGGCCTCGCGCAGCTGCTGCTCCCCGCCGGGCGCGGCCAGCTCCTCGACCTGGTTCTCGACCACGTCGATGACGACGCGGATCATGTCGACGGTCTGCTGCAGGGTGACCGAGCGGGTGAGTTCGCGCGGCGCGGTGCCGAACACCTCGACGGTGATGGGCGGCCGGCCCCGCCCGGGGTCGCGGAACCAGTCCACGAACGCGGCGACGCCCGACTGGGCCACCAGCCCCACCCAGGACCGGTCGGCCGCCGACATCCGGCGGAACCAGGACAGCCGGCTCTCCATCCGGGCGACGGCGGCGGTGCCGAGTGTGCCCATGGCGCGCTCCAGCCGCTGCACGGTCTCGGCGCGCACGGCGTCGCCGTGGTCGGCGCCTTCGGCCGCGGCCCCGCGCGGCTCCTCCGATTGTGTGCTCACACCTCCCTAGGGTGGCATCAGGCGACGTGCGGAAACGACGCGGCCACCCGCCGCCCGCACGTCACCGTCGGTCACCGCGCCGTCGCCGAACCCTCCCCCGGCGGCCGCAACGTGACGTGTCCCACCCGATCGGCGCCGAGAACCACCCATCTTGTAGGTCTCCGACAAACGCCGCCTTCTAAACTTCGTGCTTGTCCGCATCAAGCTGGTGATGTTCTACAGGGCAAGGTGGATGTCGTGCTTGTAATCGTTGCTCCCGGCCAAGGCGCCCAGGTCCCCGGATTCCTCGCCCCATGGCTCGAACTCCCCGGCATGGCCGACCGGTTCGCGCGCTGGTCCGAGGTCGCCGGGCTCGACCTCGCGCGCGTCGGCACCGAGGCCGGCGCCGAGGAGATCCGCGACACCGCGGTCGCCCAGCCGCTGCTCGTCGGCGCCGGGCTGGCCGCCGCCACCGCCCTCTTCGGCGACCTGGCCGACGCCCCCGCCTCGGCCGACGCGGTCGCCGGGCACAGCGTCGGCGAGTTCACCGCGGCGGGCGTGGCCGGGGTGCTCTCCCCCGAGGCCGCGCTGGCCCTCGTCGCCGAGCGCGGGCGCGGCATGGCCGAGGCGTCGGCCGCCACCGCCACCGGCATGACCGCGGTCCTCGGCGGCGACCGCGACACCGTCCTGGCCGCCATCGAGACCGCCGGGCTGACCGCCGCCAACGACAACGGCTCCGGCCAGTTCGTCGCCGCCGGCACCACCGAGCAGCTCGCCGCGTTCGCGGAGGCCCCGCCCGCCGGGGCCCGCCTGCGCCCGCTCTCGGTCGCGGGGGCGTTCCACACCCGCCACATGGCGCCGGCCGTCGAGCGCGTCCGCGCGGTGGCCGCCACCACCGAGGCCGCCGACCCGCGGACCCGGCTGCTGTCCAACCGCGACGGCGCGGTGGTGGCGGACGGCCGCGAGTACCTCGACCGGCTGGTCTCCCAGATCAGCTCCCCGGTCCGCTGGGACGCCTGCACCCAGACCCTGGCCGACCTCGGGGTGACCGCGCTCATCGAGCTGCCCCCCGCCGGAACCCTGGTGGGGCTGGCCAAGCGGTCCCTGCGCGGCGTCGAGCGGCTGGCCGTCAAGACCCCCGACGACCTCGACGCGGCACGCGAGCTCATCAAGGAACACGCGGGCAGCACCGCTGTCGACTCGGAAGGTCGTGCCTGAATGAACCTGTCCCCCGCGGCGGGCGGCGCACGCGTCGTCGCACTCGGCGAGTACCAGCCGAGCAACGTCGTCACCAACGACGACCTCGCCGAACGGGTCGATACCTCCGACGAGTGGATCCGGTCCCGTGTCGGCATCCGCGAGCGCCGCATCGCCGGCCCCGAGGAGACCGTGGTCAGCATGGCGGTCGCGGCGGGCGGCAAGGCGCTGGCCGCCGGCGGCGTCTCCCCCGACGACATCGACCTGGTGATCGTCGCCACGTGCACCCAGACCGACCAGATCCCCAACGCCGCCGCCAGCGTCGCCGCGCGGCTGGGCATCCGGGCGCCGGGCGCCTTCGACGTCAACGCCGCCTGCGCCGGGTTCTGCTACGCCCTGGGCGTGGCGTCCGACGCCGTGCGGGGCGGGTCGGCCCGCAACGTGCTGGTGATCGGCTCGGAGAAGCTCTCGGAGTGGGTCGACTGGGACGACCGGTCCACCTGCGTGATCTTCGCCGACGGCGCCGGCGCGGCCGTGGTGTCGGCCGCCGACACCCCCGGCATCGGCCCGGTGGTGTGGGGCAGCTCCGGCGAGCGCGCCGAGAAGATCTTCCTCCGCGAGAACAAGTACCTGTACCAGGACGGCCAGGCCGTGTTCCGGTGGACCACCACCGAACTCGCCGACGTGGCGCTGGAGGCGCTGCGGCGGGCCGGGGTCGCCCCCACCGAGCTGACCGCGTTCGTCCCGCACCAGGCCAACCTGCGCATCATCGAGGCGATCGCCCGCAAGCTCGGGGCGCCGCAGGCGATCATCGCCCGCGATATTGTCACCGCGGGCAACACCTCGTCCGCTTCCGTCCCCCTCGCGCTGTCGCGCATGGTCGGCCGCGGCGAGCTGCCCTCGGGGAGCACCGTACTGACCCTCGGGTTCGGCGCGGGGCTGACCTACGCGGCCCAGGTGCTGCAGATCCCCTAGTCAACCGCGGACCACGTCCGGGGCGCCCGCGCCCCGGCCCCGCGGCGTCACGACATCGAGAAGAAATCAGGAGTAGTTTTCCATGGCCACCCACACTGAGCAGGACATCCTGGCCGGCCTCGGCGACATCATCGACGAGATCGCGGGCGTCCCGGCCAACGAGGTCACCCCCGACAAGAACTTCGTCGACGACCTCGACATCGACTCCCTCTCCATGGTCGAGATCGCGGTCGCCGCGCAGGACAAGTTCGGCGTCGAGATCCCCGACGACCAGCTCAAGGACCTGAAGACGGTCCAGGACGTCATCAACTTCATCCAGAAGTAGGGCGCGCCGCGGTGCGCCGACCGCCGCCCCGCGCGCCCCGGCGCGCGGCGGGCCGCGGCCGGCGCACCGCACCCTCCCGGCCCCATCCGCACCACCCCCCGGCCCCGCACCGGGCCCGACCACGAGACGAGAAGGGCGATCAGGCCAATGAGTACCACCGAAGTCGTCGTCACTGGCCTCGGCGCCACCACCCCGCTGGGGGGTGACGTCGCCACGACCTGGTCCGCGCTGCTCGAAGGTCGGTCCGGCATCACGGCCATCACCGAGGACTGGGCCGAGGCGCTGCCCGTGCGCTTCGCGGGCCACGCGGCGGTCGACCCCAAGGAGAAGCTGCCGCGCCAGCGCCTGCGCCGGCTCGACCGGACCCAGCAGTTCGCGCTGATCGCCGCGCAGGAGGCGTGGGCCGACGCCGGCACGCCCGAGGTCGACCCGCTGCGCCTGGGCGCCGTGGTGTCCAGCGGCATCGGCGGCATCCTCACCATCCTGGAGCAGTACGACACGTTCCGTGAGCGCGGCTGGCAGCGCGTCTCGCCGTTCACCGTGCCGATGCTGATGCCCAACAGCCCCGCGGCCGCCGTCGCCCTGGAGTTCACCGCCCGCGCCGGCGCGCACTCCCCGGTCAGCGCGTGCGCCTCCAGCGCCGAGGCGATCGCCGACGCCATCCGGATGATCCGCGACGGCCGCGCCGACGTGGTGATCGCCGGCGGCACCGAGGCCGCCATCCACCCGCTGAACATCGCCTCGTTCGCGTCGATGCGCGCCCTGTCCACCCGCAACGACGACCCGCAGCGCGCGGCCCGTCCCTGGGACGTCGACCGCGACGGCTTCGTCATGGGCGAGGGCGCCGGCATCGTCGTCCTGGAGTCCGCCGAGCACGCCCGCGCCCGCGGCGCCCGCGTCTACGCGGTGGCGGCCGGCGCCGGCTACAGCAACGACGCCCACGACATCGTGCAGCCCGACCCGGCCGGCGCCGGCCAGGCGCGCGCCATCACCGCGGCGCTCACCGACGCCGACCTCAAGCCGGCCGACATCGCCTACGTCAACGCGCACGCCACCTCGACCCCGGCGGGCGACGTCGGCGAGACCGTGGCCATCCGCACCGCGCTGGGCGACGACGCGGCCGACCGGGTCGCCGTCAGCTCCACCAAGTCGATGACCGGGCACCTGCTCGGCGGCGCGGGGGCCGTCGAGTCCATCGCCACCGTGCTGGCCCTGCACGAGGGCGTCATCCCGCCCACCATCAACATCGAGAACCTCGACCCCGGCGTCCAGGTCGAGATCGTCCGCGACAAGGTGCGCGACATGCCCGCCGACGCCGTCGCCGCGCTGAACGAGTCGTTCGGCTTCGGCGGCCACAACATCGCGCTGGCGTTCCGCCGCGTCTAGCGGGCGGCGTTTCCGCAGGTCCGCACGGCCGCGTCCCCCCGGGGGCGCGGCCGTCGGCGTCCGGGCACGGCGACGTGTGGTGCGACCTGGTCCCCCCGCCCGCACCACACGTGTCTGACCAGGCACATCGTGCCACGGCCGGTCGACGGCGGGCGATGAACGGCCGCGGGCGGGGTGGCGAAGTTCGCGGAAACTCGACACCATGTCCCCTGACACCGCGACGACGCGCGGGTGAAGATGGAGGGGTGTCTCCCCAGTCCCTCGCGTCCGACGGCATAACCCCCGACCACGGCACCGCCCGGAGCGACGTCCGGGCGGGCGGCTCCGGTGACACCCCCCTCTACCGGCCCGTCGTCGACCTCGACTCCGGCGCCGTGCTGGCCGTCGAGGTCGAGACCCCGGCGGCCGGCCCCGACGACCCCGCGGCGCAGGCCGAGCGGCTGGCGCGGCTGACCCGCCGGGTCACCGAGCTGGAGTCGCTGCTGCCGCTCGTCCTGCCCATGCGCGGCGCCACCGTCGCCGCCGCCGACCCCGACGTGTTCCGGATGGTCGAGCACGGGCTGCGGCGGGCGGGCCGGCGGCCCCGCGACGTCACCCTGATGCTCGGCGCCGACGTCGGCGCGCTCCCCCGGCGGGCGCTGGTGCGGGGCATCGCCCGCGTGCGCGAGCTGGGGTTCCGGTGCGCGTTCGGCACCTCCGCGATCGCCCCGGACCTGCTGCTGGACGCCGACCCGTTCCTGGTGCGCATCGACCCCGACATCACCTCGGGCGTCCCCGGCGACGACCGCCGCACGGCGGTGGTCGACGGGCTGGCCCGCATCGGCCGGGGCACCGGCACCTTCCCGCTGGCGGCGGGGGTGGCGTCGGTACAGCAGGTGGTGCGCCTGCGGGAGCTGGGCATCCGGCTGGCCCACGGCCCGCTGTTCGCCGACGACACCTGGCAGCCGGGCGACCGCATCCGCCCCGTTCCGGACGCCGCGGTGGCCTCGGCCGCCGGGTCCGGCGGCGACGAGGGCCCGGCGGTGGCGGAGTTCGCGCTGCCGCCGGTGGCCATGCCGCCCGAGGCCACCGCCGAGGAGGTCCTCGACGCGTTCACCAACGACACCGCGCTGAACAGCGTGGTGCTCATCGACCACGCCGAGCGGCCGCTCGCGCTGATCGACCGGGCCCGCTTCCTGCTCGCCATCACCGGGCCCTACGGGCACGCGCTGCACGCCAAGCGGCCGGCGCGGCGGCTGGCCGACCCGCCGCGGACGGTACCGCGCGGGGTGCGGGCCATGCCGGCGCTGCGGGCGGCGGGCAGCGACCGCGAACGGGTCTACGACGACCTGGTGACGGTCAACGAGTTCGGCCAGTGCACGGGCATCGTGCACGTCGGCGACCTCATCCGCAGCCTGGCGCGCGGCTGAGGCCGCCGGGGCGCGCGGCGCGGGCCGGCCGCGCGGGTCAGTCGGTGTCGGCGGGGGGAAGCAGCGGGAGCAGGTCGGGGCGCTTGGGCAGCCGGCCGTCGCCCGAGGACCGGCCCAGGGCGCGGCGGCTCAGCCACGGCACCAGGTGCTCGCGCGCCCACTTGCGGTTCTCGCGGCGGCGCAGGATGCGCGGCAGCCGCGCGGGCGGGGTGTCCCAGGGCCGCGCCCACACGTCGCGCGGGCCCATGGGCAGGCCGAGGATCTCGGCGATGCGGGCGGCGACGATGCGGTGGCCGTCGGCATTGAAGTGCAGCCGGTCGACGCTCCAGGCGCGGGGGTCGTTGAGCGCGCCCATGGACCACAGGTCGACGATGTCGCAGCCGGAGCGCTCGGCGATGGCGCGCAGGTGCATGCTGAACACCGCGATGCGGCCCCGGTAGATGCGCAGCACGGGCACCCAGCCGGTGTCGTGCCCGGACAGCATGACCACCCGGATGCCGGCGGCGCGCAGCCGGGTGATGCCGGCCTCGACCTCGGCCGCCAGCGCGTCGAGGTCGGTGCCGGGGCGCAGCACGTCGTTGCCGCCGGCGTGCACGGTGACGAGGTCGGGGGCGGCCGCGAGGGTCTGGTCGAGCTGCTCGCCGAAGATGTGCCGGACGCGGCGGCCGCGCACCGCCAGGTTGGCGTAGCGGAAGTCGGGGGCGAAGGAGCCGAGGTGCGCGGCGAGCCGGTCGGCGAAGCCGAGGTACTCGCCGTCGGGGCCGACGTCGTCGAGGCCCTCGGTCAGGCTGTCACCGATCGCGACGTACGAGCGAATGACCGCCGGGCTCTCCGCCTGAGCGCCTCCAGGGGGATTCATCTCCAGGTCAGTCACGTCAACCAATCATGCAACTCGGCCGCCGGCGCCCGGCCGACCGGGGGTGCGGCGGGGGACGCGGGGGTGCTCACAGGAGCCGCGGTCACCTTCGGCACCACCCGGGGACCGGAGTCGGCGGGGACAGGCACGAACACGGCGTACGCGGCCCAGCATACCGCCGCGCACCGACGACGGGGCGGTGCGGGAGCGGCCGCCCCCGGTCACCGCGGCCGCGGCGGCGGGCCGGGCCCGGCCCCGCGCGTGTGTGCGACGTCACGGCCGGACGCGGGCTGTCCCCGCGGCACCGCGCCCGGCCGCCGCCGGCCCCGGCGCCGGTGCGGTCACCGGCACGTATTTCGCCCACCCGGGTCTACCCAGAGTGGCCGGTCGCACGTACGATCTCGGGGAAGCGCGCACCGCTGCGCCGACCGGTCGCGACCGGGACGGCCGTCCTGCCCCCGGCCCCGGCGACGTGGACGTAGTGTGGTGGGCACTGACCGAATGCCCGTGCGGTTCGCCCCTGTTCACGAGCCGAATGCCTGGAGGTCGAGGTCTTCCGCAGATGAACGCCGTCTCCCCGATCTGCCTCACCGACCTCGCGCCCGCGCTGCGCTGGAGCGATCCCGCCGCCGTCGGCCCGGTGCTGCGCCACGCCCGCCTCCTCGACGGCTGGTGGCGGTCGCTGCCGCTCCCCCGCGTCCTCGACCTCGCCGGCCCCACCTGGCTCGCCAACGCCCTGGCCCGGCTCGCCGCCGAGCAGTGGGGCCACCTGGAACTCGGCGAGTTCCTGCCCGCGCTGCGCGCCGTGCGGGTCGACCTGGACGACATCGCCGAACCCGTGCGCGGCGCCGTGCTGGCCACCGCGGGCGACTGGGACCGCCTGCTGTCGGCGAGCTGCGACGCGATCGCCGCGTGGCGGCTGCCGCCGGGCTGCGGCGTCCTGGAGATCGCCAGCACGGTCGCCTGGCGCGCCGTGCACCCGTTCACCGGCGACACCGGCCGGGCGCCGGCGCCCTCGCCGGTGCTCGTGGTCGAGGCGGTGCGCACCATCGCCAACTGGATGCCGGCCGCCGCCCCCGAGCACGTGCACAACGCGCTGGCCTACCTGACCAGCGCCACCGGGGCCGACACCGCCGCCGACGGCGCGCCGCCGCCCGTCCTGGACGACCCCGCCCTGGAGGCGCCGCAGAGCCCGGCCACGCGGGCCATCCGCACGCTGCGGGCGCTGCGCGCGCAGCGCGAGGAGGAGCAGCAGGCGGCGGCCGAGGCGCCCGCCGCCCCGGTGCCGGGCGACCCCGAGGGGCCGGCCCGGCGGTTCCGCAGCTCGCTGCTGGGGCCCGGCCGCACACTGCGCCGGCCCGCGTTCGGCCCGCCCAAGGGCGTGCGCGACGACCCCGCCGGCGCGGCGCCCGAGCCGCCCGAGTTGGGTCGGCACCCGCTGGTCGACCTGCTGGAGGAGCTGTTCCGGGGCTGGGCCGACCTGGAGCGCATGGTCGCCGCCGAGCGCCTGTTCGCGGCCGACCCCATCAGCATCCGGCTCCTCGCCGACCAGCTCAACGTCGACCTCGCGGCCATCCGCAACGCCCAGCGCACGGTCGAGGAGCGGCTGCTGGGGTGGCTGGCCTCGCCGGAGGGCGAGGGCATCACCCAGCACCTGGCCGACCTGTCCGAGCAGCTCGGCAGCGTCACCACCATCGACCACCTGATCAGCGCGCACCCCGACCACCCGGTGGACGTGCCGTCGCTGGGGACGCCGCTGTGGCGGGTCGTCATCACCCTGTTCACCGACCGCCGGATGCACAACGGCTGGCTGGTCTCCGACGACCCCCAGCGCCTGCGCTGGCAGACCCGCGAGATGCTGGGCGACGCCCCGAGCCTGACCGACGCCGGGCTGCGGCTGGCCCGCATCGGCATCCGCCAGCAGTCGCTGCGGGCGTGGCTGCTGAGCACGCCGGGTGTGAGCATCCGCGACGGCCACGTGCTGGTCGACCCCGCCGTGCCGATGGAGGCGCCGGCCCCGGCGGCCGGGTTCGGCGGGCATTCCGGGGTGGCTCCCGAGGTCGCCGGGTCGACCACCACCAACGGGCTGCCGATCCGCCGCCGGCCCGGCGCGGCGGCCGCGCCGCGGCCCGACCCGGCGCCGCGGGTGGCGTCGGCGGCGCGGTGCTTCCGCGCGCCCGACGGCCGCTGGTGGCACCGGGTGGACGTCACGGGCGACCACCTCAACGGGGCTCCGGTGACCGTGCCGCCGGGCTACGCCACGCACCTGGGGCTGCAGCCGGGCCGGCTGCTCTGCCTGACCGCGCCGGGCGCCGACCTGCTGGTGCTGGTCTGGCGCGACGAGGCGGCGTTCGACTCGCTGCGCCCGCTGCTGCGCCGGCTGTCGGCGCAGCCGGGCGACCGGGTGTTCATCACGGTCAACGGCGACCGGCTCGACGCGCGGCGGCTGCCGGCCGCCGACCTCAGCGACCACGGCCCCACGAGCCGGGCGCTGCACCTGATCGGCTACACCGCGCCGGCGCCCACCGAGGAGGCGCTGAAGATCATCGCGCGGCGGATCAGCGAGGACGGCGAGGACTCCACCGCCGACCCGCGCACCCTGCTCGACCGGCTGAACCGGCGCGGCGACACCGACATCGCGGCCGAGCTGCGCCCGGTGCTGATGACCGCGCACTGACCCGGGCCGCGCGCGGGGCGCCTCCGGTGGAGGCA
>NZ_BCRK01000011.1 GCF_001552555.1 Nocardiopsis trehalosi NBRC 14201 | reverse complement strand
CACACCGCGGCGGCCGGAGCGGGGCCGCCCCGGCCGCCGGCGGCGTGACCGCGCCCGCGCCCCGGGGACGCGGGCGCGGCCCGGCGCACGGGTGCGCTGGGCCGCGCGGCCACGGGTCCGGGGCGGTGTCAGTCGCCGCTGTCCCAGCCCTCCAGGTAGGACCGGACGAACGCGACGATGCCGGTCGCCCCCGCGAGGGCGTACACCACCGGTCCGATCCGCTCGGCCGCCGCCGCGACCAGCGGCGCCGATCCGGCCGCCAGCCCCGCCGCCTGCACGGCGACGAGCAGCACGCCGCCGGTCAGGAACAGCGCCAGGCCGACGCGGAACGCGATGTCGAGTGCTCGGGTCATGCGCAACCCCTCGGGTCGAGTGGGGCCGACCGGACGGTCAGCCGGGGATCGGGAGGAAGCCGACCGCCACCAGCGCGCCGATCAGCAGGGTCGGGAGGACGTACCACAGCAGCAGGGGCACGAACGTGCGGGTCGGGTCGACCCCCGCGATGCCGCTCGCGATGTAGATGGGCGCGGCGCCGGGCGGGGACGCGCCCTCGGTGGAGGCGAACATCAGCACCACCACCGCGGCCACCGTGGGCGACACGCCCGCGGTCACCAGCGCGGTGAACGCCACCGACCCCACGGCCACCATCGTCGCCGTCGCGGTCAGCGGGGCCGCCGCAGCGAGCACGATCACCCCGACGATCAGGGCGAGCACGAACGCCGGCGCCTCGATGCGCGACAGCAGCTCGGTCAGCTCCGCGCCCATGCCCAGCTCGCCGAGCACGGTCGAGGCCGCGAACGCGAAGAACAGCACCGCGCCGATGACGCCGAACCGGGGCCCGGCCTCGCCGAGCAGCGCCCACCAGGCGCGCCCGCCGCGCGGCAGGTGCCGCCGCCCCACCAGCAGCGTGACCAGGATGACCAGCACCGGAATCCAGGTGATGATGCTGACCGCGTCGACCGCGCCGCCGCCGGCGTGCCGGTCCAGCGCCGCCGCCACCGACCCGGTGGTCAGCACCACCGGCACCGCGATGCCCAGGAACACGAGCAGCGAGTGCCACCCGGCGGCGAAGGTCCGCCGCAGCGGCTGGATGTGGTCGGCGTCGACCGGGCCGATGCCGTACCGCCGCACCAGCACGAAGGTCAGGACCAGCCGGTACAGCAGCAGCCACGCCCCGCCCGCGAACAGCGACAGGAACAGCGACTCCGCCGACACCAGCGACCCCACCGCGCCCAGGCCGGTCAGGATGAACAGCGACGAACTGGGCGGGAACGCGATGCCCAGGCCCGCGTTGCCGGCCACCATGGTGGCCGCCAGCCGGGGCTGGATGTTGGCCCGCATCATCCACGGGATGGTGATGGACCCGACGGCGGCGGCGTTGCCCGACCCCGAGCCCGAGATCGTGCCGAACAGCGCCGAGGCGACGGTCGACACGTAGGCGGGGCCGCCGCGCAGCCGCCCCAGCAGCGAGTTCAGCATGTCGACCAACCGGTCGACCAGGCCGGTGCGGCCCAGCAGGAAGCCCATGAAGACGAACGCGGAGGCGGCGAACACGACCTCCTCGGTCGCCGCCGCGGTGATGCCCGCCCACAGCAGGCGGGGCGCGTCGGCGCCGCCGAACACGGCGACCACCAGGAAGCCGATCAGCATCGCCTCCCCGATGCCGCGCTTGACGACCACGTTCCACAGGATGATCACGGTGATGTAGGCGGCGAACGCCCATAGGCCGACCATGGTGCTCCTTCTCCGTCAGCCGGGAGGGGACCGGGGTCCCCCGGGGGGATGGCCGGGCGCGTGCGCGCCCGGCCCGGGAGCGGCGCGGCCCTACGCGGGGCCGGCGCCGAGGCGGTCGGCGAGCGCGAGGGTGCGCAGCGCCGAGACGACCACGGGCGCGTCGACGAACCGCCCGTCGGGCAGGGCGACGGCGCCCGCGCCGTCGGCGGCGCCGTCCTCGGCGGCCGCAGCGATCTCGCGGGCGCGGGCCACCTCGTCGGGGCCGGGGGTGAACGCCCGCCGGATCACCGGCAGCTGGCGCGGGTGGATCGCGGTCCGCCCGAACATGCCCAGGTCGCGGCCCGCCGCGCAGGAGGCGGCGAGGCCGTCGGTGTCGCGGACGTCGATGTAGGCCGACATCGCGGGGGAGGGCAGCCCGGCGGCGGCCGCGGCGAGCACGGTCTGGGCGCGCAGCCAGGTGTAGGCGGCGTCGCCGCGCAGGTGCATCTCGGCGGCGAGGTCGGCCTCGCCCAGCGCCAGGGCGCCCGCTGCGGGGTGGGCCGCGACGGCCGCGGCGTTCTGCACGCCGCGCGCCGATTCCAGCAGGCAGTGCACGACCGTTCCGGCGCCGAGCCGGCCGACCACCAGGTCGACGTCGTCGGGCCCCTCGACCTTGGGCACCCGCACCGCGTCGGGGCGGGCGCCGCCGGCGAGGGCGTCGAGGTCGCGCGCGCCGTGCGCGCCGCGCGGGGCGTTCACCCGGACGTGCACCGCCGGGCGGTCCGGCCCGGCGGGCGGCAGGTCGGCGAGGAAGCGCGCCACCTCGCGGCGGGCGGTGTCCTTGTGGGGCGCGAGGACGGCGTCCTCCAGGTCGAGGATGACGGCGTCGGCCCCGCTGGCCATGGCCTTGGCGAACCGGTCGGGCCGGTCGCCGGGCACGTACAGCCAGGTGACCAGGGGCGGGGGCGGGACGGCGGTCACGCGACCGCCCCCGCCGCCCGCAGTGCCGCGATCTCCTCGGCGGTGTAGCCGAGCCCGCCCAGGACCTCGTCGCTGTGCGCGCCCAGCGGCGGGCCGGCCCACCGGATCTCACCGGGGGTCTCCGACAGCCGGAACAGCACGTTCTGCATGGCCACCGAGCCCAGTTCGTCGTCGGGCACGTGCACGATGGACCCCAGCGCCGCGTACTGCGGGTCGGCGACGATGTCGGAGACGTCGTAGATCGGGGCGACCGCGGCCTGCGCCTCCTCGAAGGCGGCCACCACCTCGTCGGCGTCGCGTTCGGCGATCCAGCCGCCCACGGCGGCGTCGAGGACGTCGGCGTGCTGGGCGCGGGTGCGGCCCGACGCGAACCACGGCTCCTCCGCCAGCTCCGGCCGCCCCACCAGGCGCACCACGCGCTCCGCGATCGACTGGGCGCTGGTGGACACGGCCAGCCACCGCCCGTCGCGGGTGCGGTAGGCGTTGCGCGGCGCGTTGGCGGCCGAGCGGTTGCCGGTGCGCTGCGGCACGGTGCCCAGGGCGTGGAAGGCGGTGACCTGGGGGCCGAGCACGGTGAGGATGGGCTCGATGATCGCCAGGTCCACCACCTGGCCGCGGCCGGTCTGCTCGCGCGCCTGGAGGGCCACCATCACCGCGTAGGCGACGGCCAGGGCGGCGATGCCGTCGGCCAGGGCGAGCGGGGGCAGCGTCGGCGGGCCGTCGGGCTCGCCGGTGACGGCGGCGAAGCCGCTCATGGCCTCGGCCAGGGTGCCGAACCCGGGCCGGTGGGCCATCGGGCCCTTCTGCCCGAACCCGGTCACCCGGGCGATCACCAGGCGGGGGTTGGCCTCCCACAGCGTCTCGGGGGACAGGCCCCAGCGCTCCAGCGTCCCGGGGCGGAAGTTCTCGATCAGCACGTCCGCGTCGGCGAGCAGGCGCAGCGCGACCTCGCGCCCCTCGGCGGCGGAGAAGTCGACCGCGGTGACCCGCTTGTTGCGGGACAGGATCTTCCACCACAGGCCGACGCCGTCCTTGGCCTGGCCGTGCCCGCGCGCGGGGTCGCCCCGGCGCGGATGCTCGACCTTGACGACGTCGGCGCCGAAGTCGCCGAGGTAGGTGGCGGCCATCGGGCCGGCGAACAGGGTCGCCGCGTCGACCACGCGGATGTTTCCCAGCGGTTTCATGGGCTGCATCTTATAAAATATGGAATATACGTCAATGGCGGATGTGATCCGGTCCGCACCGCGGACCGCACTAGACTGGCCGGGTCCACAGTCGGCGCGGGAGGAGACCGGCCCTTGGCTCGCGGAAGCACCGGCGGTCCCCCGGGTCCCGCCGCGCGCCGGCCCCCGGCCAGCAAGGCCGACTACGTGCACGAGACCCTGCGCCAGGAGATCCACGACGGCACCCTGCCGCCCGGCAGCGCCATCGGCCAGGAGGAGATCGCCGCCCGGCTCGGCGTCTCCATCACCCCCGTCCGCGAGGCGCTGCGCCGGCTGGAGAGCGACGGCCTCATCTCCTACCGCGCCCACCGCGGGGCCACCGTCGCCGAACTCGCCGCCGATGCCGCCGAGGAGCTGTACCTGCTCCGCGCCGTCGTCGAGGGGCTCACCGCGCGGCTCGCCGCCGCGCGCATCACCGCCGACCAGCTCGACCGGCTGCGCGCCGTGCACGCCCGCATGCGCGCCGCCCACGAGCGCGGCGACGCGGCGGCGCTGGCCCGCGACAGCCGCGAGTTCCACCAGTCGGTCGCCGACGCCGGCGGTCCGGCGTTCCTCGCCGCGCACGTGCGCTCCATCCGGCAGAACAACCCCGTGCCGCCGTCGGTGTCGCTGTGGAACGACCCCGCCAACGCGCGGCGCTTCCTCGACGCCCACGAGCGCCTGCTGCGCGCGCTCGCCGACCGCGACGCCGCGGCCGCCGAGCGCATCATGGCCGAGCACATCCAGGCCAGCGCCGCCGTGCGGGGCGAGAACAGTGCCGGACCGGCCGCCGCCCCGGCGGCCGACTGAGCCCGCGGCGCCACCCCGGGGCCGGATCCTCACCCACCGTGTTTCGGGCGCGTGTGCACCGGGTAATGGAATCGTAACGTGGGAGCGCTCCCAAGATCCGGAAACCCCACAGCCGGAAACTCTGGAGAACGCACGATGCACAAGACCGACCACCCCCGCACCCCCCGCTCCGGCCGCACCCCCCGCTCCGGCCGCACCGTCCGCCGCGGCCTCGCCCTGCTGGCCGTGGCCGCCCTGGGCGCCTTGCCCTGGGCCGGCCCGGCCGCCGCCCACGGGTCCATCGTCGACCCCGCCTCCCGCAACTACGGCTGCTGGCTGCGCTGGGGCTCCGACCACCTCAACCCGGACATGGCACAGGAAGACCCCATGTGCTGGCAGGCGTGGCAGGACAACCCCAACGCCATGTGGAACTGGAACGGCCTGTACCGCGACAACGTCGGCGGGAACCACCAGGCCGCCGTCCCCGACGGGCAGCTGTGCAGCGGCGGCCGCACCGAGGGCGGCCGCTACCGCTCGCTGGACACCCCGGGCGAGTGGCAGACCACCGACGTCGGCGCGAACTTCTCCGTGCACCTGTACGACCAGGCCAGCCACGGCGCCGACTACTTCCGCGTCTACGTCACCGAGCAGGGCTACGACCCCGCCACCGAGCCCCTGACCTGGGGCGACCTGGAGCTGGTCGAGGAGACCGGGAGCTACGCCCCGGCGCAGGACATCACCTTCGACGTCAGCGCCCCCGGCCGCAGCGGCCACCACGTCGTGTTCACCATCTGGCAGGCGTCCCACATGGACCAGGCCTACTACCTCTGCAGCGACGTCAACTTCGTCTGACCCCCGCTGCCACCGCCCCGCCGGACCGCGTCCGGCGGGGCGGCGCGGTGTCCGCGTGAACGCCGTCGCCCCCGGCCTCATCGGCGGCGACGGCCTGCCCGCCGCGCACGAGGGCTACCCGCTGCGGCGCACCGGCACCCCCGGGGAGGTCGCGGCCGCCGTGGCGTTCCTTTCCTCGCCCGCCGCGTCCTTCGTCACCGGCACCGTCCTGCCGGTCGACGGCGGGCTGTCCATCGCCTCACCAGCGGCGTTCCTCCGCCCGGACCTACGCGCCCGCTTCCTCCCCGACCCCCCCGGCCCGACCGCCCCAGCCAGACCTGAACTGACCGGCCTGACCGGCCGACCGGGGCCGTCCTGCCCCGAATGAGGACCGACCGTCCCGGTCGACCGTCGCACCCTCCACCGGAGGACCCCGCCCGACACCGACCGAACGCCCCGACCCGACGGGCAGCCCGGCCTGAACCGGAGACCGCCGTGTTCCGACGGGGAGCGTTCGGCTCGGCCAGCCCGTCCCGAGCCACCGTCCGACAGTCCGACCGCGCGACAACCCGGCGGCTCCGCGCGCCAGGGCACCGGTGGTTCGGGGCCCCGGCGCCCCGGCGCGCCGAGCCGCCCGCCAGGGCACCGGCCGGGGCGTCGGCCGTGCGGCGGCGGCGTCCTCTTTCGCCCGACCGGCCCTCGGACCCACAGCCGGTCGGGATACTGGGGCGGGCGCCCTCAGCGAAGCCCGAACCCGCCCGCCCCCTGGCCGCACCACGTTCGCCGACCACGCCCGACACGGCCGGTCGACCCACCGCACCCGCCCGCCCGCCCGGGCCGGTCCCGAAGGAGAAGAGACCATGCGACACGACTTCCCCGACCTGTTCGCCGGCCGGCGGGTCATGGCGATCCTGCGCGGCCTGCCGCCGGAGACGACGGTCGACCTGGCCGTCCGCGCCTGGGACCTCGGCATCCCCGCCGTCGAGGTGCCGATCCCCCCGTCCGGCGACCTGGCCGCGCTGCGCGCGGCGGTACGGGCGGGGGCCGAGCGGGGGAGGCCCGTCGGCGCGGGCACCGTCACCGGCCCCGAGCAGGTGGCGGCGGTCGCGGACGCGGGGGCCGCGTTCACCGTCGCCCCCGGGTTCGACCCCGAGGTCTGCGCCGCGTCCCTCCAGCGCGGCCTGCCGCACCTGCCCGGTGTGGCGACGCCGGGGGAGGTGCAGCGGGCCGTCCGGCATGGTCTGACCTGGCTGAAGATGTTCCCCGCCGCGGTGCTGGGCCCGGACTGGCTCACCGCGGTGCGCGGGCCGTTCCCCGAGGTGGAGTTCGTCGCCACCGGCGGCGTCGACGCCCGCACCGCGCCCGCCTTCCTGGCGGCCGGAGCCCGAGCGGTGGCCGTGGGCTCCGCCCTCGCCGACCCCGAACAGATCACCCTGCTCGCCGACCTCACCAGCGGAGACACCACCGATGACACCCGCTGACCCCGCGCCGACCGGCCTCGGCCCTGGTGGTCTCGTCCCTGCTGGTCTTGGTGTGGTCGACCCTGCTCCTGTCGGCTCCGCGACCGCTGATCACGGGCCGGTCGGCTTCGGGGCGGCTGTTCCTGCGCCCGCTGTCGCCGGACCGGCTGGGCTCGGTTCTGACGGCCTTGTTCCTGCTGGTCGCGGGGCGACCGGCCCTGCTCTTGTCGACTCTCGGCCCGCTGATCTCGGGGCGCCGGGCTTCGGACCGGTGGAGTCTGTGCCCACTCGCGCCATGTCCGCCGTCGACGTGCCCGCCGGCTCCGCGTCGGGCGGCGCCGCGTCCGCCGATCCGGCGCCGCCCCGCGCCTCCGCGCCCGTCGGCCCACTGCCGTCCGGGCCGGGGCCGGGCCTTCCCCCGGCCGGTCAGCCCGAGGCCGACCGGTTCCGGGCGGACAGCGGGACGGCCGGGCCCGAGGTCGTCTGCCTCGGGGAGGCCATGGTGATGCTCACTCCCGCCTCCGCCCGCCCCCTCGCCGAACGGCCGCACCTGGCGACCGCCGTGGGCGGCGCGGAGTCCAACGTCGCCTGCACCCTGGCCCGCCTCGGCCACCGCACGGCTTGGGTCGGCCGCGTGGGCGACGACCCGTTCGGGGCCATGGTCACCGGCGACCTGGCCGGGCACGGCGTGGACGTCTCCGGGGTCGGGGTCGACTCCGGCCGCCCCACCGGCGTCTACGTCAAGGACCCCGCCCCCGGTGGCACCCGGGTGTACTACTACCGGCGCGGGTCGGCGGCCTCGGCCATGGGCCCGGACACCGCCGCCGCCGTGCTGTCGGCGCGGCCCCGCCTCGTCCACCTGTCGGGCGTCACCCCGGCGCTGTCGGAGAGCTGCGCCGCCCTCGTCGACCGGCTCGTCGCGGGCGCCTCCGGCGGCCCGATCACCTCCTTCGACGTCAACCACCGGCCCCGGCTGTGGGCGGGCGGGGCGGCGGAGACACTGCGGCGCCTGGCCGACGCGGCCGACGTCGTGTTCGTCGGCCGCGACGAGGCGGAGGCGCTGTGGGGCACGTCCACCGCCGACGAGGTCCGCGCGCTCCTGCCGCGCCCGCGCCACCTCGTGGTCAAGGACGCGGGTGAACCCGCTGTGGAGTTCCACCCCGAGGGCCGCACGGCCGTTCCGGCCCCCCGGGCCCGGATCGTGGAACCGGTCGGCGCGGGTGACGCGTTCGCCGCCGGCTTCCTGTCCGGGCTGCTCACCGGCCGCCCCGCCGAACAGCGCCTCCGCCTGGGCCACCTGTGCGCGGCCGCGACCCTCGGCACCGTCACCGACCTCGCCCCGCTCCCAGCCCCGGAGACCATCGACGGCCTCCTCACCACCCCGTCCTGGCCCCACGCCGCCACGGAAGCGCTGTCCCGCGCCTGATCCCGCTCCGCCCGGGGGGCGGCGGAGACCGGCCGCCCCCGGGCGGACGGCGCGTTCGCGGTGGTTAGCGGCCTGTGCCGGGGGCAGAGAGTGGCCTTCATGGAGGCCACCACACCGCAGCCGGCGCTGCCCCACCTCACCTCGTTCGCCGAGCTGGTGGCGCTCGTCGGAGCGCGCGACCGGCTGTACCTGCGCTACTCGCACGGCCCCGAGGCCGACGCCGACACCGTCAGCCGCGATTACGAGAGCGGGCTCGAACTGCCGGGGCTGTCCTCGACCGTCCTCGACCCCGAACCGTGGTGGACGCGCCCGCTGGACGACTGGCTCGCCCGGCAGGTCCGCAAGTACGCGCAGCTCGGCGAGGCGGACGAGGACCGGTTCGCCTGGGTCCTCACCGGACGGGTGGTGGCGCGCGGACCCGACCACGAGCCGCTGCTCGTCGACGCGCGGCCCGTGGCCCGGCTGGATGACGCCGTGGTGCGCCAGGCGCGCGAGATCTACGAGGAGCGCTTCGACGTGGGCCGAGGGTCCGCCGATCCCTGACCGCCGCCGTCCCCCCGGAGCGGCCCTCTCGGCCGGCGGCGCCGCTCGGAGCAGCACGTTCGGCTCCGCCGTCGACCGCGCCGCAGGGCGCGCCGCTCGGACCGACCGCCTTCGCGGGGCGCTCGCCGAGTGTGGGTCATCGGGTGGGCGAAGCCCTGGGCACGGCGGCGGTCCGGGCGGGGCCGCTGACCGCGTGTCGGAGTCGTCCGGTCCGCAGCCGGGCGACCCGACCCGGCCTGTCGGGGTCCGCCTTTCCACGGCCCGTGGTCGGTCATGGCTCGCCGGCCGTCCGCCTTCCGACGTGTCCGGGCCGCCTGCGTGTTCGGGCCGGTGGGCCGTCGTGTGGGCGGGACCCTGGGGCGGGTGGTCCGGGGTGGGGCGCCGGCGCGGGTTCGGGGCGGGTGCGTGCGGGCAGACCGTCCGCACCTACGGAAGGAGTTCCGCCGTGGCACCCGCCCCCTCCGGTTCCACCCGGCCGCCCCCGCTCGTCGCGCCCCCGATGCCCGGACCGCCCCTGGTCCGCCAGAGCTGGCGCGACGCCGTCTTCCTGCACTGGCGGATCGCGCCCGAGCGCGTCGCCCCGCTGCTGCCCGCCGGGACCCGCCCCGATGTCCTCGACGGGGCCGCCCACGTGGGGGTCGTCGCGTTCCGGGTCGCCGCCACGACCGTCCTCGGCGTCGTCCCCACCGGCGGCTTCGGCGAGGTCAACGTCCGCGTCTACGCCGTCGACGGCCACGGCCGCCGGGGCACCGTGTTCCTGTCGCTGGACGCCGACTCCGCGCACAACGCCCTCGGGGGCCGCGCGGCAGCGGGGATTCCCTACCTGTGGGCGGACGTGTCGCTGCGCCACGCCGCCGACGGCACGCTGGCCGGCGCGGTCCGCCGCCGATGGCCTTCCGGGCCGGCCCGGGCCCGGTGGCGGACCACCGTCGGCGCCCCCATCGCCGCGCCCTCGCGCGAGGACCGGTTCCTCACCGACCGGTGGGGCCTGCACGTCCGCCGCCTCGGCCGAACGGTGTGGATACGCGTCGCCCACCAGCCGTGGCGGCTGCACCGCTGCACGGACACCCGGTTCGAGGGCGACCTGCTCGCCGCCGCCGGGCTGCCCGTCGGCGACCGCCCGCCGGACTCCGTCCTCTGGTCCTCGGGCGTGGACACCGGGATCACCCCCTCCTTGGTCCCCGCCTGATCCCCACGGGGCCGCGGCGCCGGTCAGGTGTCGAGGCGGGCGAGGGCGGCGTGCAGGGCGCGGACGTCGGCGGGGGAGAGGTGGGAGAGCGGGGAGCGCTCGGCCAGACCGGTGCCGATCGCGTCGACCACCCGGCGCCCCTCGGCCGTCGGACGGGCGACGCGGACCCGGCGGTCGCTGCGCGACGGGACGCGGGCGACCAGGCCCTTCGCCTCCAGCTCCCGGGTGAGCACCGACACCCCCGAGGCGGTGCGCCCCAGTTGGCGGGCGAGCGCGCTCTGCGAAGGGGCGTCGCGCAGCGCCCGCAGCGTGCGCGCCTGGAGGGCGGTCAGCCCGTGTTCGGCGGCAAGCGTGGTGAGCAGGGCGTCGAGCCGCTGCGCGACGCGCAGCAGCACCTCCCCGGTGTCGCGCGCCGTGGGCTCGGGCGCGCCGGGGGAGGGGACGGCGGGGGCGGCCGCCGCGCCGGCGGGGTCACTCGTCATGCGGTCCAGGATGGCGGTCCTTCCGTTGCGGCGTCGCGCGCGGGCCGGTGCGGCGGGGCGGGGGCGCCGCCCGGGCGGGGTCGGGTGGCGCCGGCGGCGGGTGCGGGCGGTGAGGCGGCCGGCCGGGGCGCCGCGCGGTGGTGGTGCGCCCGGCCAGGGTCGGCCTTGACACCGGAGGCGGGGGCGGGCGAGGTAGGGCGGTCGACGCCCGGCAGGGGGCGTCGCGTGGTCGCGGGTGCGTCCGGCCGGGCGGTGGGTCGCCTGTGTGCGGGGTCGGCCGGTGGTGTGTCCGGTCCGGCGGCCGGCCGGCCACATGCGCGGCGCGGTCGGTGGTGCGGCCGGTCGGTGGGGGCGGCGGAGTGGGGGCCCCGCCGGGTGGTCATGGGCGGGGCCAGTCGTGGGTGAGGGCGGCCAGGGCGTCCGGTAGGCCGACGCGCCAGCACGCGCGGTCGTGGCCGCCGTTGTACTCGGCGTAGTGCGGATCGGCGCCGCGGTCGCGCAGGGTGTCGCGGAGCCGCCGCGTCGGCCCGACCAGCGACCACTCGTGCACACCGACGCTGAGGTGGACGCGCCGGGGCACCTCGGGCGCGGCGGCGAGCAGGCGCGTCAACCGCTCCGACTCGCCCCCGGCGGCCGCCACGTTCGGCCACCAGAACGACCCTGACTGCGCCACCGCGCCGCCGACGCGCTCCGGGAACCGGTGCGCGGTGTAGAGCGCCGTCAGCCCGCCGAGGCTCTGCCCCGCCACCAGCACCCGATCGGGGTCGGCCGAGACGCCGAACCCGGCGCGCAGCGCCGGCAGCAGCTCCCCGGTGAGCGCGGCGACGAACGGGTCGTGGCAGGCGAGTTCGCGGACCCGCGCGGCGAAGTCGAGCGACGGCACCATGGCGACGACCATCGGCGGCAGCACCCGCGCCGCGATCAGCCGGTCCAGCAGCGGGGCGAGCGGCAGCGCGTGCCAGTCGTCCCCGTCGAGCAGCACCACCACCGGCCGCTCGCCCGCGGGAGGCAGCCCCGCCGCCGGGGTGTACACGCGCACGGTACGGGCGGTCGCGGGGTCGGCGCCGGTGAACGGCAGCGGGTCGACGCGGCCCGCCGGCGCGGCGGTGGGCAGGCCGCGCCACGCCTCCGGCGGCGCGTCCGGCAGGGACGCCACCGACCACCGGTCGTCGAGCCGTTCGCGGGCCAGCGGGTCGGGGCGGGCGTGGGCGAGGGCGTCGAACCACCGGGCGATGGCGGGGGCGTCGGCGGGTTCGGCGACGGCGAGCGCCCGGGAGCGCCGGACGGCGGTCATCGGGTCGAGCGGGCCGGGCGGCGGCGCACCGTCGGCGGGGACGGGGGCGACGGCGTAGGAGGACCGCCAGTCCGAGCCCATCCGGTAGGTGAGGTGCCAGATGTCGGAGCCGGGGACGCGCTCCATCCGGTTGCGGGTGAACGACCCGGCGTCGGCGCTGCGGTCGGCGACGAGCAGCACGTCCGCGACCTCGTCGCCGCCGCGCCACAGGAAGGTGGCGGTGTGCTCGCCGGGGCCGGCGGGCGCGACGACCGGGGTGCCGGTGCGCGCCGCGTCCCGCCAGAAGGCGCGGACGGCGTCCGGGCCGCCGCGGGCGGCGTCCTCGGCTGCCCGGACGACCGGTGCGGTGGAGCGGGGGAAGGCCGGCGCCGGCTTGAACTTGGGCGGCACCGTGGGGAGCGTGGGGTCGTTCACATGCGGAGACATTGACATAAGGATAGGCATACCTAAAAATGCTTGCAATGAAGCAAGCATCACTCTCCCGCCGTGCGGTCTGGGCCGCCCCCGCCGTCGTGTTCGCCCTGCTCTCCGCCGGGTGCGCGGCCGGCGAGGCCGAACCGCCCGCCGGCGACTCCGGCGACACCCGCGCCGTCGAGCACCTGCTCGGCTCCACCGACGTCCCCACCGACCCCGAACGCGTCGTCGCCGTCAGCGTCACCTCCACGCCGATCCTCCTCGGCCTGGATCTGCCGGTGGTCGCCGCCGGCACCACCTCCCCGTCCGCCCTCACCGACGGCAACGGGTTCTTCGCCCAGTGGGCCGACGTCGCCGAGGAGCGCGGCGTCGAGCCGCTGCCCGGCCCCGAGGTCGACCTGGAGGCGGTCGCCTCGGCCGAACCCGACGTCATCGTGGGCACCGGCTTCGGCGCCGACGCGGTCGACGAGCGGACCTACGAGCGCCTGTCCGAGATCGCGCCGACCGTGGTCTTCGGCTCCTCCGACACCCCCTGGCTCGACGTGACCGAGGAGGTCGCCGCCGCCTTCGGCGCCGAGGCGCGCGCCGAGGAGATCGCCGCCGAGTACACCGACCTCACCGAGGAGACGGCGGCGGCCCTCGACACCGGCAAGGACGTCGTCCTGCTCACCGGCACGCCCACCGGCTTCAACGTCTTCACCGAGGAGTCGCCGCAGGGCCGGTTCCTGGCCGACCTGGGCCTGCGCCAGCACGCGTTCGAGGACGGTGAGACGACCGCCACCGAGGGGCGCGCCGACACCGTGTCGGTGTCGCCGGAGAACGTCTCGTCGTTCGACGACTCCACCCTGCTGTTCGTCAACACGAAGGGCGAGAAGGCCGACGACTACCTGGAGACGGCGCCCAACCTGGCCCGCACGCCCGCCTTCGAGGAGGACCGGGCCTTCACCATCGGCGCCGAGGCCTTCCGCATGGACCCCTACAGCGTGCGTGTGGTCGCGGAGCGGCTCACCGACCTGATCGGCGCCTGACCCGACCGCCCCACCTCCACCGCCCGCCGCCCCGCCCCGCCGCGCCCCGTCCCCGCCGCCGTTCCGGCGGGGGCGGGGCGCGACGCGTCGCCGGTCCGTCCGCGTCGCGTGGCCCGGAAAACCAGAGGCGCGGGCCGGGGGGTGCGTGATAGCTTCCGCGCCGGGAAGCCGACGGGGCACCGTTCCCGGTGCTCCGCCCGGCCGCGTGCCGTCGCGCCGGACGGTTCCGGTGTCGCGCGCCGCCGCGCGGCGTGCCGCCCCACTCCCGCCCACCCACCCGGCCGGTGCCGGGCGCGGCCGCGCCGCCGCCCCGCCGACCGGCCCGCAACCACGCCTGGAGTCCCCGTGCCCGCCTGGCTGATCGCGCTCGCCGTCGGAGCGCTCGTGTTCTACACCGACGACTACGTGATCGCCGGCGTCCTGCCCGAGATCGCCGCCGACCTGGGGGTGTCCGAGGGCACCGCCGGCCAGTTGGTCACGGCGTTCTCCGTGACCGTCGCCCTCGCCGCGCCGGTGGCCGCGGTCGCCACCGCCCGCCTGCCGCGGCGCGGCGTGCTGACCGCCGCGGCGGCCGTCTTCACCGCCGCCAACGCGCTGGCGGCCGTCGTCCCCTCCTATGAGGCGCTGCTCGCGCTGCGCGTCGTGGCCGCCCTCGCGGCGGCCACCGCGACGCCCGCGATGTTCGGCCTCGCCGCCCGGCTCGCTCCGCCGGACCGGGTCGGCCGCTACGTCGCGGCCGTCGCGTTCGGCGTGACGGGCGCGATCGCGGCCGGGGTGCCGATCGGCACCTGGATCGGTGGGGTCCTCGGCTGGCGGGCGACCTTCGCCGCCATGGCCGGTGCGGGCTTCCTGGTGGCCGTCGCGTTCGCCGCGCTGCTGCCCGCGCGGTCGGGCACCGCCCCGGCCCTGACGCTGCGCTCCCAGCTGGCGACCCTGGTCCGCCCCGCCGTGTCGCTGGGGCTCGCGGCCAACGTGGTGCTCATGCTCGGGTCGATGATGCTGCTCACCTACCTCGCCCCGTTCGCGGCCGGGGTGGCCGGCGCCGGGGCGGGCACCCGCGGCCTGCTGTTCGCCGCCTCCGGGGTCGCCGGCATGGTCGGCATCTGGGCGGGCGGCGCGGCCACCGACCGGTGGGGCGCCGACCGCACCCTGCTGCTCGGCGTCGGCGCGTTCGTCGCCACCATGGCCGCCCTGGTCGGGCTGTGGGCGGTGCGGCCCGTACCGGTCGCGGTGCTGCTGCCCGTCGTCACGGTGTGGGGCGGGGCGGCGTTCTGGAACTCCCCGGCGGTGCAGGCCCGCCTGCACCGGCTCGCCGGACCGGTCGCGACCCAGGCCCTGGCGGTCAACACCTCGGGCACCTACCTGGGGGTGGCCCTCGGCGGCGCCGTCGGCGGGGCGGTCCTCGACGCGGCCGGGCCCGGCCCGCTCCCGGTCATCGCCGGGGCGGCGGGGCTGGCCGCCCTGGCCCTGCTCGCGGCCGCCGCGGCCCCCCGCTTCGCCGTCCCGGCCGACCGCGCCTGACCGGCCGCCCCGTCACCGCCGACCGCCGCCCCCCTGGCCCGCGAGCACGGTGAGGAGGCCGTCGAGCGCGTCGCCGAGGGCTGCGGAGGCGGCCGGGGTGAACCATGTGGTGCGGATGCGCTCGTTGTTCCCGTTCGGGGTCTCGTGGTCGGCGGCGATGCGGCGCAGGGAGCGCGTCTCGTCGCCCAGGGCGCGCCCGACGTTGTGGAAGAGGTGCCGGACGTAGCCCTCCGCGACGCCGGGGGCGATGCCGTGGCCGGCGGCCCACGACGTGAGTGCGGCGAGATACGCGTAGTGGGTGGTCAGCGTGCCCGTCAGCGCGGAGAAGACGTCGAAGGCCGCCTCGTCCTCGACCGGGAGCACTCCGCCCAGGCGCTCGAAGAGGGCGTCCACCGTCGGGTCCGACGGGTACGTCACCGTGACGGAGCGGCGTTCCCGTACGGCGGGCAGGGGGATGGCCCGGACCAGCGGGGCGTCGGTGGCCAGCGTCCGGCGCAGGTCGTCGACGCCGACGCCGGCCATCACGTTGACGACCGTCGTGCCGCCGTCCACCCGCAGGCCGGCGAGTGCTTCGTGCCGGTCCTGGCCGCGCACGGCGATGACCACGATGTCGGAGCGGTCCACCACCTCCTGGTTGCCGGCGCACGCCCGCACGCTCGCGAAGCGCTCGCACAGTTCCGCGACCGTGCCCGCTCCCCGGGGGGAGAGGAACACCTCCGGTGGCTCGCCGCCCCCGCCGCACAACCCCGTCACGAGGGCGCGGCCGATCTCGCCCACGCCGATGATGCCGATGCTCTTCACCGCGTCTACCTCCAGGGTGCGTGGTGGTCCCGAACCGGGCGGTCCGGTCCGGTGATGCCAGGTCGGTGGGGGCGGACCCGTCGCGGGCATCGCGCCGCCCGCGACGGCCTCCGCATTCCTTCAGGTGTGCCGGGGCGCGGCCGGGCCGGAGGCGGTCTCCGGTCGGCCGTTCCGCCACATCAGCCCGACCGCCACGAGGCCCGCCAGGCAGGGAGCCAGCCCCATCCAACCCAGAGCGGGCGGCAGGCCGGTGTCGCCGGAGGTGTCCGTGGTCAGCAGGCCGGCCAGCCCGACGCCCGTGCCGAGCGCCAACAGCACGGTCGCAACGGGGCGCGCCCACCCCTTGCCCGCCTTGACGGTCCACATCGACCAGAGCCAGGCGGCGGCGCCGAGCGCGCCGATGACCGAGAGCAGCGCAACGTAGAGGTCGACGGCCGAGTCGACCCTGATCTGGGTGTAGTCGGGATATCCGGCCCGGATGTGGTCGGCCAGCACGCGGGTGGTGGCACGGTCGACGTAGGGGGCGATCGCCGCGATGACGGTGAGCCCGAGACCCGCGCCCATCGCTGCGGCGACCCACCGCTCACGCGGTGCCCCCGTCATCGGGGGGCTCCCCTCCGACCGCGGTCGACCGTGCGGTGCCGTCCGGCGCGCTGACCCCATATCGCTTCTCTTCCTGCTCATACCTTTCTCCTCTCCTCTCTCCTCGTGGTGCGTCGGACGCCCGGCGAGGCGGGACGCCCTCAGCTCCGCGTGCCCGGTGCGGCCGGCGCGTCGTGGACGGTCCGCAGCAGCCGGGCCGCCAGATCCCGCACCTGTTCCGGGCGCGGGTTGGCGCCGGTGATCACGACCGCCGGCCGGTCGCCGGGGACCAGGCCCTCGGCGACCGCCGCCAGGCCCGCCGCCCCCGCCGGCTCCAGGACGACCCCGAGCGTGCGCGCCGCCAGGTCCATGGCGGCGGCGATGGCCTCGTCCGTCACCAGGACGACCTCGTCCACCACGGCGCGGGCCCGCCGCACCGAGGCCTCCAGGGGGCGGTGCACCGCGATGCCGTCGGCGAAAGTGCGCGGGTCCTCGACGCGGACCGGGCGCCCGGCGCGCAGGCTCTCCCGCATCGAGGGGGCGCCCGCCGCGTTGACCCCCACGACGCGGACGCCGGGGGCGTGCTCCTTCATCCAGCGGCCCACGCCGTTGATCAGGGCGCCGTCACCGACCGGGAGCACGACCGCGTCGAAGCCCCCGCCGCCCGGGCCGCGGGTCAGCTCGACGCCGATCGTCCCGGCGCCTTCGGCGATCGTCGCCTGGAGGCCGTCCCGCAGGTGGACGCGGTCGGGGTGGCGCTCGGCGTGGGCGGTCGCGGCCTCGCGCGCCGACGCGCCGTCCGGTCCCGCCGTGACGACCCGGGCGCCGAAGGCCTCCATCCGCTCCCGCTTGCCGGGGTTGACCGTCTCGGGCACGAACACCTCCACCGGCATCCCCCGGGCCCGCCCCGCGTAGGCGACGGCCTGCCCGAAGTTGCCCGAGCTGGCGCACACCACGGGGGTGCCGGGGGCGAGCGTGCTCAGCATCAGGTCCGCGCCCCGGCCCTTGAAGCTGCGCACGGGGTTGGCCGTCTCCAGCTTGACCGTCACCTCGCGGCCGCCCAGCGCCCGGCACAACTGCTCGTCGAGGTACTGCGGGGTGTTGAGGAACAGCGGGTCGATCACGTGCACGGCCTTCTCGATCCGTGCCGCGTCCACATCCAGGTCCATGCGTCTCGGCTTTCTTCAGAGGCTTCCGGACCCGGCCGACACTAATCGAACGCCTGATCGACGCGATTGAGAATTTCGTGCTGAGACGCAATAATCTTGCATGCCCGAGCAACCGCCGCCCCGCCTGGACGACATCGACGCACACCTCCTGGACCTCCTGCAGCACGACGCCGGACGGACCCTGCACGACCTCGGCGAACACGTGGGCCTCTCCCCGAGCGCCGTACAGCGGCGGATCGCCCGCTACCGCAGGGACGGCCTCATCACCGGGCAGGTCGCCGTCCTCGACCCGCACCGCCTCGGCCCCACCGTCCTGGCGGCGGTCCTGGTGACCCTCGACCGGGAATCGGTCGAGTACCACCGCGCCTTCGCCGAGCGGATGCGCTCGGACCGGCAGGTCCAGCAGTGCTACCGGGTCGCGGGACCGTGGGACTACGTGGTCGTCCTGGCCGCACGGAGTACGCGCGACTGCGGCCGTCTCGGCGACCGCCTGTTCAAGGCGGACGGCAACGTCCGGCGGTACGAGACGCTGATGGTCTTCGACACCGTCAAGACCGGCCTGGCCCTCCCGCTCCCGGCGCCGGAGCCCTCCCGGTAGCCGGAACGGCCACGGGCGGGACGGCCCGGCGCGGCGGCCGCGTTCAGGCGGTGAGGGTGCGGCGCAGGCGGGTGAACGCGCGGGCGCGGTCGACGGCGAGCACCGCCGCGGCCGCCCCCGCGCGCTCGTAGACGGCGGCGAACGACCGCTGCGCCGGGTCGCCCTCCACCACGCGCACGGTGTCGCCCGGGGCGCGGCGTCCGGCGAACTGCACCCGCACCCCGTACTGGTCGGACCAGAAGTAGGGCGGCCGCCGGTACTCGGCGACCGTCGCCCCCGCCAGGAGGTTGCGCACCGCCACGGCGGGCTGCTCGACGGCGGCCGTCCAGTGCTCGGCGCGCACGGACCCGCCGGGGGTGCGCCACCGGGCGACGTCGCCGACCGCCACCACGCCGGGCACCGACGTCCGCCCGCCGCCGTCGCACACCACCCCGTCGGCCACCGCGACCCCGCTGCCCGCCAACCAGTCGGCGGCCGGGACCGCGCCGATGCCCGCGACGACGGTGTCGGCGGGCAGCCGCCGCCCGTCGGCCAGCTCGACCGCGCGCACCCGGCCGGTGCCCAGCAGCCGGGCCACCCCCGTTCCGCACAGCAGCCGCACCCCGGCGGCGGCGTGCAGGTCCGCGCAGTGCGCCGCCATCTCGGCGCCCAGCACCCCGGCCAGCGGCAGCGGGGCCGCCTCCACCACCGTGGTGTCCAGGCCGAGCGCCGCGCACGCCGACGCCGCCTCGGCGCCGATGAACCCGCCGCCGACGACCACGACCCGGGGCCCGGAGGTGAGCGCGCCCCGCAGCGCGGCGGCGTCCTCGCGGGTGCGCAGCACGTGCACCCCGGCGAGCGGCGGACCGGGGAGGCGGCGGGGCAGCGCGCCCGTGGCCACCACGACCCCGTCCGCGCGCACCTCCGTGCCGTCGGCGAGCAGCACCGAACGCCGGTGCCGGTCGAGCCCGGTGGCGGGCACGCCCAGCCGCCACTCGGCGGCCAGGTCGGCGTCGGCGGGGTCGCACAGGTCCAGGTCGGCGGGGCCGGCGGTGCCGAGGAGCACCGCCTTCGACAGCGGCGGGCGGTCGTAGGGCGGGTGCGGTTCGGCGCCGACGAGCGTGAGCGCCCCGTCGAAGCCCTGGGCGCGCAGCGCCCGCGCGGCGCCGAGCCCGGCCAGGGAGGCGCCGACCACCGCCACCGACCTCACGCGCCGCGCTCCGCCGCGCCCGCCGCCACCCCCGCGCCGCTCCCGGGGGCGGGGACCCCGACGTGCACCTCCACCCGTCCGTCGGGGTGGACGGTGACGGCGTGGGTGCGGACCGGGCGGCGGGCGGGCAGGCAGGTGGGCGCGCCGGTGCGCAGGTCGAACGCCGCCTCGTGCAGCGGGCACTCCACGAGGCGGCCCTCCACCCAGCCGTCGGACAGCGACGCGTCCTGGTGGGTGCAGGTGTCGTCGATCGCGTACACCTCGCCGTCGACGTTGAAGACCGCTATGGGGACGTCGGCCGGCACGCGCAGCACGGCGCCCGGGGGGAGGTCGTCCAGGTGGCAGGTGCGGATCATCGCGACTCCTCTGGGGGCGTGCGGCCGCCGCGACCGGCGGTCGGCGGGTGGCGGGCAGCGGAAACGGGCGGCCCCGGCGGGTTCCGAGGGCGGGGGAGGGCGGCCCGCCACCGGACGCGGACGGGCCTGAGTGTTCCCTAGTGCGCAACAAAGAGTCGAACACGCAACAGTTTCCGATCCGCCGTGCGGCCCGTCAACCCCTCGGATCGGACAGCTTTCCGGCGGCGCGCCGGTAAAGAAGGTGTAACGGAGCGAGGCTTGACGGCGGCCGGAATGCGCCGCACGCTGTTGATTGATGCGCGACAGAGAAGCGCCATACGCAACAACTATGCCCGCCGTGCCGTGCGCCGTGTCCGCCGCCGTGCCGTCCGCCGTCCCCCTCGCCCCGCACCCCCCGGCCGACCCGTCCGCCGACCCGCCGGCTCCGCCGGACCGCCGCGTCCCCCGAGAAGGGCCTCCGCGATGAGCGCACCCCCCGACCCGACCCCCTCCGGCCCCCGCGTCGTTGTCATCGGCGCCGGCATCGTCGGCTGCGCCCTCGCCGACGAGCTCACCCGGCGCGGCCTCGCCCGCGTCACCGTGCTCGACCAGGGCCCCCTCTTCGCCACCGGCGGGTCCAGCTCGCACGCCCCCGGCCTGGTCTTCCAGACCTCCCCGTCCGCCACCATGACCGCGTTCGCGGCCGCCACCGTCCGCAAGTACCGCGGGCTCACCCTGGACGGCCGCCCGTGCTTCCGCCCCGTCGGCGGCCTGGAGGTCGCCACCACCCCCGAGCGGGCGGCCGACCTGCGCCGCCGCCACGGCTGGGCGCTGTCCTGGGGCGTGCGCGCCGACCTGCTCTCCGCCGAGGAGTGCCGCACCCGCTGGCCGATGCTGTCCGACGCCGTCCTCGGCGGCCTGGCCACCCCCGACGACGGCCTGGCCGACGCCGTGCGCGCCGCCGCCGCCCAGGCCCGCGACGCCGCCGCCCGGGGCGCCGTCTTCCGCGCCCACCACACCGTGACCGGCGTCGACGTGCGCGGCGGCCGGGTCCGCGGCGTCCGCACCGACCAGGGGGACGTCCCCGCCGACGCCGTCGTCTGCGCCGCCGGCTTCTGGGGGCCGCGCATCGGCGCGATGGCGGGCGTCCCCGTCCCGCTGCTGCCGCTCGCCCACCAGTACGCCACCACCGACCCGCTGCCGGAGCTGACCCGCCCCGGCGCGCCCGGCCCCGACGCCCAGCCCATGCTCCGCCACCAGCACGCCGCCCTCTACGTCCGCCGGCACGGCGACCGCCTCGGCATCGGCTCCTACGCGCACCGGCCGATGCCGGTCGACCTCGCCGACGTCGCCGCCCCCGGCACCGGCCCCGCCATGCCGTCCGTGCGCCCGTTCACCCCCGCCGACTACGCCCCGTCCTGGCGCGACGCCGTCGACCTGCTGCCCGCCCTGGCCGCCTCCCGCGTCGCGGACGGGATCAACGGCGTCTTCTCCTTCACCCCCGACGGCCTGCCGCTGCTCGGGGAGTCGCGGGAGGTGCGCGGGTTCTGGCTGGCCGAGGCCGTCTGGGTCACCCACTCCGCGGGCGCGGCGCGCGCGGTCGCCGCGTGGCTGGCCGAGGGCCGCCCCGGGATCGACGTCCGCGAGTGCGACGTCCGCCGCTTCGACGGCGCCCGCCTCTCCCCGGCCTACGTCGAGGAGCGGGGCCGCCGCAGCTTCACCGAGGTCTACTCCGTCGTCCACCCGGCCCGGCCCCCCGGCGGCCCGCGTCCGCTGCGCACCAGCCCGTTCCACGCCCGCCACCGCGAACTCGGCGCCCACTTCACCGAGGCCGGCGGCTGGGAGCGCCCGCTGTGGTTCGCCGCCAACGCCGGACTGCCCCGGCCCGGCGTGCCCGAGCGCGACCCGTGGTCGGCGCGCCACTGGTCGCCGGTCGCCGCCGCCGAGGCGCGCGCCACCCGCGAGCGCGTCGCCCTCTACGACATGACCCCGCTCACCCGGATCGAGGTGGCCGGCCCCGGCGCCCTCGCCCACCTGGAGCGCCTCACCACCAACCGCGCCGACCGCCCGCCGGGCACCGTCGTCTACACGCTGATGTGCGACGACACCGGGGGCGTGCTCGCCGACCTCACCGTCACCCGGCTGGGCCCCGACCTGTTCCAGGTCGGCGCCACCGGCCCCCTCGATCTCGACCGGCTGATCCGCCTCGCCCCCGACGACGGCTCGGTGCGCGTCCGCGACACCACCCCCGGCACCGCCTGCGTCGCCGTGTGGGGCCCGCGCGCCCGCGACCTGGTGCAGCCGCTGTCCCGCGACGACTTCTCCAACGCGGGCTTCCCCTACCTCACCGCCCGCCGCGCCCACGTGGGCGCCGTCCCCGTCACCGCGCTGCGCGTCTCCTACGCCGGCGAACTCGGCTGGGAGCTGTGCACCACCGCCGACCTGGGCGCCGCGCTGTGGGACACGCTGTGGGAGGCCGGCCGCCCCCTCGGCGCCGTCGCCGCCGGCCGGGCCGCCCTCGACGGCCTCCGCCTGGAGAAGGGGTACCGCGCCGCCGGCACCGACATGACCGCCGACCACGACCCCTACGAGGCCGGCCTGGGCTTCGCCGTCCGGCTCGGCAAGGGCCCCTTCATCGGCCGCGACGCGCTGCGCCGGCGCGCCGCCGCCGCACCCGCCCGGCGGCTCGCCACCCTCACCCTCGACGACCCCTCCCGCATGGTGCTCGGCGGCGAACCTGTCATGATCGACGGAGCGGCCGCAGGGCATGTGACCAGCGCGGCCTTCGGCGCCACCATCGGTCGGCCCGTCGCCCACGCCTGGCTGCCCGCGGCCGCCGCCGCGCCCGGCACCCGCGTCTCGATCGCCTACTTCGGGGCGGACCTGGCGGCCACGGTCGCCGCCGGACCCCTGGTCGACCCCGACGGGACCCGGCTGCGCGGCTGACCGACCCGCAGCACCGAGAGGAGCGCCCACACATGGCCACCACCCACGACGTCGCCGTCATCGGACTCGGCGGCATGGGCTCCGCCGCCGCCCACCACCTCGCGGCGCGCGGCCTGCGCGTCCTCGGGCTCGACCGCAACGGGCCCGCCCACGACCGCGGGTCCAGCCACGGCGGGTCGCGCGTCATCCGCCAGGCGTACTTCGAGCACCCCGACTACGTCCCGCTGCTGCTGCGCTCCTACGGGCTGTGGGAGCGGCTGTCCCGCGACGCCGACGCCGACCTGCTCACCATCACCGGCGGGCTGATGATCGGCCCGGCCGGCAGCCGCACCGTGGCGGGCACCCGCGCCTCCGCCGACCGGTGGGGGCTGCCGTACGAGGAACTGGACGCCGCCGACATCCGCCGCCGCTTCCCCGCCTTCACCCCCGGCCCCGAGGACGTCGGCGTGCACGAGGCGCGCGCCGGGTTCGTCCGCCCCGAGGCCGCCGTCGCCGCCCACCTGCGGCTGGCCGCCCGCGACGGCGCCGACCTGCGCTTCGGCGAACCCGCGCTGAGCTGGGCGCCGACCCCCGGCGGCGGGTTCCGGGTGACCACCCCGGCGGGCACCCACACCGCCGGCCGGATCGTCCTGTGCCCCGGCGCCTGGGCCCCCGGCCTCCTCGCCGACCTCGGCCTGCCCCTCACGGTGGAGCGCCAGGTCCAGTACTGGTTCGCCCCGCGCGGCGGCACCGGCCCCTTCCTCCCCGGGCGCCACCCCGTCTTCGTCTGGGAGGACGCCGAGGGCACCCAGGTCTACGGCTTCCCCGCCTACGAGGGCCCCGACGGCGGCGTGAAGACCGCGTTCTTCCGGCGCGGCACCGCGTGCGACCCCGACGCCCTCGACCGCGCCGTCCACCCCGAGGAGGTCGACGCCATCGCCGCCCACCTGGCCCCGCGCGTGCCCGACCTGCCCGGCCGGTTCCTGCGCGGCGCCGCGTGCATGTACACCACGACCCCCGACCAGCACTTCGTCGTCGCCGCCCACCCCGACCACCCGGGCGCCGTCGTCGCCTGCGGCTTCTCCGGGCACGGCTTCAAGTTCGTCCCGGTCATCGGCGAGATCCTCGCCGACCTGGCGGCCACGGGCACCACCCGGCACCCGATCGCCCTGTTCGACCCCCGCCGGCCCGCCCTGCGCGGCGGCCCGGCGGCCCCCGTCCCCCCAGACCCGAACGAGGTGGCGCCGTGACCGCGACCGACCCCCGCTCCCCGTTGCTGCCCACCCCGCCCGGCACCGCCTACACCGACCCCGCCGTTTTCGCCCGCGAGCAGGCCCGGGTCTTCGAGGCGGTCTGGGTGTGCGCGGCGCGCGCGGGCGACCTGCCGCGCCCCGGTGCCTTCCGCACCGTGCCGGTGGGCCGCGAGAGCGTCCTCCTCACCCGCGACCGCGCCGACCGGGTGCGCGCCTTCCTCAACGTGTGCCGCCACCGGGGGGCGCGGCTGTGCACCGAGGAGGCGGGCGAGGTGCGCCGCGCCTTCCGCTGCCCCTACCACGCGTGGACCTACGGCCTCGACGGGCGGCTCGTCGCCGCCCCCAACCTGGGGGAGCTGCCCGCGGCCGAGCGCGACCGGCGCGGCCTGGCGGCCGTGCACGTGCGCGAATGGCTGGGCTACGTGTGGGTCTGCCTCGCCGACGACCCGCCGTCCTTCGATGAGACGGTGCGCGGCGCGGTGGCCGACGCCCTGGGGTCGGCCGACGCGGTGGCCGCCTACGGCGTCGACCGCCTGGAACCGGGGCGGCGCGAGGTCTACGACGTCCGCGCCAACTGGAAGCTCATCGTCGAGAACTTCATGGAGTGCTACCACTGCGCCACCATCCACCCCGAGCTGACCGGGGTGCTGCCGGAGTTCGCCGAGGGCCGCGCGGCCCAGGCGGACGGCGGCCGGGGCGCCGCGTTCGGGGCGGACGTCGACGGGTTCACGGTCGACGGCGGGTCCGGGTTCGGCCGCCTCGGCGGGGTGGGGGAGGACCGCGACCGCCGCTACTACGCGGTGACCCTGCCGCCGCAGGTGTTCCTCAACCTGGTCCCGGACCACGTCATCGTGCACCGCCTGCTCCCGCTGGCCCCCGACCGCACCCGGGTCGAGTGCGACTGGCTCTACGACCCCGAGGTGCTCGCCTCCGGCGCCGACGTGGCGCGGTCGGCGGAGCTGTTCGACCGGGTCAACCGGCAGGACTTCGCGGCGTGCGAGCGGTGCCAGCCCGCCATGGCGTCCCGGGTCTACCGCGACGGCGGGGTGCTGGTGCCGCTGGAGCACCACATCGCCGGGTTCCACCGCTGGCTGGCCGACCGCATGGCGGACGCCCCCGCCGGGGGGTGAGCGGCGCGGGGCGCGCCGGGTGCGCGGGTCAGCCGCCGGCGGGGTCGGCCACCACGACCTCCACCCCGGCCTCGTGGAACGGCGCCAGCGCCTCGGGGGCGGCGTCGGCGTCGGTCACCAGGGTCCAGCCCGGGTCGAGGCGGGCCCACGCGTGGAAGGGGCGGCGGCCGAGCTTGGCGGAGTGGATGAGCACGTAGACCTTCTCCGAGCGGTGCGCCATCAGCTCCTTGAGCCGGGTCTGCTGCAGGCTCGCCTCGCAGATGCCGTCGCGGGCGTCCACGCCGTCGGCGCCGAGGAACGCGCGGTCGAACGTCATGCGCGACAGCGCCGCCTCGGCGAGCGGGCCGACGAAGCCCGCGCTGAGGTGGCGCAGCGTGCCGCCCAGGCACTCGACGTGCACGTGCTCGGCGGTGGCCAGCTCCTCCAGCACGGTCATGCCGGTGGTGGCCACCGTCAGGTCGCGCGCCGCGCGCAGCTCGTGGGCGAGCGCGCCGGTGGTCGAGCCGGCGTCGAGCAGCACGGTCTCGCCCGCGCGGATCTGGGCCGCCGCCCAGGTCGCGATGGCGCGCTTGGCGTCGAACGCCTCGCCGAGGCGCTGGCGCAGCGACGCCTCGGGGTGGGCGGCGACCGCGATCGCCCCGCCGTAGGTGCGGGCGAGTTCGCCGGCCGCCTCCAGGTGGGCGAGGTCGCGGCGGATGGTCGAGGGGGTCACGCCGAAGGTGGCGGACAGGTCCTCGACACTGGCGAGTCCGGACGTGGTGGCGAGCCGGACGATGGCCGCCCGCCGGGCGCGGGTACCACGGGGCATCGGCGTCCTCTCACATCTGCGGCGGCGCGGGGGACGGATCCGCCGCCGGGCGCGGGGCCGGGATCATGCTACCGGCGGCGGCGCGGCCCATCCGCGTGCAGCCGCATCGCGGGGTGGGCCGCGCGGCGCGCGGCCGCCGCCGGACCGGCGGCACCGCCGCGGGGACGGCGGCTCGGGGCGAGGATCGCACTCCTGCGCGCAACGCGCAATACGGGACGGCGCGGGGCGGCGGCGTGCCGGGGACGCGGCCCGCGTCCCCGGCGGCCCCGTGCGCGCCCGGCGGCCGCGCGCGCAGCCCCGTTGCGGCCGTCCAGGGAGCGGCAGTGACGTGCCCGGACGGGCGGTCGCGACCGGGGGAGGGTGCGGCCCCCGCAGGTGCCCGCTGTCCGCGCGCGGCGGGGGACCGCGCGGTCCCATGACCGGATTCTGTGCGTCTTTCGCGCAGATTCACGCCGGGGTATTGCGCACACCACGCAGTTTGTGCGATGGTGACGCGGGTAACACGCCGCCGCGCCCGAGCCGCGCCGTCGGCCCCGCCCGTCCGAGGAGACCGATGACCGACACCGCCCCCGCCGCACCGACCGCGCCCCTGGCGCTGCCCGGTACCGACGTGCCCCTGTCGCGGCTCGTCCTCGGCACCATGACCTTCGGCGACACCGTCGACGCGGCGGGCGCCGCCCGGATGCTCGACACCGCCCTGGAGGCCGGGATCACCGGCGTCGACACCGCCAACGGCTACGCGGGCGGCGCCAGCGAGGAGATCCTGCGCGACCTGCTGCCCGCCCGCCGCGACCGCGTCGTCCTCGCCACCAAGGCCGGCATCCCGCACCCCGACGCCGCCGGGCACGCCCCCCTCTCGGCCCCGGGCCTGCGCGCCGCCCTCGAAGGCAGCCTGGCCCGCCTCGGCACCGACCGGGTCGACCTGTTCTACCTGCACCAGCCCGACCGGGCCACCCCGCTCGCCGAGACCATGGGCACCATCGCCGAACTCGTCGCCGAGGGCCGCATCGGCGCGCTGGGCGTCTCCAACTTCGCCGCCTGGCAGATCGGCGAGCTCAACCGCGCCGCCGACGCCGCCGGGGCGCCGCGCCCGGTCGTCGCCCAGCAGCTCTACAACCTGCTCGCCCGCCGGATCGAGGCCGAGTACTCCGAGTTCGCGCGGACCACCGGCCTGCTGACCATGGTCTACAACCCGCTCGGCGGCGGCCTGCTCACCGGACGGCACCGCTTCGACACCACCCCCGACTCCGGCCGGTTCGGCGACTCCCGGCTCGCCGCCATGTACCGGGAGCGCTACTGGGACGTCCGGCTGTTCGACGCGGTCGACGCCCTCGGGCGCATCGCCGACGAGGCGGGGATCCCGCTCACCGACCTCGCCCTGCGCTGGCTGCTCGGCCGCCCCGAGACCGGGGCGCTGCTGCTCGGCGGCTCCTCCACCGCGCACCTCACCGCCAACATCGCCGCCGCGGCGGCCGGCCCGCTGCCCGCCGACGCCGCCGCGGCCTGCGACGCCGTCGGCGCCGAACTCGCCGGCCCCATGCCCGCCTACAACCGCTGACCGGCGCCCGACCGCACCGCCTCCGAAGGGAACGTGACCCCATGACCGCGGCCGACTTCGCCCGCAGGATCCGCAACCGCGAGCCCGCCATCGGCTACTGGAGCCTGCTCGACGCCCCCGTGGCCGTCGAGCGCCTGGCCCGCCTCGGCTACGACTACGTCGCCCTCGACGCCCAGCACGGCCTCTTCGGCTACTCCGGGATGCTGAACAACCTGCTCGCCGTCGACGCGGGCGGCACCTCCGTCGGCGTCGTCCGGGTCGAGGCCAACGACCCCACCCCCATCGGCCGGGCCCTCGACGCCGGAGCGGCGGGCGTGATCGTCCCGCTCGTCAACAGCGCCGAGGACGCCGCGGCCGCGGTCGCCGCCACCCGCTACCCGCCGCACGGCATCCGCTCCTACGGCCCCATGCGCTCGATGCTGCGCATCGGCCCCGCACCCGCCGAGGCCGACGCGGCCACCCTCGTGCTCGCCATGATCGAGACCCCGCAGGGCCTGGCCAACGTCGAGGAGATCTGCGCCGTCCCCGGGCTCGACGGCGTCTACGTCGGCCCGTCCGACCTGCGCCTGGCGGTCGGCGGCGCCACCTCCACCGACCCCGCCGTCGACGCCGTGTTCGACGCCGCCGTGGTCCGGGTCCGCGACGCCGCCGCGGCGGCCGGCATCGCCGCGGGCATCCACACGCCCAGCGGCGCCGTGGCCGCCCGCCGCCTCGCCGAGGGCTTCACCTTCGCCTCGGTCGCCTCCGACCTGGTCCACCTGGAGCAGGCCGCCGCCGCCCACCTCGACGCCGCCCGCGGCGGCGCCTGACCCGCGCCCCGGCGGGCCCCGCCCCGCCGCCCCCGCCCGCCCCGCCTCCGCCCGCAGCCGCCGGGCCGCAGACACGGGCGGCGGCCCCGCACCGGCCGCCGCCCGGAGGGAGACCACGCCCCATGTCCCAGGTCCTGGTGACCACACCCACCTTCGCCCGCTTCTCCGACGCGCCGTGGCACGTCTTCACCGAGGCCGGCCTCACCGCCGAGCGCCCGTGCGAGGACGCCGCCCTGCCCCGCGCGGAACTGCTGGCCCGCGTCGGCGGCGCCGAGGCGCTGGTGGTGGGCCTCGATCCCATCACCGCCGACGTCATGGACGCCGCCCCCCGGCTGCGCGTCGTGGCCAAGCACGGGGTGGGCGTCGACAACATCGACCTCGACGCCGCCCGTGCGCGCGGCGTCCGGGTCGTCTACGCCCCGGGCAGCAACTCGCGCGCCGTCGCCGAGCTGACGTTCGGCCTCATCCTCGCCGCCACCCGGCACATCCCCGCCGCCGACGCCGCCGTGCGCGCCGGCGCCTGGCCCAAGCCGTTCGGCCCCGAACTCGACGGGCGCACCCTCGGCATCGTCGGGTTCGGCCGGATCGGCCGCATCCTCGCCGGCTACGGGCGCGCGTTCGGCATGCGCGTCGCCGCCCACGACCCCTACCTCGCCCCGGCCGAGATCGCCGCCCACGGCGCCGACCCCGTCGATCTCGACACCTGCGTCACCGCCTCCGACGTGGTCAGCCTGCACCTGCCCGGCGACCCGGGGGCGCCCCCGCTGCTCGACCGCGCCCGCCTGGAGGCCATGCGCCCCGGGTCCTGCCTGGTCAACGCCGCGCGCGGCGGCCTGGTCGACGAGGCCGCGCTCGCCGACCTGCTCAACCGCGGGCACATCGGCGCGGCCGCCCTCGACGCGTTCGCCGGGGAGCCCCTGCCCGGCGACAGCCCGCTGCGTACCGCCCCCAACACGGTCCTCACCCCGCACATCGGCGCCTGCGGCCGCGAGGCCAACCGCACCATGGGCGCCATGGTCGCCGAGGACATCGTCCGCGTCCTGCGCGGCGAGGAGCCCCGCCACGCCGCGGCCTGACCGCGCCCCCGCCCCGCACCCGCGACGCCGCCGCACCCGCACCCGCACCCGCACCCGCGACGCCGCCGAGGCGCCGCGCGGGCGGTCGCGCGTACCGCCGACCGGCCCCCGGCCCCGGCCCACCCACCCTCCCTCCGCCCGACGGCGGTCCCGCCCGACCGAAAGAACCCCATCATGAGCACCACCTCCCCCCAGGGGGCGGCAGCGGCCGTCCCCGACCCCTACGCGCTGCGCCCCGAGGACGCCCGCGAGGCCCCGCGCACCTTCACCGGGCGGCTCCGCCACCTCGGGCCGGGCCTCATCCTGTCCGCGGCGGTCGTCGGCTCCGGCGAGCTGATCGTCACCACCTCGCTGGGCGCCCGCGCCGGGTTCGTCCTGCTGTGGCTCGTCATCGCCAGCACCGCGATCAAGGTGTGGATCCAGATGGAGCTGGCGCGGTGGACCATCCTCACCGGCAAGCCCGCCCTCCAGGGGTTCAGCCAGGTGGGGCCGCGCGTCGGCCGCGTCGGCTGGATCAACTGGCTGTGGATCGGCATGGACTTCGCCAAGATGCTCCAGCGCGGCGGCATCATCGGCGGCGTCGCGGCGGCGCTGTCCATCCTCTGGCCGATCTACGGCGAGCCCCTGTCCTTCCCGTCGCTGGCGGTGTGGACCGGGATCGTCGTCGTGACCACCATCCTGCTGCTGCAGAGCAGCCGCTACAGCATCGTCGAACGCCTCGCCGCGGTGTCCGTCGGCGTGTTCACCCTCGCAACGGTCGGCCTGGCCCTCGGGCTGCCGCTCACCGAGTTCGGCTACGGTTCGGCCGACCTCGCCACCGGGCTGAGCTTCGCCATCCCGGCGGGCACCATCGGCATCGCGGTCGCCATGTTCGGCATGACCGGGGTCGGCGCGGACGAGATGACCACCTACACCTACTGGTGCCTGGAGAAGGGCTACGCCCGCTGGACCGGCCCCGACGACGGCACCGAGGAGCGCGCCCGCCGCGCCGAGGGCTGGCTGCGCGTCATGCGCCTGGACGTCCTGGTGTCGTGGCTGGTGTGCACCCTGTGCACGCTCGCGTTCTACATCATCGGGGCGTCCGTGCTGCACCCGCAGGGGCTCGTCCCCGAGGGCAACGCCATGATCACCACCCTGGCCCGGATGTACACCGACACCATGGGGCCGTGGGCCGAGTACGTCTTCCTCATCGGCGCGGTCGCCGTGCTGTGGTCCACCAACATCGGGTCCACCGCCAGCGTCCCGCGGCTGTGGACCAACACGCTGGGCCTGCTCGGCGTCATCGACTGGTCCGACGTCGCCGTCCGCCGCCGGACCATCCGCATCCTCACCTGGGTCTTCCAGCCGCTGTGGGCCGCGTCGTTCCTGTTCATCCAGTCGCCGGTGCTCATGGTGCAGATCGGCGGAATCGCGGGCGGGATCTTCCTGCTCGCCGTGGTGATCGCCGTGTGGCGGCTGCGCTCCACCGAGGTCGACCCGCGGTTCCGGCGCAACCCCTGGCTCACCGGCGCCCTGGTGCTCAGCAGCGCCGCCATCGCGGTCCTCGGCGTGTACAGCGTCCTGGAGGTGTTCGGGCTCGGTATCGGGTCCTGAGGCCCGGCCGGTCCGGGACCGGCCGGGGCGGCCGACAACCCGGCGGCCCCGCCCGGCGTCTCACGGGCAACCGCCGGGGTGACGCGGGTCACCCCCGGGCGGTCGACGCAGAGGAGACGCCATGCCCGTCCCGACCCCCGTCCGCACCGCCGGCCGCGCCGCGCTCGCCGCGGCGGCGGCCACCGCCCTGCTGCCCGTCCTCGCCGCCCCCGCGGCGGCGGACGCCGCGGAGTCCCACCTGGTCACCGCCGCCGAGTTCGGCACCGACCTGCGGGTCACCCTCACCGCCCACCGGGTCGGCGACCTGGAGGCCAAGGTCGAACTCGTCGCCTACCGCACCGAGGCGGGCGGGTGGACGCAGGTCGACCGCGCGACCGTGGGCGAGACCTGGTTCTGGTACCCGCTCACCGGGACGGGGGCGGTCTGCGCGTTCTCCGTCGCCGACCCGGCCGGCACCCCGGAGGTCACCGTGAGCCTGCTGCTGTCGCCGTCGCTGGGCTGCTCCGACCCCGTGACCGTGACCGTGACCGGCTGACCCGGACCGCGCCCCGCGCCTTCCGCGGTGGCCGCGCACCGGGCCGGGTGCCGAGCGCTCCGGCGCCCGGCACCCCCCTCGGCGCCCGAAACGTCGGCACAGCCGGGCCACCCGTTCGGGTATGGGACTATATGGGCGGTGATCAACAGGCCGTCCCGGCTGCGGCCCCGTCCGGGGTGCGCCGGGCCCCCAGCCGGCCTGCTCCCCCCAGACCGCGGCGCGGATCTCACACCGGGCTCTCGCCCGCGGGTATGCGGACACCCCGGCGCGGACACGCCGCACCCAGCGAGGAGACGCGATGCGCAAGATCCTGATCGTCGGCGCGGGCTACAGCGGGCTGACCCTGGCCCACAAGCTGCTCCGCGGCGGCTACGACGTGACCGTCATGACCGGCAGGACCTCACCGGAGATCCGCCGCGGCCCGACCGGGGTCCTCGCCATGACCTTCCCCGAGGTACTGGCGATGGAGCGTGACGCTGGCCTGTTCTTCGGCCAGTGGGAGGCCGCCCCCACCGCCCGGGGCATCCACTTCTCCCTGCGCGCCCCCGGCATGCCGGCGATGGAGTTCGGCGGCGTGAACGCGGGCGGCACCAGCCTGGCCGTCGAGAGCCGGCTGAAGATGGCCGACTGGCTGGAGGCGTTCGAGGACCAGGGCGGCAAGGTCGTCGTCCAGGGCTGCTCCTACTCCGACCTGCGGTTCTTCACGCGCATGTTCGACCTGGTCGTCATCGCGGTGGGCTCCGGCGAACTCGGTGGCCTCTTCGACTACGACGCTTCGCGCTCCGGCGGCGCCCACGCCGGCCGGATCACCCAGGCCAGCCTGTTCGGGGTCGAGCCCAACCCCGACCCGGCGGTGCGCGAACGCGGCCTGGAGGTCGTGTCCGTCCCCGGCGGGGGCAACATCTTCATCGTTCCCCAGCTCACCGTGTACGGTCCGGCCACCACGATCTTCGCCAAGGGCGAGATCGGCGAGGGCCTGGCCTGGGAGGACCACGAGCGCCCCCGCCCGGGCGACCCCGACGCGGCGCAGAAGCGGCTGGACGTGCTGATGGGCAGGCTCGCCCAGTACGCGCCGGACGTCGCCGAGCGCTGCGCCGACTCCTACCTGGTCGACCCGAACGCGGTCATCATGGAGGAGATCAAGCCGCAGGTCCGGCAGCCCGTCGCCGAGCTGCCCGAGGGCGGCATGGTGCTGGGCATGGCGGACGCGGTCATCACGGTCGACCCGGTCTCCGGGCAGCTGCACACCAACTCCGCCCGGTGCGCGCAGACCTACTTCGACGCCATCCGCGCCCACGGCGATCGGCCGTTCACCGCCGACTGGGGGCGCGAGGCGTTCACCTCGTTCTGGAACGAGTGGGGACGGTTCGCGGCCATGTTCACCGACGTGTTCGTGGTGAACTTCTGGGACGAGTCCAACCGGCCGCCGCACTTCCCCGCCCTCATGGAGGCCGTGCTCACCCTCCCCGAGATCCAGGACATGTGGATCACCGGGGTGTGCAAGCCCACCGAGCTGATGTGGATGCTCGACGAGACCGAGTGCCTGGGGCGCATCGCCGCGGCGAAGGCCCGCGCCGGCCTGGCCTGAGGGCGGGCGCGGGGGCGGCCACGGCACCGCCGCCGCCCCCGCGCGCCCTCCGGCTCAGGACCGCGCCGTGGCGTACCAGAGGGCCAGGCTGCCCTCCGTCCAGACGTGGACGTCGTCGAAGCGCGCGGCGAGGGCCCGCTCCAGGTCCTCGGCGGTGTCGGCGCGGTTGGAGAACCACGCCAGGCGGTTGTAGGCCGCCATCATCAGCGGCGCGATCGGCCGCCGCCACTTGCCCGCGATCCCGCGGTCCAGGAGCGTGGCGCCGAAGAACCGGCCGCCCGGCCGCAGCACCCGCGCCACCGAGTCCAGCAGCGCGGTCTTGGCCTCGATGCCCCGCCCCTCGGGGTCGGGCAGGCAGTGCACGACGTTCATGCAGCCCACCGAGGCGAACGTGCCCGGCTCCAGCTCCGTCCACGGGGCGAGCGCGTCGGCGCGGGTGATCGTGGGGGAGAACCGGGCGAGCCGTTGGGCCGTCTCCTCCAGCGGACCCTGGTTGGCGTCGAGCAGGTGCAGGCGCTCGTGGCCCTCGGGCATGCCCGCCCGGTCCAGCAGCAGCCCCGTGCCGACGCCGACGTCGAGGTGGTCGCGGGAGAGGTGGGTGCGGTAGAACTCCACGACCCGGTCGGCGCGCGGGCCCCACGCCCAGGGCTGGAAGCTGAAGCCCCAGACCCAGCGGTCGTAGGCGGAGAGCCGCTCGCGCTTGTAGATACGCGAGGTGGGGCGGTCGGCGGACGTGGGGGACGACATGGGTGGACTCCCGGAGACAAGGGGACAGGGGGAAGATCGGTCCGCGTTGAGCGGGCCGCGGTCCGGCGTTCCGCAGAGGGAAGATTAAGCGGACATACCCTTTCATCTCTCTGTTATCACCCGCATCAATGGTGAATGTCGCCACATGTGGGTCAAACGCCCCTGATGTCACTGCGGTCCCCTCCGGTGAGGGGGCGGCCGGGCCCCATGCCGATCCCCGCGGCCGGTCGGGGTGGGGTCGCACGAAGGAGCCCATCGAGCCGCATTAAGGGCATTAAGCCTCTTGTCCGCCATTGCGCTCAGAACGAAATCATCGGCACAATCGGCACTCAGGTAGCACGGGGACCTCCGGCCTCACCGGAGCGACCACCAGACGTCCCGCCGCACCCTGTGATCGAAGGGATCGACCGCGTGTCCGAGACCCTCACCGAACCCGCGCAGGCGCTGGCCCGCCTGCTGGACCCCGCCGACGACGACCCCCACCCCTCCTATGCGGCCCTGCGCGAGGCCGGCGACGGCGTCCACTGGGCCGACGCCATGCAGGGCTACTTCGTCACCCGCTACGACGACGTCAAGGGGATGTGCCGCGACACCAGCCTGTTCTCGTCGGACCACTTCTGGATCAGCCCCGCCGCCGGGCACGACCCCGGCGACCCCCGGCAGGCCGCCAGCGTCGACGTCGCCAGCCGGCAGTTCATGTTCAGCGACCCGCCCGTCCACACCCGGCTGCGCCGCATCCTGTCCCCGTTCTTCACCACGCCCGCCATCCCGCGCTGGCGGGTGCTCGTCGAGCGGATCGTCGACGAGCGGCTGGGCCGCCTCGAACCCGGCCAGGAGGTCGACTTCATCGCGGAGATCGCCGCGCTGGTGCCGGTCGCCGTCATCGCCGGCATCCTCGGCGTGCCGATCGACACCGACGCCGACCTCGCCCAGTGGCGCGTCTGGTCCCGCGACATGGGCGCCACCCTCGACATCAGCATCTCCGGCGCCGAGCAGGAGCGCGCCGTCCTCGGGCAGGGCGCCCTCATCGACGCGCTCGCCGAGACCCTCCGCCTGCGGCGCGGCGATCCGCGGGACGACCTCATCTCCGCCGTCGCCCACCTCACCGACGACGACGGCGCACCCGTCGACGACCGCGACACCCTGGCCCAGCTCATGCTGCTGTTCGCCGCCGGGGTCGACACCACCGCCGGCCTGCTCGGCAACGGGCTCGAACTGCTGCTGCGCGACCCCGAGGAGACCGCCCGCATCGCCGCCGCCGGAGGCATGGCGGCCGCCGTCGAGGAGGCCCTCCGGTTCGAGCCGCCCGTCCACTTCGACCTGCGGGTCACCACCCGGCCCGTCGTCATCGGCCGGACCCGCATCGACGCCGGCCAGGCCGTCTACCAGATCCTGCCGGCGGCCAACCGCGACCCGCGCGTGTTCACCGACCCCGACACCTTCCGCCCGGGGCGGCCCAACGCGGCCCGCCACCTGTCGTTCCTGCACGGCCCGCACCACTGCATCGGCGCCATGCTCGCCCGCCTCGAAGGCGAGGTCGTGTTCAGCCGCGTCCTGCGCACCTTCCCCGGCATCCACCTCGCCGGAACCCCGCGGCGCCGCACCCGCGACAAGGCCACCCGCAGCCTCACCCTCCTCCCCGTCCGCCTCTGACCGGTACGCCCCCGGCGGCCGGATCCGCGGCCGCCGGGACGTGTCACCAGGTGACCGGCAGCTCGTAGACGCCGTAGACCGAGCCGTCGTGCTTGAACGGGACGGCCTCCAGCGGAACGGCCCGGCGCAGTGTCGGGATACGCCGGTAGAGCGTCCCGTAGACCGCCTGCAGCTCCACCCGCGCCAGCGACTGGCCGAGGCACTGGTGCACGCCGAACCCGAACGCCACGTGGTGGCGGGCGTCGCGCCCGAGGTCCAGCCGGTCGGGGTCGGGGAAGGCGGCCGGGTCGCGGTTGCCGATGTCGTTCGCCATAATCAGGCCCTCGCCCGCGCGGATCACCTCCCCGCCGATCTCGATGTCCTCCAGCGCCACCCGCCGCCGCCCGTTGTGCGTGATGTGCAGGTAGCGCAGCAGCTCCTCCACCGCCGACGCGACGAACGCCGGATCGGCGCCGTCGCGCAGCCGGGCGAGCTGGTCGGGGTGCTCCAGCAGCGCCAGCGTGCCCAGCGCGATCATGTTCGCCGTCGTCTCGTGCCCGGCGATCAGCAGCAGCACACCGATCTGCGCGGCGTCCTCGCGGGCCAGCTCCCCGTTGCGCACCCGCTCGGCCAGGCCGGAGAGCAGGTCCGGCCCCGGGTCGGCGAGCCGGTCGCCCACCAGGCCGTCCAGGTAGTCGCGCAGCGCGCCGATCGCCGCGCCGCGCTCCTCGGGGGTGGCCCCGCGCCGGATGACGGTCCGGCTGTGCTCCTGGAAGAAGTCGTGGTCGGCGTAGGGCACGCCGAGGAGTTCGCAGATCACCAGCGAGGGGACCGGCAGCGCGAACGCCTCCACCAGGTCCACGGGCTTCGGGCCGGCCAGCAGGGCGTCGATCCGGTCGTCGACGATGCGCTGCACCGCGGGCCGCAGCGCCTCGATGCGGCGGACGGCGAACGACGCCGTCACCATCCGCCGCTGCCGCGCGTGCTCGGGGTCGTCCATCAGGATGAAGCCGAGGCCGCCGGGGCGCGGCGGCGCCGCGCCGGCGCCCGGGGCCGGTCCGGCCGGGGCGGGCGCCACCGGCGCCGGCAGCGGGTACCCGGGGCGGGTGGCGTCGGCGCTGACCCGGGGGTCGCCGAGCAGCGCCCGCTGCTCGGCGTACCGGGTCACCAGCCAGGGCGTGTCGCCGTTCCACAGCCGGACCCGGGTGAGCGGGCCCTCGGCCTGCCGCTCCCGCAGGGCGGGCGGCGGGTCGAACGGGCAGCCGGCGGCGCGGGGCATCGGGTACTCGGGCGCGTCCGCGGACGGTGCGGTCGGGGTCATGCGTTCCTCCAGGGTCCGGTCAGCGGTCAGCGGTCGGCGGGTGCGGGGGAGGGCGAGGGGGAGGAGAGGGCGTCGGCGACCTCGCGGCGGTGCGCCCGCGCCTGCTTGGGCATGTTCCAGCCGAGGACGCCGGTGGCGGTGCCGTCGCGGTGGTAGAGCGCGACGAACCGGCCGCCGGCGGGGTCGCCCTCGACCACCGTCAGGACGTCCTCGGGCGCCGGGACGCCGTACACCTGCACCTTGGTGGCGAACTGGTCCGTCCACAGGAAGGGCACGGGCGTGTACGGCCGGTCCGCGCCGAGGACGTTGCCGGCGACGGCGGCCGCCTGCTCGGTGGCGTTGGTCCGGTTCTCCAGGCGCAGCAGCCCGCCCAGGCCCTCGTGGTGCCAGCGGGCCACGTCGCCGGCGGCGTAGACGCCCTCGGCGGCCCGGCAGCGGGAGTCGCACACCAGCCCGTCATCGACCCGCAGCCCGCTGCCGGCCAGCCACTCCGTCGCCGGTGCGGAGCCGACCGCCACCACGACGGTGTCGGCCGGCAGCTCCTCGCCGGAGGCGAGCCGGACCCCGGTCACCCGCCCGCCCCGGCCGGCCAGGCCGCGCACGGCGGCGCCCGGCCGCAGGTCGACGCCCTGCTCCGCGTGCAGTCGGGCCAGCAGGGCGGCCGGCACCGGTCCGAGCCGGGCCTCCAGTGGCGCCCGCTGCGGGCCGACCAGGGTCACCGCCCGGCCCAGGGCGCGCGCGGTGGCGGCGGCCTCCGCGCCGAGCACCCCGTCGCCCACGACGACGACCCGGCGGGCCGCGAGCAGGTCGGCGCGCAGCGCCAGAGCGTCGTCCAGGGTGCGCAGCACGTGCGCCCCGGCCAGCCCGGCCTGCCCCGGCAGCGTCCGCGGGCGCACCCCGGTGGCGACCACCACGACGTCGGCCCCCAGCTCGCGGCCCGACGCGGTGCGGACGGCGCGGTCGGCCGGGGAGAGGGCCACCGCCGGATCGCCGAGCAGGAGGTCGGCGTCCAGCGCGGCCAGGGCCTCGGGCGCCCGCAGCCGGGACCGGCCCGGCTCCCAGTCGCCGCGGAGCACCTGCTTGGACAGCGGGGGCCGGTCGTAGGGGGCGTGCGGTTCGGCGCCGAGGAGGGTCAGCGCGCCCCCGTACCCCTTGCGGCGCAGGGCCTCGGCGGTGGCGAGCCCGGCGGCGGAGGCGCCGACGACCAGGACGCGGGTCGGGGCGCTCATGCGTCGCCGCGCACCTCGATCGCCGACGCGGGGCAGACGTCGGCGGCCTCGCGGACCGCCGCGTGCCGGTCGGCCGGGGGCGCGGCGTCGAGCAGCACCACGATGCCGTCCTCGTCGCGCTGGTCGAACACCTCGGGCGCGCGCAGGACGCAGGAGCCGGCGCCGCAGCAGCGGTCCTCGTCGACGTGGACCTTCATCGTTCCTCCTTCGGAGCGGGCGGGCGGGTGACGGGGGCCAGGTAGAGGCCGACGAGCGCGTCGACCAGCCCGGTCGCCGCGTCGTGCCGGGTCGGCCGGTGCGTGGGGCGGCCCTCGGCGAGGGCGCGCTCGCGCTCGGCGGGCATGTGGGTCATGAGGTGGCGGGCCAGGGCCTTGCGCTCGGCGCGCACCCCGGCCGGCAGGTCGGGCAGGCGGCGGTCGACCCCGTCGAGCACCCGGCGCAGGGAGGGCGAGCCCAGGGCCTCCTCGGCCATGATCGGCCGCAGCGCGGGGTCGGCCAGGACCCGCACGGAGAAGCGGGCGAACCAGGTGGGAGCGCCCAGGTCGGCCAGGTGCCGCGCCGGCGGGTGGACCAGGCAGGACACCGAGTCGCGGACATCGGGGGAACCGCCCAGCTCGGCGAGCATGCGCCCCCGCAGCCGCTCGACCGCCGCGTTGCGCCTGCGCGCGATCACCCGCACCAGGTCGGCCTTGGCGCCGAAGCGGTAGCCGACCGCGGCGGTGTTGCCCTGCCCCGCGGCCTCGCCGACCTGGCGGTTGGAGACGGCGGACACGCCGTGCTCGGCGTACAGCCGCTCCGCCGCCGCCAGGATCAGCTCGCGGGTGGCGCCGGCCCGCTCCGACCGCGGGGTGCGGTCGGCCGCGGTCACCGCCGCACCGGCGTCCTCGCCCATCGGACCTCCTCGCGTCGGCCGTCCGTCGGTGAGCAGTCAACCCCGCCTGGTAACTTAAGTCAACCGATTGATTTAAAAACAGCGCGAACCCCACCCGCACCGGTCCCCGGAGGTCCGCCCATGTCCGTTGTGCCCGACACCGCCCCGGCGCCCGCGCCACCGCGGCCCGACGTCTTCGTCGCGGTGCTGGCGTTCGCCGGGATCGTGGTCGCCCTGATGCAGACCCTGGTCATCCCGCTGGTCCCGGCGCTGCCCGCGCTGCTCGGCGCCTCCGCGTCCGACACCACCTGGGCGATCACCGCCACCCTGCTCGCCGCCGCCGTCGCGACGCCCGTGGTCGGCCGGCTCGGCGACATGTACGGCAAGCGGCGGATGCTCCTGGTCAGCCTCGGCATGCTCATCGCGGGCTCGGTGGTCGCCGCGCTGAGCGACGGCCTAGCGCCCATGGTCGTCGGCCGGGCGCTCCAGGGGCTGGCCGCCGGGGTGATCCCCCTCGGGATCAGCATCATGCGCGACGAGCTGCCGTCCGAGCGGCTCGGCTCGGCGACCGCCCTGATGAGCGCCTCGCTGGGCGTCGGCGGCGCGCTCGGCCTGCCGGCGGCGGCGCTGCTCGCCGAGAACGCCGACTGGCACCTGCTGTTCTGGGTGGCGGCCGGCCTCGGCGCGGTGGCGGCCCTGCTCGTGGTCACCCTGGTGCCCGAGTCCGCCGTCCGCAGCGGGGGGCGGTTCGACCTGGTCGGCGCCGCGGGGCTGTCGGTCGCGCTGCTCTGCCTGCTCCTGGCGATCTCCAAGGGCGCCACCTGGGGCTGGGGGAGCGGGCTGACCCTGGGGCTGTTCGCCGCAGCGGCCGCCGTCCTGCTGCTGTGGGGCGTGTGGGAGCTGCGGACCACCGCACCGCTGGTCGACCTGCGCACCTCCGCCCGGCGCCAGGTGCTGCTCACCAACGCCGCGTCGGCCGTGTTCGGGTTCGCCATGTTCGCCATGTCGCTGGTGCTGCCGCAGGTGCTCCAGCTCCCGGCGGAGACCGGCTACGGGCTCGGCCAGGGCATGGTCGCCGTCGGCCTGGTCATGGCCCCCTCCGGCCTGGTGATGATGGCCATGGCGCCGGTGTCGGCGCGCGTCTCCCGGGCGGCCGGCCCGAAGACCACCCTCATGGTCGGCGCCGCCGTGGTCGCCGCCGGGTACGGGATGAGCACGGTCGGGATGGCGGAGATCTGGCAGCTCGTGCTCGTCTCGGCCGTGGTCGGCGCGGGGATCGGCCTCGCCTACGGCGCCATGCCCGCCCTGGTCATGGGGGCCGTCCCGGTGTCGGAGACCGCGGCCGCCAACAGCCTCAACACCCTCATGCGGTCGATCGGCACCTCGGTGTCCAGCGCGGTGGCCGGCGTCGTCCTCGCCCAGATGACCATCCCCCTGGGCGGCACCGAGGTCCCCGCCGAGGAGGGCTTCCGCCTGGTCATGGCGGTCGGCGCCGGCGCCGCCCTCGTCGCCCTCGCCATCGCGGCCTTCCTCCCCACCCCCCGCCGCCCGACCACCCCCTGACACCACAGGAGCGGCCCGGGGCGGCGGGGGACGGTCAGGCCGCGGTGCCGGCCGGCCGTGGGGTAGGTGCGGCCGGGGTGCGGTGGGCGGTCATCGCGATGCCGGCCAGGAAGGCGACCTCGCCGAGGTTGGCGATCGCCATGGGGGCCGAGTGCACGGCCGAGGCGGCGAACATGGCGGCGGCGCCGCCGGCCATCCAGGCCCCGCCGCGCCGGACCGTCGCCAGGCCGGCGGCGAGCAGCGCCACCACGGTGACGATCGCGGGGACCGGCGGGGCGGTGTGCGCGGCCGAGTAGCGCAGCGCGTCGCCTTCGGGGGCGGCCGCCAGCTCCAGGCCGTACACCTCGGCCACCAGCCCGTAGCCGACCAGTCCGAGCGCCAGGCACCAGGCCAGGACGTGGACGGCGCGGGCGCGGGCCCACCCCGCCCCGCACGCGCGCGCCAGGCCCACCGCGGTGACGATCAGCAGCGGCGTGAGCAGGGCGTGGATCACGAAGCGGGGGTGGTTGAGCGCCATCAGCAGACCGCCCTCGCCGATGAGGCGGCCCGCCGCCACGACGCCGTTGTCATAGACCAGCCCGGCCGCCACGAGCGCGGCCAGGCCCAGGGGGACCGATCGCCGCCCCACCGCGGCCCGCGCCAGCAGAACGGCGAGCACCGCGTGCACAGCGGCGAACAGAGCGTAGGCCAGGGAGAACACCGCGCTCACTTTCAAGTATCTCGTTTTTCGAGCTTATTTCACCCTTCGACCTACCCCGTCCGAGAACCGAGAAACAGCGGAGCGGACGCCGGCGCCGGCACCGCGAGGGCCCGGCGGTCCGGACGCCCTCGGGCAGCTCCACCAGTCGGTCCTGCACCTCGTGCGGCGCCCGGTCCGCGATCGCCATCGCGCACGCCGCCGCCACGTCCCCGTGCTCGACGGCGGCCAGCAGCGCGGGCTCCACCTCCGCCGCGTCCAGGACGGACAGGGGGCGCTCCTTCAGCACCGCGCGCATCCACGCGACGCGCTCCCGCTCCTCCGGGGTGCCGGCCGTGTCCTGCATCCGGCGCAGCACGTTCTCGAACAGCCGGCGGCGCATCTCGTACTCGAAGGGGCGCAGGCGGTCGACCATGCGCCGGAAGTCCGGGGAGGCCAGCGCGGTCGCGCACAGCGCGCGCTTCTCCTCGTCGGCCGTCGGCCCCAGGTGCATGGCGGCGCGCATCGCCGCCTCGAACCCGTCGGCCTCCACCAGGTCGAGCCGGCGGGCCAGCAGCGCCCTGTGCACCATCAGCAGGCGGCCGCCCCGCTCTCCGGGCCCGGCGGCCCGGTACAGGTCCACGCAGTGGCGGGCGAGGCCGCGGCGGACCGCTTCGGGCAGCCGGGGCAGGTGGCGGAGCGCCGCCGGGAAGTCGTCGGCCTCCAGCAGCGCCGCGCAGGCCGCGTCCGGGTCGCCGCGCTCGGCGGCGGCCAGCGCAGCCGCCGCGGTGGGGACGAGCGCGTCGATCCGCGTGAAGTCGTCGGTGTCGGACATCAGCCACCCACCAGGGGGACGAGCTTGAGGAAGGTGAACTCCAGGTCCGGGACCAGGTCGATCTCCTCGTCCAGGTCGGTCAGCCGCCGGTCGCCGGCCAGCACGAGGAACCCGTTCCGGGCGAACGCCGCGACAGCGGCGTCGAACTGCCGCTCCGGGTCGAGCCGCGGCGGCGCGTGCCGCGGGCCGCGCGGCCCGTTCAGCTCCGCCTCGGCCGCCGTCGGCCGGACGAGCCCGCGGAACGGCCCCTCCGACCCCCGGGCGTGGAACTCCGCCACCTCCTGGAAGACCCGCCGCCGGATCACCTCCCGCACACTGACCCGCTCCCCGGCCATATCCAGCCCCAGGGCGGGCCCGCGTTCACCCGACGTCGTCTCGTCCGCGTACATCACTCGCGTCATGCCGAGAGGCTAGGCCGCTCCACCGACAACCCGCGCCACGGAGCCGGGGCGACCGAGAGCGCTCCCAGGAGCGGCGGTTGGCGGGAACACCGAAGCGGCCCGGAGACGGGGTCTCCGGGCCGCTTTCGGCAAGGGTGGGCGATACAGGATTCGAACCTGTGACCTCTACCGTGTCAAGGTAGCGCTCTAACCAACTGAGCTAACCGCCCGTGCGGGACGACGTGGAGGCGGAGACGGGAATCGAACCCGTGTACAGGGATTTGCAGTCCCTTGCCTAAGCCACTCGGCCACTCCGCCGCGAGCCGCGACCGAGCCTCGTGGCGACCCCCTACGGCTTCCTCCGAGCGGACGACGGGATTCGAACCCGCGACCCTCACCTTGGCAAGGTGATGCTCTACCAGCTGAGCCACGTCCGCGTGACACGGGCAGGCCCGTGCACAAGTACTGCATGCAGAGCGGACGACGGGATTCGAACCCGCGACCCTCACCTTGGCAAGGTGATGCTCTACCAGCTGAGCCACGTCCGCGCGGCGGGTGCGGGCCCCCGGTGGGGCCGGGGTGTCGCCCTCGCTGCGTTACGAACTCTAGCGGATCGCGGCCCCCGGGGCGAACCGATTCCCCAGGCGGGCCGTGCCGCCGCGTCCGACAGGGGGGTGGGGAGGGCGCCGGTGCGCACAGCGCCCCCCGGGGGAAGGGGGGACCGGGGCCGCGCGCCGCCGCGGACGGCTCTGCCGCGGGGCCGCGTGCGGCGTGAACTCGGTGTCAGCGTTCGACGTGCGCGGGGGTGGTGGGCATGTCCGGGCGCGGCGGGGCCGACAGGTACTGGCCGACGCGCTGGATCACCTTGTTCATCTCGTAGGCGACCAGGCCGACGTCGCACTCGGTGTCGGACACCAGCGCCATGCACGCGCCCTCGCCCGCCGCGGCGACGAACAGGAACGCCTCGTCCATCTCGATGATGCTCTGCCGGATGCCGCCCGCGCCGAACTGCTTGCTGGCGCCGCCCGCGAGGCTGTGCAGCCCCGAGGCGATGGCCGCGAGGTGCTCGGCGGCCGGGCGGTCGAGTTTGCTGGAGGAGGCCATCAGCAGGCCGTCGGTCGACAGCACGATCGCGTGCTGGGTGCCCTGCGCGCGTGTGAGGAGGTCGTCGAGCAACCAGCTCAACTCGCCGGGGGCGGTGCTCCGTGAGGTCATAGCTCTCTTGATCTGTCGTCGTCGCGGGTGCGGACGCCCGACGACCCGCCGTGGGCCGCGCGGCCGCCCGCGGGCACCCCTCCGGGGCAGAGGAGTCCCCATAAGCGTTGCCCAGATGATAGCCATTCGTGATCCGTCCATCCGGCTTCCGATGCGGCGTCGGAGCGGCGGCGCCGGGCCCGAAGCCGTCGGCCGGACCGTGGGGTTACGTTACCCCCGCCCGTTTCGCCGTACGCAGGGGCGGGCGCGCGCAGGTCAGCGCGGCGGGCGCGGAACCCGGGGGCCGGGTCGGGCGCGGCCCGACCGGCGCGGGAAAGTGGCAGGATCAGGTCACGGGCGACCGTGCGCCCGCCCCCGCGGAGCGCACGCGCCATGGCGCGACACATGAGGGGTGGACAGGCATGCGGGTGTGGATCGCGGGTGCCGGCTACGGCCGGGGCCGGGTGCTCGACGCGGACGAGGCGCGGATTCCCGTCCTCGACCACGGTGTCACCGTGGGCGACGGCGTGTTCGAGACGGTCAAGGGGGTGGCCGGCCGGCCGTTCGCCCTCACGCGGCACCTGCGCCGGCTGGCGCGCTCGGCCACGGGGATCGGGCTGCCCGAGCCCGACCTGGACCTGGTGGCCGACGGCGTCGCGCAGGCGCTCGACGCCAACCAGGAGGTCGGGACGTCGCGCATCCGCATCACCTACACCGCGGGCACCGCGCCGCTGGGGTCGGAGCGGGTCGGCGGCGAGCCGACCCTGATCGTCGCCATCGCGCCGTTCCCGCCGATCGCGCCGACCGCCGACGTCGCCGTGGTGCCGTGGACGCGCAACGAGAACGGCGCCCTCACGGGCATGAAGACGACCTCCTACGCCGACAACGTGCGCGCGCTGGGCTACGCCAAGGAGCGCGGCGCCGGTGAGGCGATCTTCGCCAACACGGCCGGGAACCTGTGCGAGGGCACGGGCAGCAACATCTTCCTCGTGCTCGACGGTCGGCTGGTCACCCCTCCGCTGTCGGCGGGCCCCCTCGCCGGGATCACCCGCGAGCTGGTGCTGGAGTGGGCCGGGGGAGAGGAGGTCGACATCCCGATGTCGGCCCTCGCCGACGCCTCCGAGGCGTTCCTGACCTCCACCGGGCGCGACGTGCAGCCCATCCGCGCCGTCGACGGCCGGGAGCTGCCCGCGGCGCCGGGGCCGGTCACCCGCAAGACCATGGAGGTGTTCGTCGAACGCGGCGCGTCCGACATGGACCCCTGAGCCGGCACTGAGTGGTACTGAGTCGGCGCTGAGCCGACACTCAGCAGTAGGACCGTGCGGGGCGCCGCGACACCGGTGTCGCGGCGTGCCCGCCATCGCGCCGGCGTCCGCGTTTGGCGGGGCCGGGCGGCGGGTATACCGCCACCGCAGTCCTGTCCGTGCGGGCCTGGTCGACGGCACGCGTGGCCCACGGGACCTCCGCGCGGCCTCCGGGCCGGACCAGCGCCTCAGGTGTGCAGGTGGCGCTCGATCTCGCTGTCGAGGTCGACGTAGTCGCCCTCCTGGCCGGCGGGCACGATCTCGTAGGTGCGGTGCAGGAACTCGGCCAGCGGCGACACCGGGGCGTCGAACTGCGCCTGCCCGAACGGCGACGACAGCGCGATGTTGATGGTGCGCTCCCCGGCGCCCTTGGACGGCCACACCTGCACGTCGCCCTCGCCGACCCGGCGCACGATGCCGACCGTCAGCAGCTCGCGGGCGAAGATCCACTCGACCGGCTCGTCCTCGCCGGTGTGGAACGCCACCGTGATCGCGTAGGGGTCGTCGGCGGTGTAGTCGAGCCGAGCGACCAGGGGGACCGCCGTGCGGTCCGGAACCACCAGCCGGAGTCCCAGCTCGGCGGTGGCAGTGGTGTCGCTACTGTTCATGTTCGCCGTACCTTTTCTCGTCCGGCCCCGCGGATGCGCGGGTCTCTTGCCGTCTCACCCGCTCCAACGCGGCAGGGCGCGGCCTATGACGCGCCATTGGGAGACTTTTACTCGGAGATCGCGAAGGGGCGTCGCGCCGCGGCCTCGCCGATCCCTCCGTCAATGTAATGAGCTGCGGAAACCAAGAATTCCCCATGATCTGTGTGCCGCGTCACGCGTCCCAACCGCGGGTCGCCCCCGGCGCCTCCCTCCGCCGTTCGGACCCCATGGCATGAAGGGGTTTCACGTTTTACCCGCCCTTGACCGAGCGGATGCCGCCGCGCATGAGACGTCGATCACAGGTGGACCGGTTCCCCGCGCGGCGACCGTGCGCTCGGCACCCCGCCGAATGCGCTAGAGTCTTCCTTGTCGGCGCCGCCGGGGACACGGCGGGGTCACGACTCCGGGCGATTAGCTCAGTTGGCTAGAGCGCGTCGTTCACACCGACGAGGTCACTGGTTCGAGTCCAGTATCGCCCACAGCGCCGAAGAGGCCGGTTCCCTTCCCGGGAACCGGCCTCTTCGCTTGCGTCTCCGGGCGCGCCGCGGCCCGGCCCGCCGCCACGGCGGCAGCGGCCGGGTTCCGGACGTCCGGATCGGGTTCCGGGCGCGCCGCGCCGCGGGTTCAGCCGCGCCGCAGGCGCCGCCGTTCGCGCCCGCGCCGCCGCACGGCGCGTGCCTTCTGGCGGGCGCGGTGCGCCCAGCGGCGGGCGTAGCCGAGCATGCCGTGCGCCCACGCGAACTCGGTCGACAGGATGGCGAGGCCGAGGACGATCGCCGCCGCGCCCGGCCCGGGGGTCACGCACATGACGACCCCGGCGAGCAGGATGAGGCCGCCCACCACGGCCACGGCGGTACGCCAGGTGGCACTGGACACGGGATGGGCGTGCATGCGCATCCGCCAGATGCGCAGGCGGACGCGGAAGCGGCGCCACCGCCGCGCACGGGCGGTGGTCGGGCGTGATGCCGCCGGGTCCGGATCGTCGGTGCCGGTCATAGGGCTCGGTGACATGAATTCACAATAGTCGGCCGTATCAAGCGAAGGTAACGGGCCGCACGGGACGGACCGGAATCCGTGCCACGACGGGGATGCGGCCCTCCACCGCCCGCGCGGCGGCGCCCTCCGCGCGGTCGGCGGAGCGCGGCGGTCCGGGCCCGCTCCGACCGGGTCGACCGGGCCGGCCCCGCCCCGCCGTCCCACCGCGGCCGCCCGCCCCGCGCCCGCCGCCACGGGGCGGTTCCTGCGGCCCGGGCCCACCGGAGCCGATAGCATCGGAGCCCGGGTGCCCGCGCCCCGCCCGGGGCGCCCCCGCCCGCGACCGCCCGCCGCCGCGCGACGGCGGCCGCGCCGTACGTGAACCGCCTGCCGAAGGAGTCCCCGTGTCCGCCGTGCCTGAGCTGCGTATCACCCTCGCCGGAACCGAGCGTGCGGTGGCGGCCGGGACGACGGCCGGGCAGGCGCTCGACGCCGACGGGCGCACCGTCATCGCCGCCCGCGTCAACGGCGAGCCGCGCGACCTCGACCACGAGGTCGCCGACGGCGACACCGTCGAGCCCATCGAGATCGGCTCCGACGAGGGCCGGTCGATCCTGCGCCACTCCGCCGCGCACATCATGGCCCAGGCCGTGCAGGAGCTGTTCCCCGAGGCCAAGCTGGGCATCGGCCCGCCCATCGACAACGGCTTCTACTACGACTTCGACGTCGCCGAGCCGTTCACCCCCGACGACCTCAAGCGCATCGAGAAGCGCATGCTGGAGATCGTCAAGCAGGGCCAGCGGTTCGAGCGGCGCGCGGTGTCCGACGACGACGCCCGCGCCGAACTCGCCGCCGAGCCCTACAAGCTGGAGCTGATCGGCCTCAAGGGCGGCGCGGGCGACGCGGCCGAGGGCGCCTCCGTCGAGGTCGGCGCCGGCGGGCTCACCATCTACGACAACGTGCATCCGCGCACCGGCGAACTGTGCTGGAAGGACCTGTGCCGCGGCCCGCACCTGCCCACCACCCGCGCGGTGCCCGCCGTCAAGCTCATGCGCTCGGCCGCCGCCTACTGGCGGGGCAGCGAGAAGAACCCGCAGCTCCAGCGCATCTACGGCACCGCGTGGGAGTCGCGCGACGCGCTCAAGGAGTACCTGGCGTTCCTGGAGGAGGCCGAGAAGCGCGACCACCGCAAGCTGGGCGCCGAACTCGACCTGTTCTCCTTCCCCGACGAGCTGGGGTCCGGCCTGGCCGTGTTCCACCCCAAGGGCGGCGTCGTCCGCAAGGAGATGGAGCAGTACTCGCGCCGCCGCCACGAGGAGGCCGGCTACGAGTTCGTCAACACCCCGCACATCTCCAAGGCCAAGCTGTTCGAGACCTCGGGGCACCTGCCGAACTACGCCGAGTCCATGTTCCCCCCCATGGAGTTCGAGGGGCAGGACTACTACCTCAAGGCCATGAACTGCCCGATGCACAACCTCGTGTTCCGGGCACGCGGCCGCTCCTACCGCGAGCTGCCGCTGCGGCTGTTCGAGTTCGGCACCGTCTACCGGTACGAGAAGTCCGGCGTGGTCCACGGCCTGACCCGCGCCCGCGGGTTCACCCAGGACGACGCGCACATCTACTGCACCACCGAGCAGATGCCGGACGAGCTCGACACCCTGCTCACGTTCGTGCTCGACCTGCTGCGCGACTACGGGCTGAGCGACTTCTACCTGGAGCTGTCCACCCGCGGCGACTCCGACAAGTTCATCGGCGAGCCCGAGGAGTGGGCCGAGGCCACCGAGACCCTGCGCCAGGCCGCGCAGAAGCAGGACCTCGACCTGGTCATGGACCCCGGCGGCGCGGCCTACTACGGCCCGAAGATCTCCGTCCAGGCCCGCGACGCCATCGGCCGCACCTGGCAGATGTCGACCATCCAGGTCGACTTCCAGCAGCCCAAGCGGTTCAACCTGGAGTACACCGCCGCCGACGGCTCCCGGCGGACCCCGGTCATGCTGCACCGGGCGCTGTTCGGGTCGATCGAGCGGTTCTTCGCGGTCCTGCTGGAGCACTACGCGGGCGCGTTCCCGGCGTGGCTGGCGCCGGTGCAGGCCGTCGGCATCCCCATCGCCGACGAGCACGTGCCCTACCTGAACGACGTCGCCGCCCGCATGCGCGCCGAGGGCCTGCGGGTCGAGGTCGACGCGAGCGACGACCGGATGCAGAAGAAGATCCGCAACGCGCAGAAGCAGAAGGTCCCCTTCATGCTGCTCGCCGGCGACGACGACGTCAGCAAGGGCGCGGTGTCCTTCCGCTACCGCGACGGCTCGCAGAACAACGGCGTGCCCGTGGCCGACGCGATCGCCGAACTCCGCGCCGCCGTCCACGACCGCCGCGGCTGACCACCCCTCGCCCGATGCGCCCGTGGCGCACCGGGAGGCGGCGCCGCCTCCCGTAGGCCCCCCGGCCGCGTCGGGCGCCTACGCGCGCCACGGCGCCGCCCCGGGGCCGACCGGACGCCGCACCGCCCCCTCCGCCTCAGCCGGGAAGGGGTTCGCCCGCCGTCCGGCAGGTCTGCCGGATCTCCGCCGCGACGGCGCGCGGGTTGTCGGCCATCGGGATGTGCCCGCACCCCAGCAGGGAGACCTGCCGGGCGTGCGGGATGCGGCGCAGCGCCCGCCGCGCCCCCGCGGCGGGCAGCAGCCGGTCGCGGTCGCCCCACGCGATCGTCACCGGGCACGGCACCCGCCGCGCCCGGAAGGCGTAGGCGGCCACGTGCGGCACGAGCCGGACGAACGGGGACCCCGCCGAGAGCACGGTCGCGTCGAACGCCAGACGGCGGGCCGACGCCGCCGACGGGTCGCCGCGCAGCACCCGACGCGCGATCGACCGCAGGGGCGGGCTGTCGGCGGCGGCCACCCGCACCGGTTCGGGGATGCGCGCGGCCAGCCGGGCGCCGCGCGCGAGCACCCGCGCCCCCGCCCCCTCCCGCGCCGACCCGAACCCGATCGGCGACAGCGCGGTGACCGACGCCGCGAACCCGCGCGCGCCCAGCTCCAGGGCGATGGCGCCGCCCAGCGAGTTCCCGGCGACGTGCGGCCGATCCCACCCGAGGTCGGCGCAGAACCGGCGCACCGTGTCGACCAGCGCCTCGATGTCGTAGCGGTCGGCCGCCCCGGGCGGCGGCGACGCCCCGAACCCGGGCAGGTCGGGCGCGACCACGTCGTGCCCGGCGGCGAGGTGCCGCGCCACGGCGTACCAGGTCTGCCGCCGGTGCCCGAGCCCGTGCAGCAGCAGGACGGGAACCCCGTCCCCCCACCGGTCGTACACCATCCCCGACGTCTCCATGCCCACCAGGTCTACCCCATCCCGCCCCCGTCCGGGCACCGGCGTTCACCCTCCGACCCCGGGCCGCCGCCGCTATCATTCGACACGCCCGTGATCCACACGCGAGAGGGGGCGCGGTGCTCCTGCCGGAGTTCGACCCGGTGACCGGGCTGCTTCCGCCGGGGCGGTACACCGCCGATCTCGACACCCTGCACGACCGCCTGGTGTCGGCCCCCGGCTTCACGGCCTCCGCGACGCGCGCACCCATCTGGGCCGAGTGGGAGCTGCACCGGGCGGCCGTGGAGGCGGAGGCCGGCGAGATCACCCGCCTATGGCTGGGCGGCAGCTTCGTCAGCGGCAAGCTCGACCCCGCCGACGTCGACGTCACCTACCTGCTGCGCGCGGCGGCCTTCGACCGGCTGCAACGCGACGAACTGCGCTCACTCGACGACCTCACCGACCGGACCTGGTGCGTCGAGCGCGGCATGCGCGTCGACGCCTACCTCCTGCGGTTGCCGGAGGACCTGTCCTTCGGGGATCTGGCGCCCCGCCGCCTCACCGACGCCACGGACCGGTCGTTCCGGGACCTCGGGCTCTACGATGAGATCTGGCAGCGCTGCCGGCCCGCGGCGCAGGCGAGCGCGCCGCGCCCGTCGCGCCGAGGATATGTGGAGGTGCTGGTGTGAGCGCCGCGACGCCCTTCCCGGATCCGCGTGACAAGGCGGCCGTGCGCCGGTGGATGCGTGAGAACCGCCGCCCCGGCGGCGCCGCACCCGGTACCCCCGAGGAGTTCGCCGCCGTTCAGCGGCGGCGATTGCTCCACGGGGACGAGGCCGGCCCCGCGCCGCGGCGGCGCCTCGACGTCGCCCTCACCGGTGCCGACACGGACACCCACACCGTGCGCATCTCGGTCCTCGGGGCGTTCCTGTCCAACCTCCAGGAATCGGTCGCGGCGGTCGCCCAGGCCTTGACCGGCCGGCCCACCGGCAGCGCCCCGATCCCACGCCACATCCGCGAGTCGACCGCGCTCAGCGCCGCGGCCGTCTACCCCTCCTCCTTCGGGGTGGAACTGTACGGTCCCGACCCGGACGGCATCGATCCGTCCGACCGCATGGGAACGCTGCCGACCATCCTGGACGACGCCGTCGACACCGTCTTCGACGTCATCGACGTATCGGAGGGGTCGGAGGAAGCCGACGACCGGCTCGCGGAGCGGCTCACCACCCTGGGGCCGCGGGCGATGAAGCACCTCGGTTCGCTCACCGGCGGCCTCTCGGACGCCGGGTTGGGGCTCAGCGCGGCGTGGCACTCCGGCGGCCACACCCGGAGCAGCCGGTGGACCGCCGCCGGGGCGATGCGCGTCCGCACCGTCTGCGAGGAGAGCGAGTTCCGGCCGGGGGGCACCGTCACGGTGCGCGGATGGCTCGGGAGCGTGAGCGCGCTGCGCGGCACGGTGGAGATCCGGACCGACGACGGCGGGATCGTGCGGGCGAGCAGCGCGGAGGAGGTCACCCGCGACCTCGGACGCCATTTCGGGAAACGCGTCGAGGCCGAGGTCGAGGTGACCGACGTGCGCGGCGCCGGCGGCCGCCGGCGCCGCATCTACGCGGTGCGCTCCCTCCGCGGCGCGTGACCCCCGCCCGGTCCCGGGCGGGGGGTCAGGCGGGGAGGCCGAGTTCGCGGGCGATGAGCATCTTCTGGACCTCGCTGGTGCCCTCGCCGATCTCCAGGATCTTGGCGTCGCGGTAGAAGCGGCCGACGGGGAACTCGTTCATGAAGCCGTAGCCGCCGAACACCTGGGTGGCGTCGCGGGCGTTGTCCATGGCGGCGTTGGACGCCACCAGCTTGGCGATCGCGGCCTGCTTCTTGAACGGCTCACCGGCGAGCATGCGCGCCGCGGCGTCGTAGTAGGCCAGGCGGGCGGTGTGGGCGCGGGCCTCCATGTCGGCGATCTTGAACTGGATCGCCTGGTAGCCGCCGATGTGCCGGCCGAACGCCTCGCGCTCGCCGGCGTAGCGCACGCTCTCGTCCACGCAGCCCTGGGCCAGGCCCACCGCGAGCGCGGCGATGGCGATGCGCCCCTCGTCCAGGGTGCGCAGGAACTGGGCGTAGCCGCGGCCGCGCTCGCCGACGAGGTTCTCCTCGGGCACCCGGCAGTCGGTGAACACCAGCTCGTTGGTGTCGGAGGCGTTCCAGCCCACCTTCGAGTACTTCTGGCCCAGCTCGAACCCGGGGGTGCCCGACGGCACCAGGATGGCCGAGATCTCCGGCCGGCCGTCGGGCCGCCGCCCGGTGACCGCGGTCACCGTCACCAGGGCGGTGATGTCGGTGCCGGAGTTGGTGATGAACGACTTGGTGCCGTTGACGACCCACGCGCCGTCCTCCAGCCGGGCCGTGGTGCGGGTGCCGCCCGCGTCGGAGCCGGCGCCCGGCTCGGTCAGCCCGAACGCGCCCAGCGCCTCGCCCGCGCACAGCCGCGGCAGCCAGGTCCGCTTCTGCTCGGCCGAGCCGAACCGGTAGATCGGCATGGCCCCCAGCGACACCCCCGCCTCCAGGGTGATGGCGACCGAGGAGTCGACGCGGGCCAGCTCCTCCAGCGCCAGGCACAGGGCGAAGTAGTCGCCGCCCATGCCGCCGTACTCCTCGGGGAACGGCAGCCCGAACAGGCCCATCCGCCCCATCGCCGCGACGATGTCGTAGGGGAACGCGCCCCGCTCGTAGTAGTCGCCGATGACCGGGGCCACCTCCTCGCGGGCGAACGCCTCGACCGTGCGGCGCAGCTCCTCGTGCTCGGCGGACAGTCCGTGGGTCATGCCCTCACTCCTTGCTCGTGGCGGGTGCGGCGGCGCCGGGCGCGCCGGCCTCCGGTGCCGGGCCGGGCGGGGCGCCGGCCGGCCCGGGGACGATGGCGGCCAGGACGGCGTCCATGGCGACCGGGCGGCCCGGCCGGGCCTCCAGGCGGGTGACGACGCCGTCGACCGGGGCGGTGACCGCGTGCTCCATCTTCATGGCCTCGACCACGACGACCGGGGTGCCCGCGGTGACGTGCTGGCCCTCGGTGACGGGCACGGCGAGGACGGTGCCCGGCATCGGGCTGCGCAGGACCCCGTCGGCGGCCTGCTCGGCGCCGCGCGCGGGCGCGTACGCGGGCTCCTCGGCGAACCGCCACGCGGCGCCGCCCCGGCCCAGCCACAGGTCGCCGGCGTCGGCGGCGCGCGCGTAGGCCGCGGTGCGCCCGGCGTAGGCGACGGTGAGGCGGCGGCCGTCGGCGGAGCGGGCCGCGCGGGCCAGCACCGGGTCGGCCGCGCCGACGCGGACCTCGAACGCGGTCCCCGCTCCCGGGGCGGCGCCGGCGTCCGCGCGGCGCACGCGCACCGTGACGGGGTCGCGGTGCGGGGCGCGCAGCCGCCAGGTGGTCCACGCCGGGCCGCCGACGCGCCAGCCGTCGGGCACGTCGAACCGGTCGGCGCCGGGGCCGGCGGGCTCCAGGCCGAGCTGGTGGTCCAGCGCCGCGGCGGCGAGCGCCTCCTCGGGCGGGCCGCCGGTGTCGGCCAGTTCGGGGCGGACGCGCTCGGTGAGGTCGGTGGCGAGGTCGCCCGCCGCGACGGCGGGGTGGCGCAGCAGCCGGCGCAGGAACGCCACGTTGGTGGGGCACCCGAGGAGGGTGTAGTCGGCCAGCGCGGTGTCCATGCGGGCGAGGGCGGCGGCGCGGTCGGCCCCCCAGGTGATCACCTTGGCGAGCATGGGGTCGTAGGCGGAGGTGACCTCGGTGCCCGCGTCGAGGCCGGAGTCGACCCGCACCTCCTCGCCCTCGGGCTCGTCCAGCAGCAGCACCCGGCCGCCGGTGGGCAGGAAGCCGCGGTCGGGGTCCTCGGCGTAGACGCGGGACTCCACCGCGTGGCCCGCGAACCCGATGTCGTCCTGGGTGAACGGCAGCGGCTCGCCGCGCGCCACGCGCAGCTGCAGCTCCACGAGGTCGACCCCGCGCCGCCCGCCGACGGTGGTCACCGCCTCGGTGACCGGGTGCTCCACCTGCAGGCGGGTGTTCATCTCCAGGAACGCGTAGTCGAGCCCGCCGTCCGCCCAGCCGCCGCCGACCGCGCCGGGCGGCCGGACGATGAACTCGACCGTCCCGGCGCCGACGTAGCCGCACGCGCGGGCGGCCGCGACGGCGGCGCGGCCCATGGCGGCGCGCTGGTCCGGGGTGAGCAGCGGGGAGGGGGCCTCCTCGACGATCTTCTGGTGGCGGCGCTGCAGGCTGCACTCGCGCTCGCCGAGGTGCACCACGTTGCCGTGCGCGTCGGCGAGGACCTGCACCTCGATGTGGCGGGGGTGCTCGACGTAGCGCTCCACGAGCAGGGTGGGATCGCCGAACGCGGCGGCGGCCTCGCGGCGGGCCGCGGCGGCCGCCGCGGGCAGGTCGGCGGGGTCGCGGACCAGCCGCATGCCCTTGCCGCCGCCCCCGGCGGACGGCTTGACCAGCAAGGGGTAGCCGACGCGGTCGGCGGCGCGGCGCAGGTCGTCGTCGGACAGCGGGCCGGCCGGGAGGCCGTCCGCGCCGCCGCCGGGCGCCCCGGGGCGGTGCTCGGCGAACCCGGGCAGCAGCGGCACCCCGGCGGCGGCGACGGTGGCCTTGGCGCGGATCTTGTCGCCCATCGCCTCGATGGCCTCGGGCGGCGGGCCGACGAACACCAGCCCGGCGGCGGCGCACGCGCGCGCGAACCCGGCGTTCTCGGACAGGAAGCCGTAGCCGGGGTGGACCATGTCGGCGCCCTCGGCGACGGCGGCGGCGATGATGGCGTCGCCGTTCAGGTAGCTGTCGGCGAGCGCGGCCCCGCCCACGCGCACGGCCGTGTCGGCCGCGCGGACGTGGCGGGCGCCGGGGTCGCCGTCGCCGTGGATCGCCACCGACCGCATGCCGAGCCGCCGCAGGGTGCGGATGACCCGCACGGCGATCTCGCCGCGGTTGGCGACCAGGACGGTGGGCATCGGGTGCGTCATCGCCACCTCACATCCGGAAGACGCCGTAGCCGACCGGCTCCAGCGGGGAGTGCCGGGCTGAGGCCAGGCCCAGGCCGAGCACGGTGCGGGTGTCGGCGGGGTCGATGACCCCGTCGTCCCACAGCCGCGCGGTGGAGTAGTAGGGGTCGCCCTGCCGCTCGTACTGGTCGCGGATGGGGCGCTTGAACTCCTCCTCGGCCTCGGCGGGCCAGTCCTCGCCGCGCGCGTCGTACTGGTCGCGGCGCACCGTGGCCAGGACCGACGCCGCCTGCTCGCCGCCCATGACCGAGATGCGCGCGTTGGGCCACATCCACAGGTAGCGGGGGGAGTAGGCCCGCCCGCACATGCTGTAGTTGCCGGCGCCGAAGGAGCCGCCGATGACGACGGTGAACTTGGGCACGCGGGCGCAGGCGACCGCGGTGACCATCTTCGCGCCGTGCTTGGCGATACCGCCCGCCTCGTAGTCGCGGCCCACCATGAACCCGGAGATGTTCTGCAGGAACACCAGCGGGACGCGCCGCCGGTCGCACAGCTCGATGAAGTGCGCGCCCTTCAGCGCCGACTCGGCGAACAGGATGCCGTTGTTGGCGACGATGCCCACCGGGTGGCCGTGGATGTGCGCGAACCCGGTGACCAGGGTGGTGCCGTACTCGGCCTTGAACTCGGTGAACTCCCCGGCGTCCACGACGCGGGCGATGACCTCGCGCACGTCGTAGGGGGTGCGGGTGTCGGGCGGGACCACGCCGTGCAGCTCGGCGGGGTCGTGGGCGGGCGGCCGCGACGGGCGCCGCTCCCACGCGGGTTCGGGCCGGGGGCCGAGAGTGGCGGCGATGCGGCGCAGCACGGTGATGGCGTGCGCGTCGTCGTCGGCGAGGTGGTCGGTGACCCCGGAGACCCGGGAGTGGACGTCGCCGCCGCCCAGCTCCTCGGCGGTGACGACCTCGCCGGTGGCGGCCTTCACCAGCGGGGGGCCGCCGAGGAAGATGGTGCCCTGCCCGCGCACGATGACGGCCTCGTCGCTCATGGCGGGGACGTAGGCGCCGCCCGCCGTGCACGAGCCGAGGACCGCGGCGAGCTGCGGGATGCCCAGCCGCGACATGGTCGCCTGGTTGAAGAAGATGCGGCCGAAGTGCTCGCGGTCGGGGAAGACGTCGTCCTGCATGGGCAGGAACGCGCCGCCGGAGTCGGCGAGGTAGAAGCACGGCAGGTGGTTGTGGAGCGCGACCTCCTGGGCGCGCAGGTGCTTCTTCACCGTCATGGGGTAGTAGCTGCCGCCCTTGACCGTGGCGTCGTTGGCGACCACCACCGCCTCGCGCCCCTGGACGCGCCCCACCCCGGTGATGATCCCCGCGGCGGGGGCGTCGCCGCCGTCGGGCCCGTAGAGGCCGTGGCCGGCCAGCGGCGACAGCTCCAGGAACGGGCTGCCGGGGTCGAGGAGGGCGTCGATCCGGTCGCGGGGCAGCAGCTTGCCGCGTTCGACGTGCCGGGCGCGGGCGCGCTCGGGGCCGCCGAGGGCGGCCGCCGCGAGGTGCTCGCGCAACCGGGCGACGAGCGCCCGGTTGGCCTCGGCGTTGCGGGCGAACGCCGCCCCGCCGGTGTCGACCGCCGAGGTGAGCACGGGTGGCCCGGTCATCTTCCCCCCTCGTGTTAACGACCGCTAACATGGGCGATGTTAGTGACCGTTAACGCCGGTGTCCAGGGCCGGCGGGGGCGAGGCGGGAGGGGCCGTGGGCGATCGGGGGCCGGGCGGCAGACGCGCCGAGATCCTGCGCGCCGCCGCCGAGCTGTTCGCGGCGCGCGGCTTCCACGGCGTCACCATCGAGGACCTCGGCCGGGCCGTGGGCACCACCGGCCCCGCGCTCTACCGGCACTTCCCCGGCAAGGAGGCGCTGCTGGCGTCGATGCTGCTCGACGTCAGCGAACGGCTGGCCGCCGACGGCCGGGCCCGCGCCGCGGCCGCCGCCGACGACCCCCGCGCCGCCCTGGAGGCCCTGCTGCGCGGGCACGTCGCCTTCGCGCTGGGCGAACCCGCCCTCATCACCGTGCACGACCGCGAACTGGGAAACGTGCCCGCCGCCGAACGCCGCCGCATCCGCCGCCTCCAGCGGGGCTACGTCGAGGAGTGGGTCGCGGTGCTCGCGCGGCTGCGGCCCGACCGGCCCGCCGCCGACCTGCGCGCCGCCGTGCACGCCGTGTTCGGCCTGCTCAACTCCACCCCGCACAGCGCGGGCGGGCTCTCCACCGACCGCATGGCCGACCTGCTGCTCGCCATGGGCACCGCCGCCCTGCTCGCCGACGGCTGACCGCGCCCCGGCGGGCCCGGCGCCGCCGCCCGCACGTTTGAGCCCCCCGGCGCCGGGCAGGCGCTGGAGCGGAGAACGCGCAACGCCGCCCACCGGCCCCGCGCCGGGCGGGCGGCCGCTAGGGGGAGTGGTTCATCGATGACACGGCCGCGCATCGTGGTGGTCGGCGCCGGCTTCGCGGGGCTGCACGCCCTGCGCCGGCTCGAACGGCGGATTCCGCAGGGCGCCGCCGAGATCGTCCTCGTCTCACCCAACGACTACATGCTCTACAGTCCGCTGCTGCCGCAGGTGGCGTCCGGGCTGCTCACCCCGCAGTCGCTCGCGGTGTCGCTGCACCGGCTGCTGCGCCGCACCCGCATGGTGCCCGGGTCGGCCATCGGCATCGACCCCGAGCGCAAGGTGGTCGTCGTCAAGAAGATCTCCGACGAGGTCGTGTGCGAGCCCTACGACCGGCTCGTCCTGGCGCCCGGCAGCCTCACCCGCGTCTTCGACATCCCCGGCCTGACCGAGCACGGGTTCGGCAACAAGAACCTGGCCGAGGCCGTCGTGCTGCGCGACCACGTGCTCGCCCAGCTGGAACTCGCCAACGCCACCGACGACCCCGTCGAGCGCGAGGAGCGCTGCCGGTTCGTCGTGGTCGGCGGCGGCTACACCGGGGTCGAGACCGCCGCGTCGCTGCGCCGCCTCACCATGGAGGCCGCCAAGCGCTACCCCGACCTCCGCCGGGTCATCCGGTGGCACCTGGTCGACATCGCGCCGCGGCTGCTGCCCGAACTGGGTACCAACCTGGGCGAGGAGGCCCTCGACCTGCTGCGCGGGCTGGACATCGAGGTGAAGCTGGAGGTGTCGGTCCGCGAGGTCACCGAGCACAAGGTGGCGCTGACCGACGGCCGCGTCCTGCCGTGCCGGACGCTGATCTGGACCGCCGGCACCTCGCCGAGCCCGCTGATGGAGTCGCTGGGCGCCCCCACCGAGCGCGGCAAGCTCAAGGTCGGCACCGACCTGGTCGTGCCCGACCAGCGCGACGTCTTCGCCGTGGGCGACGCGGCCGCGGTCCCCGACCTGTCCAAGGACGACGAGGGGGCCCTCTGCCCGCCCACCGCCCAGTACGCCCAGCGGCAGGGCGTGACCGTGGCCGACAACGTGGTGGCGTCGCTGCTGCGCCGCCCGCTGCGCGACTTCTCCCACCGCGACATGGGCCTGGTGGTCGACCTGAGCGGCCGCGACGCGGTGGCCCGCCCGATGGGCTACGACCTGTCGGGGCTGCCGGCGTTCGCGGTGACCCGCGCCTACCACCTGTGGGCGCTGCCCTCGGGGCCGGCCCGCGCGCGGGTGACCGCCAACTGGCTGATCCGGGCGCTCACCGGCGGCGAGGTGTCGCGGCTGGGGTTCGCGCACGGCAAGCCGTCGACCTTCGTCGACATCGAGGCGGGGCACTACCTCGACGCCGCCGCGTCGCGCAAGGAGAGCGCCCGCCTGCTGGACGCCGCCGACGCGTGAGGGACGCCCGGCGCGCACGGTGTGCTCGGGCCCGCGCCGCCCGCCCGGTGCGGGCCCCGGCCGCACACCGCGGCCGGGCCCCGGGGGGTCAGGCGACGATGGTGTAGCCGGCCTCGTCGATGGCGGCGGTGAGCCGGTCGGGGTCGATCGGCTCGGTGCCGTCGATGGTGACCCGCCCGCTGTCGAGTTCGACGTCGACCGAGGTGACGCCGGGCAGCGCCGACACCTCCTCCTTGACGGCGTTGACGCAGTGCCCGCAGGTCATCCCGCTGACCGTGATGGTGGTGGCCATGGCCCGCCTCCGTTGTGGCGTGTGGTGTGGGTCAGGAGCGCACCAGCCGGGCGATGGCCTCCGACGCCTCGCGCACCTTCTCGTCGGCCTCGGCGCCGCCGTTGGCGACGGCGTGGCCCACGCAGTGCTTCAGGTGCTCGTCGAGCATCGACAGCGCGAACGACCGCAGCGCCTTGTTGACCGCGGCGGTCTGGGTCAGGATGTCGATGCAGTAGGCGTCGTCCTCGACCATCCGCTGCAACCCGCGCACCTGCCCCTCGATCCGGCGCAGCCGGTTGAGGTGGCTCTGCTTGTTGTCGTGGTAGCCGTAGGTGGCCATGCCGGTGGTCCCCTGCTCCTGCTGGTCTTCAGCCATCAATATACCCCCTCGGAGTATGTCAGCGCCCGAACGGCGCGGGTCATTCCCGGCGCCGCGGACGCCGCACGCCGCGCGGCGGGCCCGTCCCCCGCCCTACCGAGTATGGGCGCTGCGCCGACCCCCGGCACACGAGTCGGGACACATCAGGGCGAACCCCGGCACGGCCGACGAGTGGGGGACGCCGTCCCTCCGGCCGTGCCGGCCGGCCGCCGTCGCCCCTCTCCGGCCGTACCGGTCGGCCGCCGCTCCGCTCCGGGGACACGCGTCCGCCGAACGCCCGCGCCCGGCCCCCGCGCGATGCGCGGGCACCGGAGCCGCGCCGGTCGCCCGATTGCGCCAGGCCACGCCAACACGGCGCCGCGCCGCTCAGCGGGCCGCGCGGTGCGCGGCGTCAGCCGTCGGCCTGCGGTGGGCCGGGGCGGTAGCCGGAGATCCGCTCCACCGCCTCGGCCATCTCCGCCGGGGTGAGCAGCCTCGGTGCGCGGGCTTGGCCGGGCACCGCTGACAGGGCGCGCAGCGCCACGTCGCACACCCACTCCAGGTAGCCCGCCCGCTCCACCGCCTGGTCCAGGGAGGCGCCCGTCACCACGGCCCCGTGGTTGCCCAGCAGGCAGGCACTCCCGCCGGCCAGGGCCCCGGCGGCCGCCGCCGCCAGCTCCGGCCCGCCGTACGGCGCGTAGGGCACCACCGGGACGCGGCCGCCGAACAGCGCCAGGTAGTAGTGCACCGGCGGGACCTCCGGCACCAGCACCGACAGCGCGGTGGCGGCGGGGGAGTGGGTGTGCACCACCGCCCGCGCCGACGTGCGCGCGTACACCGCCAGGTGCAGGCCCAGCTCGCTGGTCGGCCGGAGCGGGGCGTCGAGGGCGGTGCCGTCGGCGGCGTGGACGCCGACCAGGCCGGGGGTCAGCGCACCGTAGTCGACCGCCGACGGGGTGACCGCCACCGCGCCGTCGCCGGTCCGGACGCTCACGTTGCCCGCCGTGCCCACCACGAGCCGGTCGGCGACCAGCGCCCGGACCGCGCCGACCACGTCGGCCCGCTCGCGCGCGTAGGGGAGCGCCTCGGCGCCCGACGCGCGGCGGGATCCACCGCCGGGCCGCCCGTGCGCGGAGGCGGCGATCGGGGCGCCTGCGGGGCCGGGACCTCCGGGGGTGGAGACTCGGCGGCCGGGATCGGGGTCGGGGCCGGGGCCTTCGGGAGCGGGGGGCGGGGTGTCGGGCATGCCGTCTCCTGTCCGTCGTCGCGGTGCGGACCGCTCGGGTCCGCCCGCCCATCGTGGGGCATGGCCCCCTGTGGCGCCCGGAACGGCGGCCACCGGTAGCGGCCCGCCGCACCGGCGGACCGCCCCGGACGGGCGTCCGTCCGGGGCGGACACCGGGGGTCAGCGGTGGCGCGCCGACAGCCCGGAGCGGCGGAGTTCCAGGTCGGCCAGTCCGCGCACCACCGCAGGGTCGCCGGACTGCCACGCGCCCACCGGGTCGGGGTGCACGGCCGCGAGCCGGGCGGGCGACACCGAGGCCAGCGCGCGCAGCGCCAGCAGCCGGTCGCCGGACCCCTCGGGCAGCGACCGCAGCCGCGCCGCGCCGCCGGCCCGCCGCGCCCAGCGGAGCCGGGCGGGCAGCCAGGTCACCAGCACGAGCAGCACCGGAACGGCGGTGGTGAGCAGCGCCAGCGTCATGGCGAGGTCGGCGACGTTCTGCTGGAACAACGTCCCCGCCTCGCTCAGCGAGGTCCCCGCCTCGCCCACGCTGGTGAACGGCGCCGCCAGGCTGTCGCCGGCCAGCGGCACCTCGCGCACCAGCTCCGCCGCGTCGGTCATGTTGGCCGTCAGGCCGTCACCCGCGTCCGTCATCAGCCGCCCGGGGGCCGCCAGGGCGTTGAGCGCGTCGTACAGGGCGAGCCCGGCCCGGACCCAGGCGAAGATCCACACGACGGCGAGCGCGTCGGCGAGGACCTGGAACAGCAGGCGGAGGGGTCGGTCGGCGTAGAGCTTCATCGGGGGGTCTTCCTGACGGGGAACGGGGGGTGGCCGGGGCGGGCCCCGGCGCGGCACAGATTCCCCCGGACGGCCGCTTCAACCGGGACCCCCACCGGGACGCCACCTGACGTGCGCCGACGGCCGGACGCGGGAGCGGGTGCCGGGTCCGCGTGAGCTGGGGCGACGATGGTGCGCGGCCCTTGCCAAGCGGGCGCGGGGCGCCGACCATGGAGATCATGAGCGAACCGACGGGCCGGGACCACGACATCCTCGGCCGCATCAACGACCTGGTGACCGAGGAGCGCGACCTGCGCGAGCAGAGCGAGCACCGGCTCACCCCCGAGGAGCGGCGGCGGATGCGGGAACTGGAGGAGTCCCTCGACCAGTGCTGGGACCTCCTCCGCCGGCGCCGCGCCCAGGAGGAGTTCGGCGGCGACCCCGACTCCGCCCGCCCGCGCCCCGTCTCGGAGGTCGAGAACTACCGGCAGTGACCCGGGCGACGCACCGGGCGACCCACCGGGCGGCGGTCGCGGCCCGCCGGGCGCCCTCTCCGTACCCCGGGCCGCGCGGTGGAGCCTCCCGGGGGTGCGCGCGGTGGGAGGCCGGGCGTGATCGGAGGACCACGGCGGGAACCCCGGCGCGGTCTCCGGCGTCCCACACCGTGGCGGGGCCGCGGTGGCCCCGCGGCGACGGCGGGAGCGCGGATGCTGGAATTCCTCACCGGGACCGGACTGGCCTCGGCGGCCGGGCTGAACGCCTACGTGCCGCTGCTGGTGGTCGGGCTCATCGCCCGCTACACCGACCTGCTCACCCTGGGGTCGGGGTGGCAGTGGCTGGAGCACCCGGTGGTCCTCGTCCTCTTCGGCGTGCTGCTCGTCCTGGAGTTCGCCGCCGACAAGATCCCCGGTGTCGACAGCGTCAACGACGTCGTGCAGACGCTGGTCCGCCCCACCTCGGGCGGCATCACCTTCGGCGCGGGCATGTCCTCGGTGACCGGTGCCGAACTCGCCGCCTCCGCCGACGGCGGCTCCTGGTGGCCCATCGCCACCGGCGTGGTGATCGCGCTGGCGTTCCACGCGCTCAAGGCCGTCGCCCGGCCGGTGCTCAACGCGGTGACCTTCGGCGCGGGCGGCCCCGTGGTCAGCTTCCTGGAGGACGCGGCCAGCCTCATCACCTCGGTGCTGGCGGTGGTGGTGCCGATCCTGGTGGTCGTGGCCGTGCCCGCCATCGGCGCGGTCGGCGTGTGGGCCTGGCGCCGCCGGCGCCGCCGCCGCGCCCAGCGGGCCGCCGCCGAACCGGCCTGAGCCCGGCGGGGTCGGGCGGACCATGGTCGGGATAGCCGGGGCCGGGCGGGCTCAGGCCGA
>NZ_BCRK01000010.1 GCF_001552555.1 Nocardiopsis trehalosi NBRC 14201 | reverse complement strand
GGGCCGGCCCGCGGCGCGGGGAGGCGCCGACGGCCGGCCCGGCCGCACTACCGCTCCCAGTACAGGACGTCGATGCGGGCGTCGTCGACGACCGCCGACCCGCCGCCGCCGTGCTGGGTGACCCGCATGCGCAGCCGGCGGCCCTTGGCGAGGTTGCCGTTCTGCAGGAACGACAGGTGGGCGGCGCCCTCGCGGTGGACGAGCGACTGCACCTTGTAGCCGCCGACCCACTGCCAGGTGCCGTCGGCGCCCCGGGCGACCTCGAAGAACTGCCCCTGGACCTCGGCCCCGGCCTCCAGCCCCGACACCCGCACCGACGCCGTCGCCGAGAAGTACGCGCCGTCCTTCTCGTCCACCCCCAGCCAGGAGTACAGCTCGCCGGTCTGCGACCCCCGGCTGGTGCAGCGCAGGGTGGTCCACGCGCCGTCGGGGAGGGGCTGGTCGTCGTCCTTCTCGTACCGCCAGTGCTTGGGCATGTCGTCCTCCGGTCGGTCGCTGGGGGCTTTGGCGAAGGTTCCGTTGCGGACCAGGGAGTAGGCCGCGTCGCCGGGGCACGACGTGGCGATGAAGTCGCGGTGGCCCTTGACGGTGCCCGCGATGCTGGACTCGGGCTCCATCAGCCACTGCCGCAACTGGCGGACGGCGTTGATCTGGTCCGGGGTGATCTCGTCGGTCGGCCCGGTGGCCAGGGTGCAGGAGTAGTAGGTGGAGTTGCCGCCCGGCTGCGCCGCCTGCTGCTTGAACAGGCCGCGGCCCTCCAGCACGTAGCCGTGCGGGCAGGCCATGAACGAGTTGCCGGTGAAGTACACCGTGCCGTCGCGGCGCGCCAGCCAGGTGGAATCGGGCGTGGTGGGGCACCACACGGGGCCGTCGTGGGCGGCGGTGCCGACCACCGGGCGCACCCCGGCGGCCCCGCCCCCCGGTGCCAGGCGGTCGTCGGGCAGCCGCTCGACCACCCAGCCGCCGGCGTGCGGCCGCACGGCCGTGGCCCACCCCGCGAGCACCGCCGCGAACTGGACCGCGTCGGCGGCGGCGCGGCGGAGCGGGACGCGCGGCCCGGTGCCGGACGGCAGCGCGGTGTCGAGGAACAGGGCGAGTTGGGCGCGGGTGAGGGAGCGGAGGAACGCGCCGCCGGGCACCCCGCCCGGTGCTGCGGCGGCGAGCACCGCGCGGGCGTCGGCCGACAGGGCGAAGCGCGGGGCCGCGCCGGGGACCTCGCGCCAGGCGCCGGCGCCGGGTCCGGGGATGCCGTCGGCCGGCGGCCCGAACACCGCGGCGAGGTCGGCGCGGACCCGCGCGGTGTCGCCGGGGCGGACCGGCCGGGGCGCGGCGGGATCGTCGTGGTCGGGGGAGGCGCAGGCCGCGGCGACCAGGGAGACCAGGGGGTCGGCCCACTTCGCCTCGGTGGGGAGGTCGGCGCAGGGCGCCGCGAGCGGGACGAGGTCGCCCTCGGCCAGGGTGGCGCTGGTGGCCCAGCGCCGTTCGGGTGGGGCGGAGCCGGGTGCGGCGGGCACGTGCTCGACCGGCCAGCGGTGCGCCGCCGTGGTCAGCGACGAGTGCCCGTGGCCCTCCATGCGGATCAGGGTGCGGGGGAGCGCGGGGAAGACGTTGACCGAGAGCAGTGGGCTCCACCGCGCGGTGCCGGTGGTGTGGTCGAGGGTGAGCACGGGGTCGCCGGCCCGGAGGTCGCGGTGGTGGCGCCAGCCCTCGCCGGTGAGGATCTCGGTGGCCTCGTCGACGCAGTAGCCGATGTCGGCCCAGCCCCGCGATGGGCCGGTGTGGAACGACCGGGTGGCCTTCCAGTAGGAGACACACGCGGAGTGCGGTTTGCCGGCCAGGTTCTGGTCGACGGAGTCGTAGTGGATGCACAGGCCGTCGCGGGGGTTCGCGTACGAGGCCGGCGAAGCGCCCCAACCCAGCTCCGAACGGGAGACGTACTTGTCCGGTTGCGGCATGGTCCTCCAATCGTGGGGAGTCCTGTACGCACCGTGGACGGAAAGATCCGCAGAGTCAATAGCGCCGAAACCACCTGTGGACGGCCGGAACGCCCGCAACCCGCCCGGCCGCGTGCCGCGAACGACGAACCCGCAGGCCAGGGCGGCCATCCGCCCCGATGTCCGGGCGGAACTCCGGAGGCCACGCGGGCCCCCGCAACCCCACCCGCCCCGAGCCCTCCGCCCCGCCCGGCCGGGCCACCAGGTCCCCCCGCCCGGCGACGGCGGCCCCCACTCGCGAGCACCGCCACCTCGCCCGCTCTTCGCCAGGGCTTCCCGCCTTCGCGGGCCGCGTCGGCCTCCGACCTCCGCCCGGCGGTACGGAGGCGGCCGGGCGTCGTCCCCATCCGGCAGCCGGAGGTACGCCGCCCCACCGTACCCGTGTGGCGGGACGCGTCCAGGCCCTCGCGCGGCCACCTCGCCTGCCTCGCGGGCAGGGCCTGCACGCCTTCGCGGGCCGCGCCCGCATCCGGTCGCCGAACCGGCCCGCGTTCCCGCCGGGGGAGCGCTCGGTCCCCGACCGGCGTGCGGGGTCGTGCCGGCCCCGGCCGTGCGCCGCGCCGCCGGGCGGACGGGGACCGCCCGACGGTGCCAGGACGCCCGCCGCGTCAGCCCTCGGCCGTCCGGCGGGATGTGCGGCGCAGACGGGTCACCGCGGCGGTGCGGGCGGCCAGGACGGCGGCCCCGCTCAGGGCGGCGACGCCGAGCAGCAGCATGAACGCCGGGGCCAGATAGGCCATCTGGATCCAGGCCACGTCCCGGCCCCGGTAGAGCGCGCCCATGACGAGGTGGACGCTCCCGAACAGCACGGCGGGCGCCGCCAGCGGCAGCGACCGGACGGCGGCCCACCACGGCCGGCCGGCGCGGCGCCGCGCCCAGCCGGCCGCGCGCCGCACCCCGAGGCCGGCCGCAGCGGCCGAACCCGCCGCCGCCACGAGCAGGGCGGCGTCGACCGCCGCACCGCCCCAAGGCGAGGGCGGGGCGGGCACGTCCGCCCCGTCGACCAGGTCCACCAGCAGGGCGCCCAGAGCGTGCGCGTCGGGGCCCGAAGCGGTGTTCACCATCACCGCGACGCCGTACCCGGACGCGGGCAGCAGGGCCTGGTAGGCGGTCGACGTGAACAGGTCGCCGCCGTGCTCCACCAGCGGGGCGCCCGAGGCCGTGGTGCCCGTGTCCCAGCCGAGCGCGTAGGAACCCGCGTCGGACGGCGTGTGGGAGGCGGCGATCCCCTCCTCGGAGAGGACGCGGGCGCCGTCGGCCGCCGCTCCGCCGTTGTTCTGCGCGATCAGCCAGGCGGCCATGTCCTCGGCGGTGCTGAGCACCCCGCCCGAGCCGCCGCCGAACGCCGGCGGCTCCGGTGCCGCCAGCGGTATCCCGGCGACCCGGACGTGGCCGCGCGCGCTCGGGGGCAGGTCGTCGGCGGTGTCGGCCGCGCCGCTGTCCGCCATCCCCAGCGGGCCGAACACGTGCTCCGCCAGCACGTCCGCGAAGGGTTCGCCGCGCACCACCTCCACGAGCCGCGCGGCCACCTGGTAGTTGGGGTTGTGGTACTCGTACCGCTCGCCGGGGGCCGCCGCGGGCACGGCCGTCCGCATCTGGGCGACGCGCTCCCGCAGCGTCTCCGGCTGCGGACCGCTGAACGCGGCGAACCCGGTGTCGGACAGGCCCGAGGTCTGGTCGAGGAGCTGGCGCACGGTGATGTCCCGGGTGCGCGGATCGTCCGGCGCGAACTCCGGCAGGTGCTCGCGCACCGGGTCGTCCAGGTCGAGCGCCCCCTCCTCCGCGAGCTGGAGCACCGTCAGGGCGGTGAACGACTTGCTCACGGAGGCGACCGCCATGGTCGTCCGGCCGGTGACCTCCGCCCCGTCGGCGGTCCGCCCGTAGCCGTCGGCGTGGACGACCCCGGTCCCATGGGTCACCGCGACCGCCACCCCGGGGACCCGGGAGGTCCGCCGGAAGTCGTCGACGACCGCCGCCACCTCCTCGGCCGTGACCGCCGCGTCCCCGCCGCCGTCGGCCGCGGCGCCCTCACCCGCGGCCGCCGCCTCGCCCGTGGCCGGCCCTCCAGGCGTCGCCCCGTCCGTGGCGGACCCGGCCTCCGGCCCCGCGCCCACGTCGTTCACCGCCGCGCCACCAGGCGCGGCCACCACCCCGCTCACGAGGACCACGGCGCCGATGACCGCGGTCCGCTGCACCCAACTCACCATTGTCGACATCCGGCCGAAACTACGCGCGCACCCACCGCACCCGGAATGGTGCCGCCCGCACCATCACCCTGAAGCCCACCCCACCCCAACGGCCTGGCACCGTACGTTTCCGGCCAGTCACTGCGAGGTGCCCTCCACCTGGTGATCACCCCCGGCCCGTGGCCGCCGGCGGCCACGGCCCCAGTGGCCGGACCCGCGGGTTCCGTCATGCTGCCGGATCGGCGTGAAGTGGGGTTCGATCATCCGATGAGGAGGACAAGGGAGGACCATTCCGGGCGTGAAGGACGCGCGCGCTGTGGTGGTCTCGGGACTGGGGATCCGGCGGGGTTCTGGATTGGAGACTGATCGGTTCGGATCGGATGGTGCTCGCCGAACTGCTCGCAGGGGGCAGGGAGGTGCTCCGCCTTTGCGGGTCGGCGCTGACCGGCGGGGCCGGATCCACGGTGGGGAACGAGCCGACGTCGACGCGCGGGAGCTCGCGTCCATCTACTCCCGTCGGATGCGGACCATGGCGCGAAGAGGGCAGTCCGTGACCGCGCCCCCGCTCTGACCGCGCGGCGCACCGAGGACACCACCCTCAGCGGGGTCGCGTGAGGTAGCGCAGGAGGAGGGTGTCGTCTTCGGCGAGTGCGGTGGCCAGGGTGAGGTCCGCGGGGGTGGTGGGTGGGCCGGTGGCGATGCGGCCGGCGGGGCCTGCGGTCAGCAGGGGGGAGATGGTCAGGCGGAGTTCGTCGACGAGGCCGGCGGCGGTGAGGGCACCGAACAGGTGGGGGCCTCCCTCGCAGTCGATGCGCCGCAGACCGCGTTCGGTGAGGGCGGCGACGGCTGCGGCCAGGTCGACGGTCTCCTCGCCCGCGATGACGACCTCCGCGCCGGAGTCGGTCCACGCCCGTCGGGTGGCGTCCGGCGCGGTGGCGCAGGTGAGGACGAGGGTGGGGACGCGCGCCTGGGTGATGACGGGGGCGTCGGCGGGCAGGCTCCTGCCGGTGGTCACCACGGCGGTGGGCGGGATGTCGGCCAGACCGTGGCGGTGCCGGCGGGCGAGGGTGTGCTGGTCGGGGTGGACGCCGCGGAAGTCCTCGACCATGGCGGTGGTGGCGCCGATCAGCAGCACGTCGGCCAGGTCGCTGCCGAGTTGCAGCACCTTGCGGTCGGGCGGGGTCGACAGGGGTCGGGCCTTGCCGCCGACCTCCACGGCCCCGTCGGTGCTGGCGACGAAGTTGGCGACCAGCCAGCGTGGGCGGTCGGGGTAGGTGTAGAGGCGTTCGAGTTCGCCGTCGTCGATGGGGCGGGCGTCTCCGGTGGGCCAGATCTGGTGCATCAGGCGATCCAGGTGCCGGTGCGGGCGGGCGGACGGGTGCCGTTGACGGCGGCCGCCATCTCCAGGGTCTGCCGGGTGGGCAGGACCTGGTGGGCGCGGAAGACGGCGGCGCCGTCCCGGGCGGCGATGGCCGTGGCGGCCAGGGTGCCGGTCAGCCGGTCCTGCAGCCCCACGTCCAGGGTCTCGCCGACGAACGTCTTGTTGGACAGGGCCATCAGGACCGGCCATCCGGACTCGGTGAACTCCCGGACGCTGCGCAGGAGCAGGAGGTGGTCGGTGGTGTTCTTGCCGTATCCGGTGCCGTCGATGAGGATGCCGCCGCGGGGGACGCCCGCGGCCTCGGCCCGGGCGGCCAGTTCGGTGACCGCTGTGCGGACGGCGGCCACCACGTCGGGATAGTCGGGGCGGAAGGGTTCGGCGCGGGGCGTGCGTCCGCCGGTGTGGGCGCACACGTAGCCGGCGCCGTGGGCGGCGGCCACGGCGAGGATCTTCGGGTCGGCCGCGGCCCAGGCGTCGTTGAGGACGTCCGCGCCGGCCCGGCAGGCGGCATCGCCGACTTCGTGCCGCCACGTGTCGATGCTGATCACGAGGTCGGGATAGCGGTCGCGGGCCCACTCCACCAGGGGGACGACGCGGGCGATCTCCTCATCGGTGCTGACGTGCTCGCCGGGACTGGCCGCGACTCCGCCGATGTCGATCATGTCGGCGCCCTCGGTGACGGCCCGGGTGATCGCCGCCTGGGCCGCCTCGGCGGCGAAGGTGGCGCCCTGGTCGTAGAAGGAGTCGGGTGTCCGGTTGACGATGGCCATCACCAGCGGCCGGTCGCTGGTGATGCGACGGCCCCGGAACTCCAGGTCGACTGCTGTCGTGTGCATGCTGGGAGTGTCTCCTGTTCCTGTCCGGTCGGGGTGCTCACCAGTGGTGGGGTGCGTCACCGGCGGGGTCGGCCGGGCCGCGATACGCGCGGCCGACCCAGGGGGCAGGAGCAGCCATGGCGCCTCCACGTCGACAAGGTCCGTTGTCCTGCAGACTGGCCAGCTCGCCGTTCATTTGTCAATTCCTGTTGGTGTTACTTTGACGGTGTGGGTACGAACCAGGACCATCACAGGGACGCCCTCAGCGGACTGAGCAGCCTGGACGACCCGGTGCGGCGCCGCCTGTACGAGTACGTGCGCACGTGCGACGAACCGGTCGGCCGGGAGGACGCGGCGAAGGCGGCCGGGATCAGTCGCACGCTGGCGGCCTACCACCTGGACAAACTGGCGGGCGCGGGCTTCCTCGCCACCAGCTACGCGCGCGCCGCCGGACGCGGCGGGGGCCGCCCCGCCAAGCGCTACACGCGGACGGACCACGAACTGTCCGTCAACGTGCCGCCCCGCGACTACGGCCTGCTGGCCGGTGTGCTGGCCGAGGCGGTCGCCGCCGACGGCTCCGGCGGCGTACGGGAGGCGGTGGCGCAGGCCGCGCGTTCGGCCGGCCGGTCGGCGGGCGGCACGGACCTGATCGCCGCGCTGCGCGGCTGCGGCTACGAGCCCGCGACGACCGCCGAGAACGGCATCGACCTCCGCAACTGCCCCTTCCACCGCCTCGCCCGCGAACACCCGGAACTGGTGTGCCGGCTGAACCTGCACCTGGTACGGGGCCTGCTCGAAGCGGGCGGGCAGCCACCCGATCGGGCGGTGCCGGCGCCCCGCCCGGGCCGCTGCTGCGTGGTCCTCGCTCCCCCCGCCCGGGAACCCGACGCCACGGCGGTGCGGGGGCCGGACCGCGGCGGCGGGAGCCGCCACGCGTAGGGACGGCCGTCGCGGAGCGTCGCCGACGGGTTCGGCGGGGCGGGGCGCCGGTCGGACGGCGGCATCGCCGCCACCGGCGCGGCCGTCCGCGCCGGGGCCGTCGGAACCCGCGCGGCCCCCTGGCCCCAGCGCTCATCGGGCCGCTGCGGGCTCCGTCAGCATCCGCGGTCGGTCCGGCGGCGCTCCATCAGGACGGTGTCGCGCCAGGCGCCGTGGTGGCGGGCGATGCGTTCACGGACGCCGACGGTGCGGAAGCCCGCGCTGTGGTGCAGCGCGAGGCTCGCCTTGTTCTCGGGGAAGATCGAGGTCTGCAGGGTCCACAGGCCGTCGGCGTCGGCGGCGGTCACCTGGCGGTGGATGAGCGCCTTGCCGACACCGCGGCCGCGGGCGGCCTCGGCGACGTAGACCGAGGTCTCGGCCACGCCGGCGTAGACCTCGCGGGGCGAGGCGGGGGAGAGCGCGGCCCAGCCGACCACCTCGCCGTCGATCTCGGCCACCCACCGGTGGCCGGCCGGCCAGCGCGCGGCGAGCGCGTCGGCGTCGGGGACCTCGGTCTCGAAGGTGGCGTCGCCGGTGGCGATGCCCTCGGCGTAGACGCGGCGCACCGCCTCCAGGTCGCCCGGTTCCATGGTGCGCACCGCCACGTCGGCGGGGAGGTCGGTGGGGCAGCAGGGGCGGGACGCCAGCATGCCCATCACGGCGTCGGCCGCGTGGGGCAGGCCGGTGCAGCAGGCGGGGTTGACCATGACACGGGTGGAGGTGCCGTGCTTGGTCAGGGTGACGAAGCCGACCTCGGCGAGCTTGCGCAGGTGGTGGGAGACGGTGGGCTGGCCGATGCCGAGGGAGTCGGCCAGTTCGCCCACGGTGGCCGCGCGCGGTGCCGCGGCGATGGTGTGCAGCAGTCGGACCCGGGTGGGTTCGGCCAGGCAGGCGAACCAGGCGGCGAAGGTCTCGGCTTCGGTCGACGGGAGCGTGGGCAGCGGGGCGGCGGTCGGCGTCACGGTCATGTCCTCAGTATCGACCATGATCGATGGTTGTATCGATCGACGCCAGTCGATAAAGTCGGCATCGATCGACGGAAATCGATGAAAGGTGGCGTCATGGCAGAGGGACTTCCGGTCGCGGTCGTCGGGGCCGGACCGGTGGGGCTGGCAGCGGCGGCGCACCTGCACCAGCGGGGCCTGCCCGTCGTCGTCCTGGAGAAGGGCGCGGCGGCGGGCGCGGCGGTGCGCGAATGGGGCCACGTGCGGCTGTTCTCCATGTGGCGCGACCTGGTCGACCCGGCCGCCGAGGCGCTCCTCGCCGCCACCGGCTGGCGGCGCCCCGCCGATGGCGGCTACCCCACCGGCGCGGAGTGGGCGGAATCGTACCTCGGGCCGCTGGCCGCGGCCCTGGGCGATCGGGTGCGCTTCGGCGCGGAGGTCACCGGGGTGAGCCGCCGGGGGCGCGACCGGGTGGTCGACGCCGCGCGTGCTGAGCAGCCGTTCACCGTCCACGTGCGAACGGCGCAGGGCCGCGAGGAGCGCGTCCTGGCCCGCGCGGTCATCGACGCCTCCGGCACCTGGGGCACCCCCAACCCCCTGGGCGGCGACGGCCTCCCCGCTGTCGGTGAGGCGGACGCGGCCCAGCGGATCTCCTACCGCGTCCCCGACCTGGCCGATCCCGCGGTCCGCGCCCGCCACGCGGGTCGGCGCACGGCCGTGGCCGGCCGGGGGCACTCGGCGCTGACCGCCCTGGTGGCGCTGGCCGAACTCGCCGAAGAGGCGCCGGACACCCGTGCGGTGTGGGTGCTGCGCCGCGGCGAGGTCGGCGACGCGTTCGGCGGCGGCGCCGCCGACCAGCTCGCGGCGCGGGGCGCTCTCGGCGAGCGGGCACGCAGGGCCGTGGAGGCCGGGCGCATCGAGGTCGTCACCGGGTTCCGCACCGCAGAGGTCCGGCTCTCCGACGCCGGCGTCGTGCTGACCGACGACGGCGGGCGGGCGCTGGAGCCGGTGGACGAGGTGGTGGCGGTGACCGGGTTCCGCCCGGACCTGGCACCGCTGTCGGAGATCCGCCTGGGCCTGGACGCCGCGCTGCAGGCGCCGGTGGAACTGGCGCCGCTGATCGACCCGAACGTCCACTCCTGCGGCACCGTCTACCCGCACGGCGTCCGGGAGCTGTCCCACCCGGAGCCGGGGTTCTACCTGGCCGGGATGAAGTCCTACGGCCGCGCGCCCACCTTCCTCGCGCTGACGGGGTTCGAGCAGGTGCGCAGCATCGCCGCGCAGCTCGCGGGCGACCACGAGGCCGCAGCGAGGGTGGAGCTGACGCTGCCGGAGACCGGCGTGTGCGGCGGCTCCGGGCTCTTCGACGCGCCCGCCGCGGAGTCCGCCGGCGGCTGCTGCGGCACGGGCCCGGAGACCATCGAGCTGGTCCAGCCCTCCGCCTCCCTGCTGAGGTGACACAGCGGGTCCGGTCGGGACCCGCCGCGCGGGCGGGCCCCGACCGGCGCCGGACGCGCCGGGCCCTGGCCGTTGTGCGCCACCCCCGCCGTGTCCGCCACCCCCGACGGGCATCGGCGCGCCCGCCGCGCCGCTGACCCGCCCGCCACGGGCCCGCTGCTGCCTGACCCTGCTCCACCCCTGCCGGGGTGTACGGCCCCATGGGCCGCGCACCCGGCTTCCGCATGCCCGATTCCCCGTGTACCAGGAGTTCCCCGATGCCCGCATCCCCCCTGATCATCGTCGGCGGCGGCCAGTCCGGCCTCGCCGCGGCCCACGCCGCCGCCCAGAGGGGTGTCCGCCCGCTGATCCTGGACGCCGCCGAGGGCCCCGGCGGGTCGTGGCCGCACTACTACGACAGCCTCACCCTGTTCTCCCCCGCGCGGTTCTCCGCCCTCCCGGGCCGCGCCCTGCCCGGTGCGCCGGACCGCTACCCCCACCGCGACGAGGTCGTCGACTACCTGCGCGCCTACGCCGCCGGCCTGGACGCCGACATCCGCTACCGGCGGCGCGTGCGGTGCGTCACGGCCGGCAGCGCCGGATTCGCGGTCGCCACGAGCACGGGCGAGCGCTTCACCGGCACCGCTCTGGTGGCGGCGACCGGGGGCTTCTCCCGCCCGCACCGGCCGGAGATCCCGGGCCTGGACGCCTTCACCGGCACCGTGCTGCACACCGCCGACTACCGCGCGCCCGAGCCGTTCGCCGGGCAGCGGATCGTGGTGGTCGGCGGCGGCAACTCCGGTGTGCAGATCGCCGCGGAACTCGCCGGCGTGGCCCGGGTCACCCTGGCCACCCGCACCCCCGTGGCCTGGCAGAACCCGCGCATCCTGGGCCGGGACGTGCACTGGTGGTTCGTGCGCACCGGCCTGGACGCCGCGCCCCTGCGCCGCCTCTGGCAGAAGGGGCCCACCCTGGTCAACGACCGCGGCCGCTACCGGGCCGCCTTCGCCTCCGGCAACCCCGACCGGCGTGGGATGTTCACCCGGTTGGAGGGCGAGAAGGTGCAGTGGGCCGACGGCGGTGTGGAGCGCGTCGACACGGTCATCCTCGCCACCGGCTACCGCCCGGCGCTCGACTACCTGGAGGACACGGGCGCCCTGGACCCGAACAGGGCGCCGCTGCACCGGGGCGGGGTCTCCACCACGGTCCCCGGCCTGGGCTACGTGGGGTTGGAGTTCCAGCGCGGCTTCGCCTCGGCGACGCTGCGGGGGGTCGGCCGCGATGCCCGGTATGTCCTGCGGCGCTTGGGGGTGCGGGGGTGACCGGGGCCGCGCCGTCCCGGCATCCCGGTAGGGCGCGCCGCCGGTGATGGCCCCGCCCCTCCGCCGACCGGCTCAGGCGGGACCGCGCACCCCGGCCCGTTCCGGGAAGAGGCGCCGTGCCCAGAGGGAGACGTAGACCAGCCCGACCAGCACCGGCACCTCGATGAGCGGGCCCACGACCCCGGCCAGCGCCTGGCCCGAGGCCACCCCGAACACCCCGATCGCCACCGCGATGGCCAGCTCGAAGTTGTTGCCCGCCGCGGTGAAGGCCAGCGTGGTCGACCGCTCGTAGGACAGGCGGATGGCGCGCCCCAGGAGCATGGACAGCCCCCACATGAGGACGAAGTAGACCAGCAGCGGGACGGCGATGCGCGCGACGTCCAGGGGCCGGGAGGTGATGGCCCCGCCCTGGAGGGCGAAGAGCATGACGATGGTGAACAGCAGCCCGTACAGCGCCAGCGGGCCGATGCGGGGCAGGAACCGCTCCTCGTACCAGGTGCGGCCCTTGGCGCGCTCGCCCAGGACCCGGGTCAGGAAGCCGGCGGCCAGCGGGACGCCGAGGAAGACCAGCACCATCGCGGCGATGTGCCACGGGGAGACGTCGATGCCGTTCTGGTCCAGGCCCAGCCACCCGGGCAGCAGGTCGAGGTAGAACCAGCCGAGCACGCCGAAGGCGAGGACCTGGAACAGGGAGTTCAGCGCGACGAGGACCGCGGCCGCCTCGCGGTCACCGCAGGCCAGGTCGTTCCAGATGATGACCATGGCGATACAGCGGGCCAGGCCGACGATGATCAGACCGGTGCGGAACTCGGGCAGGTCGGGGAGGAGGATCCAGGCCAGGGCGAACATCAGGGCCGGACCCACCAGCCAGTTCAGCACGAGGGAGGAGGCGAGCAGCCGGCGGTCGCGGGTGACGGTGTCGAGGCGGTCGTAGCGGACCTTGGCCAGGACGGGGTACATCATGACCAGCAGGCCGATGGCGATCGGCACCGAGATTCCGCCGACCTGGATCGCGTCCAGGGCGGACTGCAGGCCGGGCACCCAGCGCCCCAGGACCAGCCCCGCGGCCATGGCGATGCCGATCCAGACGGGCAGGAAGCGGTCCAGCGTCGACAGCCGTGCCGGGCGTGCGGCGATCGGAGCCGCGGCTTCGGCCTCGGGCTGAGCCATGGAAGTTCCTCCAGATGTGTCCAGGTGTGCGGGGTGACGACCTCGCACACCATACATCGACGTTGATTGATATCAATCATGGCTGATAGGTTTCGATGCGGCGCCGCCCGCGCGGCCGCGCCGCAGCGCTCCATCCGAGGTCGCAGAGAGAGGCCGTCCCGTGCCGGGCAAACCGAGTGTGCTGTTCGTCTGTGTCCACAACGCCGGGCGGTCGCAGATGGCGGCCGGCCTGCTCGCCCACCTCGGCGGCGACCGCGTCGAGGTCCGCTCCGCCGGATCCGAGCCCGCCGACGCCGTCAACCCGGTCGCGGTCCAGGCCATGGCCGAACTGGGCATCGACATCGCCGCCGAGCGGCCCAAGGTCCTCACCACCGACGCCGTCGAGGCCAGTGACGTGGTCATCACCATGGGCTGCGGCGACGCCTGCCCCATCTTCCCCGGCAAGCGCTACCTCGACTGGAGGCTCGACGACCCTGCCGGCCAGGGCATCGACGCCGTCCGTCCCATCCGCGACGACATCCGCCGCCGCGTCGAAGGGCTCCTCGCCGAACTCGGCGTGCCCGCCCGGAACTGAGGCGTTCCCGAGCGGGCCCGCTCACCCCGTGCCGCCCGCGCCGCGCACGCCCGGCGGACCCGAGAGCGGGGACCCGGGGTCCGCGGAGTTCAGCACGGGCGGTACCTCCCGCGTGCCTGCTCGGCGCCGGCGGCGAGGTCGCGCAGGGCGTCGGCCAGTCCGGAGACGGCGTCCGGGCGCAGGCGGTAGTAGGTGAACCGTCCGCGGGGCTCGGTCTCGACCAGGCCGGCCTCGCGGAGGATCCTCAGGTGGTGGCTGATGGTGGGCTGCCGAGCGCCCGTCTCCTCGATCAGATGGCAGGTGCACATCTGCTCCGTGGCCAGCAGCCGGACGATGCGCGCCCGCAGCGGATCACCGAAGAGCTGCACGGCTGCTTCGGCGGCGTCGTCCTTCGGTGACATCAGCATGCGTTGATACCACCACGGCGCCGGAGCGCCGTCAAACGCCCCGGTGCGGACAGGAGGCCGCCGTCCGTACCGCTACCGGCGGGCCGCGGTCCGCTGAGGGAACCTCCGTGCGTCCGGGGACCTCGATGCCCGCCGTGCGTCACCACCACGGCGCCGAGGGACCCGAGAACGGCTCGGGAACTCTCATCCGTGGGACATCCGTGGCAGCCGGGGCCGCCAGGGCCGCCGACCGTCTTCCGTCGCCCTGCCGGGGCCGTCACCACTTCGGTGACAGGTGGACAGACGGGCCCGTGCCCTGAACCACGTCGGCGTGGCCGCGTGAGGCCGGAACCGGCGGCCCCGGGCCGTTCGGGGCGGCAGCGGCCTACCGTGCCGGTTATGCGCTTCCTCCGCTACGCCCGCTTCCTCGTCCGCGAGGGCCTGCCGCGGGCGATGTACTCCACCGCCGTCCTCGCGGTGCTCCTGCTCGCCGTCACCGCCTGGCCGCTGTTCGCCCCCCTCGCCGACCTCCTCCCCCTTCCCGATCCCCTTCCGTGGGAGCACATCAGGTCGGTGGCGGTGAACGCGGTCATCCTGGCCATCGCCCTCGCCGTCATCCGCTCCCGGCGGCGAGCACCGTTCCGGCTGGGCTGGCTCATCCTCGCCGCCTGGATCGCGGCCGCCGCAGCGGTCGCCGCCATCGTCGCCCTCACCTGGGCCGCCCTGGGCTCCCCGCCCCTCGACGCGCCCCAGCGGCTCTCCCCCCGCGCCCTGGACGCCATCGCCACCCGCGCCTTCGCCATCGTCGCCGGACTCGGCGGCGTCGCCTTCCTCGTCATCGGCTACCGCCGCCAGCGCGCCACCGAGGCCGACGCCGTCCGAGAGGACGTCCGGCTGTTCAGCGAGCGCTTCACCGCCGCCGCCGAGCAGCTCGGCAGCGAGCAGCCCGCCGTGCGCCTGGCCGGTGTCCACGCCCTCGCCCGCCTCGCCGACGACGCCCCCGCCGGCCGCGACGACCTGGTGCAGACCGTCATCGACGTCCTCTGCTCCTATCTCCGTATGCCCTACGAACCCGCCCCCGGCCCCCTGCCCTCCGACGCCTCTCCCGACCAGATCGCCGACCACCGCCGGCGCGAACGCGACTTCGCCGCGAGCCGGGAGGTCCGCCACACCACCATCCGCGCCGTCGCCAACGGACTGCGCACCAGCCGACGCTGGCGGGGCAAGGACTACGACTTCCGCGGTGCCGTCTTCGACGGCGGCGACTTCAGCCGTGCCGTCTTCGAGGACGGCTCCGTTCTCTTCGACGGCGCCGAATTCGCCCACGGCACCGTCCTCTTCTCCCGCGCGCAGTTCTCAACGACCCTGGTGGGCTTCGGCCGCGCCCGCTTCACCGGCGGCGCCGTCGTCTTCTTCCGCACCCGCTTCTTCCACAGCAGCATCGGCGCGTACTACTCGACGTTCGAGGGCGATGGAACGCTGTCCTTCGAGAACACCGAGTTCACCCGCGGCGTGCTCGACTTCCACGACGCGGCGATCGGAGACGGCGTCGTCTTCACCGACGCCACGCTCTCCGGCACCGAGGTCTCCTTCGAGAACGCCACGGGGAAGCGACCGGCAGGGCTGCTGATGATGGTCGCGGACGGCAAGCCCACGTCCTTGGTCATGCCGGACTCGTGGTGGCCGGAGGGGATGCGCGCCGCCGGTACCTGACGTCAGCGGGCGCAGTCCGTCGGCGTAGGCGGGGCACTCAACCGCTCGCCTGACGGCTCACTAGTCCGGCAGCGGTTTCAGCGGCCGTCCACCGATCCTGTCCGGAATCGGACTGGCCGGGTCCGGCAAAAAGCGCTTACCGGGGATAAGCTTTTTGAAACGATCGGTTCTGACCGAGCGACTCCTCTCCCAGAAGCGGTGCCATGCCCGATCGTCCCCTGCCCGCGTCCGTGCGCTGGCTGCGCGCACTGCTCTACCTCTCCGGTGGGCTGACCCTGCTGATCGCGCTGTCCATGCTCATGCTCACCGGAATCTCCGCCTACGAACTCGGCTACAACGCCATGGCGTCGCTGCCCGGGGTGGCCCAGATCCTGCTCGCGGTGTTCATCCGCCGCAACGGCCGCGTGGTGTTCTGGTCGATCCTCGCCGTGGAGGCCCTGCTCTGCCTCTACGCCCTGCTGACCCTCGGCGGCGACGGGCGCTGGACCCAGCTCATCCTGCCCGCGGTGATCCTCGTCCTGCTCCTGCGACCCACGGCGCGCGCCTTCTTCCTCCGCTGACCTCCCGCCGACCCGCTGCCTGAGGCTGCCCCCATGCTCCGACGCATCCACGACCCCGAACGCGGCGCCGGCTTCACCGAGTACGCCACCGTCATCCTGCTCGTCGCCGCCATCACCGCCGCGGTCATCGCCGGCGGCCTGCCCGGCCGCGTGTCCTCGCTCATCGCCTCCGCCGTCGACGCCGTCGGCAGCGGCGAGGTCGGGGAAGGTGACGGGGAGGGCGACGACGGGCCGGAGGGCGACAGCGGCGAGGAAGGCGACGACGGGCGGGAACCGGGCGAGGACGCCCCGGCCGGCCCCGAGATCACGCAGGTCTCCGACGAGGACGACGGCCAGGACCCGCCCGCCGACGACGACGGCGGCGACGACGGCGGTGACGACGGCGGCGGGTTCTGGTCCTCGGTGGGCGACGGGCTCAGCGACATCGGCGGCGGCTTCGCCGACTTCGGCACCGGCGTCTGGAACGCCGCCACCGACACCTGGGACGGCGTGGTCGACGCCTGGGACGGCCTGGTCGACGGCGCCCAGCGCCTGTGGGACGACCCGGGCCAGTGGGCCTCCGACACCTGGAACGGGCTGGTCGACGGGGTGACCGGCACCTGGGACCAGGTGACCGAGGACCCCCTCGGGTGGGTCACCGACGCCCTGTTCAGTGAGGAGACCCAGGAGAACTGGAGCAACGGCAACTACCTGGAGGCCGTCGGCCAGGGCGTGGCCGAGAACGCGGTCGCGCTCATCCCCTACTTCGGGTGGGGCAAGAAGCTCGACCGCCTGGGCGACATCGCCGACGGCGACAACGGCGACCGCGGCAGCGACAACGATGACGAGGACGGCGACGACCAGCAGCAGGCCGACGACCAGGACCAGGAGGACCAGGACAGCCCGTCGTGCACGCGCCCGTCCAGCTTCGTGCCCGGCACCCCCGTCCTGCTCGCCGACGGCACCACCCTGCCCATCGAGGACGTCGCCGTCGGCGACGAGGTCCTCGCGTTCGACCCGCTGACCGGGGAGGAGGGGCCCCGCGAGGTCACCGACCTCATCACCGGCAGCGGCGCCAAGACGCTGGTCACCCTCACCGTCGACGACGGCCAGGGCGGCGCCGACACGATCACCGCCACCGACGCCCACCCCTTCTGGGTCCCGGAACAGGCCGCGTGGGTCGAGGCCGCCGACCTGGAGCCGGGCACCTGGCTGCGCACCTCGGCCGGCACCTGGACCCAGGCCACCGCCGTCGACACCGAGCGGGTCGCCGAACAACGCGTCCACAACCTCACCGTCGCCGACCTGCACACCTACTACGTGTCGGCGGGGGACACCTCGCTGCTGGTGCACAACACGCCGCCGGAATGCGGCGACCTGGGCGACTCGTGGGAGCCCAGGGACCCCTCGGAAATCCCCGGCGACAGGGGCGGGTGCGAGGCCTGCGCGCTGGAGATCATCGACCGCCTGGGCGGCGGCGAGGTGCTGCGGATCGCCCCTCCGCCCTACGCGCGCCAGCTCTGGAAGTACCGTGATCAGGAGGTGCAGTGGAACGTCCACTACGCCGTGATCAAGGACGGGCGGGTCTACGACGCCTGGACCGACAGGACGGGAGAACCCCTGGAGACGTACATGTCGCAGTGGGAGGACGCGGGCGAGACGACGGTGACGACCCGTGGTTCACTGGCGCCGAATCCGGACAGTGGCGGCTACACGTTCACCCCGGGGGAGTGAGGGAGGGACGATGTCGCCGACCGGGCAGATCGTCAGAAACGCCAGGCTCCGGCCCTCTTCCTGCGGGCTCGACGGGTCGTTCGGGGAGTACGTGGCGTTCTTCAACGGCCTCGATCTGGGGAGCGGGAAGCAGCTTCTCGAAGGCTTCAGCGAATGGATCGCGAGCCGGTCCGACCAGGGCGGGTGGAACCTGGTCTGGCCGGTGCTCGTCCTCCGTGAAGCCGGGTTCGAACCCTGGTCAGGGGTGGACTGGCACGCCCTCTCGGGCGACGACGACGCGCGTGCCGTGTCCACGTTCTTCACCCTCCTGGACGAGTTCCTCGACGGCCGCCCGGACGCGTTCTCCGGATGACCCCGCTCCGTCGTCCCTCAGCCCCCGGTTCCTCACCCCGGCCGAGCTGACACCGGACAGGCGCGTCGGGCCCGGCCGCGGGAGACGCCTGTCCGGGCACAAACCGACCGTCACCCTTGTGACGACGGATCGTCCTCCGGTGCGTCGCTCCCGCTCGACACCTGGGTCGCGAGCAGCCGCACTCTTCGGCACGGCACGCCACCTGCGTGGGCACCCGCGGACACGCCCTCTCGCACCGCCTTCGGCGCTGTATGAGGAGCCCTCGGCGTCGGGCCGCTTCAGTAGCACGGGTGGCACCCGTACAGGGACCGCCGGAGGTGTATTCCTCCTGGTCGAGGTCATACTCCCGCGAGTCGCGCACGGCGGGAGGCGCGGGCCGCCGAACGGACGGGCGGCCCTGTGAGCGTGACCGCCCTGGGGCAGGAACTGCAACTAGAACTGCAACCGGCGCCCCCGGATGACCACCACCGGAAGGGGTGTCTTGCCTGGTGGCCCCCCAGGGGATCGAACCCTGAACCCGCGGATTAAAAGTGCCCTGGAGAAGTGCCGCCCCGGCGTGGGATGTGCCGTTTCCTGCCGCCGTATCCCCCACGCACCGCCAGCCGCTGCCACCCGATGCCGAACCGCCCCGCCCAGGACCAAGACCACCGAGCACAATCGGAGCACACAGGGCGCACGTCACGGCCCGCAGGCGGTATCACGCGGCGGCTGGCCCCCGATCCGGCGGACTCGTGGCCGACCTCGGGCCCCACGGCCGTTCTGCGCTTCCGGCCGTCCCAGCGGCGCAGCTCCCGCGGAAGCCCAAGGACCCCCTCCCGGAATTCACCGCAGCTCACGGTGGATGGCCGTACTTCACCCCGTGGGCTTCCGCTGCGCGTTCTCCTGACTGTTTCGTCGGTCGAGACGCCAGAACGTCGGTCGCCACCAGTAGAGGACCGCCAAGTCCGCCGGCAGGGGTGCTTCGTGCTCCCCGGGCTGCTCGAAATCATCCACCCGCAGGTCGATCATCCGCCAGAAGGGTTCGCGGGGATGGTCGGAGGCACGGCTCGGTGCGCCTCGGGTGAGACGTGCCCTGGTGCTCGCCCCGAAGTCGGCGAAGTTCTTCTGGGCCTCGATCAGGCTGGGCTTGTTGGCGCCGCCGGTCATCGATGGCCACCTGAGCTGAAGGCGGTCGTCCTCCCACCCGCACACAGGACAAATCTCGTACTGACCCGGTCCATAAGGAAGCGCGAGGTACCCACAGCAGGGGCACGGCCAGGCGTGGTCGGGCGAGATAGGAAAATTCCCTTTGATCCTGGCTTCGCTATAGTGCTGGTGCTTCCAGTAGATTACGCGTTCGCGCGGCCGGACCGTTCGAATCGGGCGATAGAGTCCCATTCGCCGAATTTCGGTATAGGCTCCCAGTTGGCGTCTGTCGGAACATCCGAGTATTCGTCTGTGATTCTTTCCTGTTTCTCGTCGTCCGTGATTACGCGCTTGGAATATCCATCGGGGCGCATTTTGACATCCTCCATGCGTACTGCATCGGATACGACGAGTCCGCGTTTCTTGTTGGGGTATGTATGCATGAGGATGCGGCTAAGAAAAAGCTGGTCCCCCATCTTCTTGAAGACGTACTTCACTGCTTGTCTTCCATATTCGTCCAAGAATATGGTGCTGCAGTAGTCGTTCTTCCATACGATCGTTACCAGGGTCGGGTAGGGGTGACCGGATCGGGGTACGACAGCGGTGTATTCCTCGCCGACCGCATCCCGATCGCGCGCCTCATCCACTGTAATGGGGCTTCCCGGCTTCGCGTCCATCGGGTTCCACCGATAGCAGTAAGTGACTTCAGATGTTTCCATAATCGCATCTCACTTCCGTGTCCGTGCTGGCCACCGCTCCCGCATCATCTCCATATGTGGCCGTTCTCGTCTCGGATGATGATGCCCAAACGGTTGGCTTCGCTGATGACCGAGTCCGGAACGGTGCTGTTCTGAACCGGAACCTCCAGGTACATCTGGCCATCAAGCTCTTCGCCGATCAGGTCCTCCGGAAGATCCCGCCGGTTGGTCGGCGTGTCGGCGATCGGGGTGCCCGGCCCGTAGTCTCTTGCGAGTTCCCGCAGGTAGTTGAAGGCGGTGGATTCTTGGATCTCTGACAGTTGAGTGTACTTACGAGAGACGATCTCCCTACCAGGTATGTAGGAATCGACACGCTGGTACTGGTTGCCTGAGGTTCGGGGGCCGACGTGGACCTCGTTGGCGCCTCCGAGTCTGGTGTAGTGGGCTTCCCTCTCCCGGTTGAAGTTATTCCCCGCCTCCAGGCGGTCGCGGAGCCAATCAGGACAGCTGCTCTCACGACCGTTGTCGTTGTGGACGAGCCAACCGACGCCGTCGACCCCTACGTAGTAGGTGTGGAGATCGGCGATGGTGAGGTTGTGGACGCGCTGGTCGGGGGTCTCGTGGACGTCGACGGCGGTGATCTGGGTCCAGGTGCCGGTGGAGGTGCGCAGCCAGGTGCCGGGGGTGAGGTCGATGGCGTCGACCCACTGGGCCTGTTCGGGGACCCAGAAGGGGTGTTCGTCGGTGGCGGTGAGGGTGTCGGTGCCGTCGCCGGTGTCGATGGTGAGGGTGACCAGGGGCTTGTGGCCGTCGCCGGTGATGGTGTCGGTGACCTCGCGCGGTCCTTCCTCCCCGGTGAGGGGGTCGAAGGCCAGCACGTCGTCGCCTACGGCGACGTCCTCGATGGGGGCGGTGGTGCCGTCGGCCAGCAGGACCGCGGTGCCCGGGATGAAGCTGTTGCTGGGGGCGCAGGGTTCGCTGCCGCGGTCGGTGTCCTCGTCCTCTCCTGCGGTGGTCGAGGTGTCCTCGCCCGGCGGGTCGCGGTCGGGGCCGTTCGCTAGAGGGCTGCTGCCGGGTTCCGGGCCGCGTGCGGAGCCGGTCCATTCCGGTAGCAGCCGCAGACCGCTCAGGCCGATCCTTCCGGCCGGCCCGGCGATGAGCCAGGACGCGACCGTGACACCCGTCCGTGCGGCGCCCTGCTCGATCTCGCCGTTGGCGAAGTGCTCGACGGCCTCGTCACCCAACCCCAGCTCGAGCCCCTGGCGCAGCCCCCACCCGCCCAGGTGCAGGCCGCTGTCGAAGATGCCGCCGAGCAGCTGGCCGTCTTGGTAGCCCTGGAAGGCGAGGTCCGTGGACTCCTGGAATGTCGACCAGGCGGCGGTGCCCATGCCGGTGAAGCGCTCAGCGGCGCCGTCCACACCGCGCTGCACCGTCCCCAGAGGGTCGTCGATGAGGTCTTCGGCGAGGTTGATCGGCCCGGTGATCGTCTCGTGGCCGATCTCCAGGCCTTCGCCGAACGCGCGGTGCTGGGAGGCGAGCGCGTCGTCGAACAGTCCGGTGACGTCCTCGCGCAGGTCACCGGTGGAGTAGGCGTAGGTGAGGCGGGAGCCGTCGACGCCGGGCAGCAGGCTGCCCAGGCCCAACGGGGCGAAGGACGGGCGGGTGTCCTGGGAGAAGGCGGGCGTGATCCCCGGGGCGTCGGGCGCGCTGGGTGGGTCGGCGGGGTCGTCCGGCGCTTCGGTGCTGTCCGGTCTGTCGCGGTCGTCGGCCTGGGGTTGACCGACGGAGTCGACGGCGCCGGTGATCATCTGTTGGATGCGGCCGGTGATGCCGGAGCCGATGACGGTGGCGGCGATGGCGGCCACGAGCAGGATGACGGCGCCGTACTCGACGTAGCCGGCGCCGCGGTCAGGGTCGTGGATGCTGCGCAGCACGGAGGGGGTTCACCTCGGGGGGAGAAGGTGGCCGTGGGGGGTGGGGCGGTGGGGGCGCCTGGGGGTCAGGTCGTGGGGGTGCGCAGGTGGGTGCGGGCGGCCGGGCGCAGGGAGAGGGCCAGGACGATGCCGGGCAGTAGTGCCTGGGTGAGGCCGTTGAGGTCGCCGCGGATCAGGGTGAGCAGGCTCCAGGCCAGGATCACCGCGGTGTAGGCCCACAGGGCGTACAGGACGCGGGACCCGCCGTGGGGCAGCAGCAGGCCGAGGGCGAGGGCGGCGGTGCCCTGCCCGATGTAGGCGAAGAAGCCGAGGTAGAGGGTGGGCTGGTCGGCGTCGGCGACGATGAGCACGTAGAAGAGGAAGAACGCCAGTGCCGAGGTGAGGAACAGCAGGACGCGGGCGGCCTTGAGTTCGGTGGGCAGGGCTCGGGACACAGGGGCGTGGGCTCCTCACGGCATGGTGGGATGACGGTGGTTCGTCACATTTCGTCGGTGACCAACCGTAGCGTTACACAATGCGCGAGTGAAGTGATTAGCTCCATATAGGACATCTCGTTCGGTGGCTTTAGGTCCGGTCTGCGCCGGCGTCCGGCTCCGGGCGGCGCTTTCCGCGATGCCGACTGAAGCCGTGTGGTTCCGCACGTCGACCCGAGAGGATGCAGCTGTCCAACGGCCGCGCCGTGTTTGTGGGCTATGCCGAGGACGGGCAAGCTGCGGTGGCCCCTACGGGGAGCGGGCGGATCGCTATGCCGGGAAGCAGCGTGACCACGTCCCTGCGCTTGACGGTCCGTTCGCGGTGGCGACAGGCGACCGGTTGTCTCGCTGTGGGGGGTGACGCTCGGCATCGGCCTGGGCGTAGGGGGGCGCTGGGGCTGCGGTGGGAGGGTGTGGACCCGGAGGCTGGCGCTTGGGCATCCGGCCGGCGTTGCCGCGGACGCGGGAAGATGGGCGTCGGCGTCACACGAGGGGGCGGCTCGGACCAGGGAGGCTGGCAGTAGCGCGGCTGCAAGTAACGCCGAAGCCAGCCCTATATCTGAAAGCACTGCGTGACCAATTGTGGTCGCACCCTGATAGGGATCCATGGGTTGGGGGACATCGAGAGAGAACGCACCCTCTCAGGAAGCCCGTCCGGTGCGCTCTGCCCCTCTCGCAGCAGGGCCGATCATTCCGGCTTGGCCAACGCGATCAGAGACTCCCACGATCCCTTGGCATCTTTGATGATCTTCTCGGTCGCGAAGATGTACCGCCACGTGCCGAACTCGCCATGATCCCGGACGAAGCGCGCCCAATCCTCGGCAGCTCGCCGCTTCTCCAGCACCTCGGAATCGTTCGCTCGGTCGTTGGCCTTGCCCTCCACGACCCAGTACGTTCCCTCGGTGTCGAGGACGATGAAGTCCGGATAGTACTTCTTCCCGTTGTCCCGCTCGATCCAGATGGGCCCCGGGTCGTAGTTGCGCAGCCACCACTGGACGCTGGGGCTCGCGTCGAACAGGTGCGCCAGGGCGTACTCGGTGCTGCCGGCGTCGAAGGAGGCAACCGGTTCGACCGAGTGCTCCCAGCCCTCGTACCAAAAGTCCTTACGGAAATCTGCCCACTTACTGACGATGTTTGAGGGCATGGGCGGTGGGGGTACAGTCGGGACGTTCACCGGACGGAAGGCGTAAGTGGGCTGAGACTTACGGTTGTCGTAGGCGGTCTTGACCAACTTACCGAGGGCAGCGGCTGCCTGGGCGGCACGCAGTTCACTCCACTCGTGTTCCTGATTTTCCGCGGTGACGCCGGCTCCCGCCAAGAACTCGCGGACAACACGATCGGCCGCTCGGGATTCCGCAAGGGTCTCCTCCACGTGATCGCTGTTCCAGATTCGATCGAAAAGATCGTTGCGGAGTTCGGAGATTGAAATAAACTTCTGGGTGGCGTCAACCGATTCGGCTGCCGTTACAAACGTGTCCACCTTGCTGTCCATGCCGCGCTGGGCGTCGACCGCCTGTCGCACCAACGGGACCTTGAACTCGTGCTTATACGCGGCACCTTCAGACCGCGCGGCCGCGTTGTCGATGTAGCTGAAGGAGAAACGCACAGGAAGTATTTCCCGCTCACGCCTGGGGAAGCGGATCGTCGGCGCGCCGGGGACCTTGGTACGAAGCGTTGCAACGGCCTTCGTGTCACGCTCGCCTTGCGCCATGGCCGCGTCAAACGACTCCACGTGGAGCAACGGAGAGCCGTCCACCAAGTCGTCACCGATGACACGCGGATGGGACGTAAAGGTCAGGATCTGCTGTCCATCGCCGCCGCTCGGGTGGTTCGCAACAGGGGCCGGCTGCGGACGGTCCTTGTCCAGATCACCGCCATCAGCGGGCAGAACCTGCTGCAGCAGCGCGTCCTTATTGGCCAGCAACTGCCGGTAGGACTCGTGGGCAACAAGGTCAACCGTGTCCACCATGGGGGTACCAACCCGGCGACCGTAAGGCAAACGCAGCCCTCGGCCGAGGACCTGTTCCGTCAGGGTCTCCGACGCGAGAGCGCGCAGGCCGACGATGACGCCGATGTTCTTGACGTCCCAGCCCTCCTTCAGCTTGTTCACTGAGACCACGACGCGAACCGGCGAGTCGGCCTCTTCCACCTCAGCCAGGGCCCGCAGTGCGGTGTCGCTCGACTGCGAGGTGATGGTGAGCACCTGCCCCTCGTCGGGAAACATGTCGTCGGCTGTCAGCCTGTTCGCGACACGCTCGGCATCGGGGATGTCTCGACATACCACGAACAGCACAGGGTGCACCGGGGTCCTGCCCTGTGTTTCTGCCCAGGAAGTCCAGGCGGCGTCCTTTATCCGCAGCAGGTGGCAAGCGTCGGCAAGGATTGTGCTCTCGTTTTTCCGGCCATCCGGGCGGTAGACGATCACAGGGATCTTCACGAAGCCGTCGGCAATGGCCTCGGCGAGGGAGTACTGGAAGATCGGCTTGACACCTGGTGCAGGTGTTGCGGTGAGCCCGACGACTGCCCGCGCGCCCAGGTCCTCGATGGCTTGCTTAAACGACTTGGCCCTTGAGCTGTAGACGTGGTGCTCGTCCGCGATGACGACGAGGTCCTCTACCTGCTGAAGGTGCTGGTAGAGACCCGTGCCGATGAACTCGTCTTGGGCCCGGACCCGTCTAGACGTCTTGTCGCTGGGCCGGATCAACTGCTGCACATTGAAGACGAATAGCTTAGTGACCGTGTCGTCGTGCAGGGCGTCGCCCACCTGCCCTCGCGAGAAGTTCTCCGAGGTGATCACCAACGGCTCGACGTCACTACCGTTCACAAACTTCGCGTGCCCGGGAGTGAAGTTGGCAACCGTCTTATCTTGGATCGTCGTGCCGGGCGTGACGACCAGGATGTTCCGAACTCCCTGTGCTGCCAGGTAGTCCACCAGGCCGGCAAGGATGTATGTCTTACCGACGCCCGTCGCCAGGTCACACACCACTTCGCGGCCGTCCCCGTCCGCGATCGCTTCTGCAACCGCACGAACGGCCGACGCATTGGGTGCCCGAAGGTCCAACCTCGCCGCGATGTCGTCCACGAGCGAGGAGTCATAGTCGATCCAGGTCATCGCACAGCCTTTCCGCGACGCACCAGGTCGCGAGGCGCCTTAAGCACCTTGGACCCTGGGCTCAACTCGGCAATGAGACTCTGAGCTTCCGGCGTGGCGCCCCTGCCGACGATCACCGCTCGTTCTCCCTCGTCCAATCTCCCAATAACGCCTCGGGCCACAACCTCGTCCACAACCCCGTCGACAACCGCCAGCCGAGCACGTCCCTTCGTGCCGCAGAACGGCCCACCGTCGGCGCTGTCGTACATGAAGCCCAACTGGGCTGCGACGACGGCAGCAAAGTCTTCGCCTTCAACCCAATCCGCGAGAAAGACTCGGCCATCAGCGAAATCAAACGCGGACGGCGATGCCTTGAGGCTCCTGAAGCCGCCTCCGCCTTCCCAACCAACGGTCTTCGTGATGCCTCCCAGGTCGTCGCCGGCGACGACCTTCTCCAAACGGGGACGGGTGAAGGTCTCAGCCGTCTCTTCAAGGATCTCGGCAGTCACCCAACGACGTCCCATCTTGTGAGCTACGGCAGCGGTCGTGCCCGAGCCGGCGAACACATCGACGACAACGTCGCCCGGGTCAGTGGCGATCTGGATAACGCGCTTCAAGAGCGCCTCAGGCTTCGGGGTTGAGAAGATCCGCGACCGGTCGAAGAGCTTGGTCACCTCGGTCTTCGCCTGGCGGTTGTCGCCGACCTCATCGTGGGTCCAGAAAGTGGTTGGCACGAGGCCACCCAGTTCCGACTGGAAACGCTTTCGGAACGGGAAAGTGCGCCCAGTCTTCCCCCACCAGATCCGGTTATCCTCACGCAGTGCGTCGAATGTCTCCCTTGAGCACGACCACCAACGGTTGCCTCGCGGGGAAAACACATCGCCGTGTGGGCCGACCACCTCGTAGCGGCCGTCCTCGTATGCGTGGGAGGCCGTGAGGTCCGACCTGCGCCAGGGGCCACGAGGGTCGTTGTCCGGGTTCCAGAACTCCTGGTCGCTCAGCTCGGTGCGATCGATTTTGTTGAGCACGAGATCGCTCTTGGAGCGGGCGTAGACGAGGAGGTAGTCATGCACCGAGGAGAGATGCTGGGCGGAGTTGTTGCGAGCGTGGATCTTCTGCCAGACGACAGTCCCGACAAAGTTGCCACGCCCGAAGATCTCGTCCATGAGAACACGGCAGTACGCCATCTCAGCATCGTCCAGATGCACCCAGACCGATCCGCCAGGTGCAAGAAGGTCACGGATAAGCAGAAGTCGGTCACGCATCATCGTGAGCCAGACAGAATGCTCGAGCGCATCGTCGTAGTGCTGGAAAGCCTGGCCCGTGTTGAATGGCGGATCGATGTAGACGAGTTTTACCTTGCCACGGTATTGATGACCGTACTCTGGGTTACGAACAAGAGCGTGCAGGGCATCATAGCTGTCGCCGTGAATGAAAAGGTTGTCCGCCGCGGTGCCGCTCACATCGCCAGCCTTGCCGGTTTCCTGCAATAGTCGCACTTCGGTAACCCGTGGGTCTTGCCGTGAAACCCATTCGTATCCGCCGTCCGCCGTGATCCACAGGGCCTCATCCCTGCCGACCCACGACAGGGTCAGGCGCCCACTCGTCACCCGCGACCACTCCCATGCACCTCGATCGGCCCGCGATGCAGACGCGGACCACAACGCTCACTGCAAAGGTACCGGCCGCCGCCGACAGCGACGGGCGGTCTCGAGTCGCCGGTGCTGCGGGCTGGCCAGTAGGCCCCCGACCTAGCTGGCGCGTCGCCTGGCGACCACGGTCGGCGCCTGGACTGCTTAGACGATGGCGAACGCACGGTGGAGGCGGTCTTCGGCTTGTCGCTCCAGCGCCTCACCCCCGACCGGACCCGAGTTTGCCCCGTTGGGACTCAACCCCCGGCTCCGACATCTCCACCGCGGCCGCCGCCCTAACCGGATCGACGCCAACGATGCCAAGGACGCGCTGGAGGACCTGGCCGCCGCCCGCCTGATCACCGCCCACCCCGCCGTTGCCAGTAGTCCGTGCACGACTTGCTCACCAACCACGACCGCCATCACCTCACTCACCACGCCGGCGCCGAGGTTGCCCGAAGACGTCTGCTATGGCACTACGCCTTGTCCGAGCCGTCCCGTCCCTGCATTTGGCCCAGATCAGACCGATGATGGAAAAGGCTCAGTGTCCAACCCGCCCTGTTCGACGCATTTGTCAAGGTCGCAGCAACCGCTAGTAGGTTTATTCCCCTATGCTGAATGCCGACGTTCACGGTCAGAGGGCAGCCCCCGGTCAGTCGGGGACGCACTCGACCACCCAGGGGGCTCCGCATGGCGAACGAGCAACGGACGGTCGAACAGCGCCTGTGGCATCTTCTGGATTCGCTCCGGGGACACCCGCATCACGGCGGCATGGCCGACGCGCTGCTGTGGAACGCTGTCGAATGGCGAACCCGGACCACGAGCCTGCCTGCACCAGAACTCGACGACCTTCAGCGTTCCGCGGAGTATGCACGACACAGAACCCCTGAGTTGGACTCACTGCTGGACGGTGAGCAACAGGAACTGAACAACTACACGCCGACCCAGCTGCGTCGCTATGCCCGTCTCCTGCTCCGTCCCGACCTGTCCTCGGGCCACCGCGAGTTCACCACGTCGGCCTCGCTCGTCGAGGTTGCCAAAACCGCCCTTACCGCGGACGCGCACGAGAGCCGAACGGAGGCGGTACGTCTCTACGATCCGGCGTGCGGCTTTGCCACCCTGGCGCTGGACGCGGCGCAGGCGCTGGCCGACCAGACCGGAACGGCTGTCACCGTCAACGGCCAGGACATCAACGCGGCGCCTGTCCAGCGTGCCCGTGCCCACGCTTTCTTCCTGGGTGCCGATTCCAGGTTCAGCCATGCTGACTCGCTCGCACAGGACGCCTTCCCCGACCGCCGATTCGACTACGCGGTGGCCGAGATTCCGTACAACCGGTCCTGGCGGGGAAGCTACGAGGAATGCGCAGCCGAGGCCGCCGCCCGACCGGAAGGCCGCTACCCCGCCGGGCTTCCACAGCTCGACGACGCTTCGCTCCTGTTCGCCCAGATTATGGTCAGTAAGCTTCGGGATCCGGCGGACGGCGGCGGCCGGGGCATCATGTTCACCACCACCGGAACGCTGTACGACGCGGGTGGCAGCGCCATCCGTGCATGGCTGCTCGATCAGGATCTTTTAGACGCCGTGGTCGTGCTGCCCGAAGGGCTCAGCACCAACACCGAAGTTCGGCTGTATGCCTTGGTCTTTTCCAACCGGAAGCCTGCGGCACGTCGACACAAGGTGCAGTTCATCGATCTCCGCGGTTTGTATCAGGAGGGGGACGGCCGTCGACTCGAACGCCGCACGATCAGCGAGGCAGCTCTCAATGAGCTGTCCCGCAGCCTGAGGCATGCGGGCCCGACGACCTACAGCCGAACAGCCGCAGCAAGGGATTTGTCGTTTCGGCAGGTCAACGTCACCCATCACGCCACCGCGGTCACCAGCAGGTGCGAGCCGGGCGATGTTCCGCGTCTGACCAAGTTCGTGCCGGCGACCTCCACCACCGAAGCCTGGCGCGACACTCGGTACGCCACTGTGTCACCGACCGTGACGGAGGTGGCCAGACCACCGTTCGCACGGTTCGACGTGGAGCGCGTCTTCGCCACAGACCGAACTCCGCGTGCGCTGCGAGCACTCACTCAGCTCGGCTGGAAGACCGCCCGTCTCACCGAGCTCACCGAGCACTTCTGCTACATTCCCTCGGCCAAGGCCGCCGGGCGAGCCGCCATGCTGTCGGCCGTCACCGGGGAGCAGGCTGTTGTCGTCCCCATCGAGCCGCACCTGGACGCGGTGGCCGGGGACCCTGGCGAAGTCGCTCCCAACAACCGGGTGCTCGTGATTCGGCCCAGGAGCGCGTACACGGACGGCGAATACCTGGCAGGGTGGCTCAATTCCCCTCTCGGCAGGAACCTGCGCTCGACAGCTGTCGGCTCCGGAGGCGACAGCTATGTCAGCCCCCGCGCCGTCAGCCTCACGCAGGCTTGGCGCATGGCTGACGATCTCCTCGTCGTCCTGCCAGACCTCCCCGTCCAGAGGGAAATGGCCCGCGCGGAACGGGCGCTTGTCGCAGCCCGCCGTCACCTGGGCGCCTCCCACCGAGAGCTCTGGAACGAACCCAAAAAGCGATCCGACATCTACCGCGAAGCCAGCGGCCTTGTTCCGTCAGCAGATCTCGCTCAATGGGCGATCAATCTGCCCTTCCCCATGGCCAGTGCCCTCTGGACATACGAGTCCAAAGGTGATATCAACCTGCACGCCCGCAGTGCTCAGATGTTCCACTTCTGGGAAGCCACCATCCAATTCCACGCCACCGTGAGCGTGTCAGCCCTACTCCAGGACCGTTCACGGATTGAGCAGGAACTTCCCGAACTCGCCAAGCAATTTAGCTCCGTGGGACTCAAACCCGAGCACGCCGGCCTCGGTGTCTGGAACATAATCCTGCAACGGCTCAACAAGAGATATTGCACCGCATTGACCGGAACCGACACCGACGAGCAGGCACGAGCACGAGCCGCCTTTGCTGATGCGCCACCAGATTTCCTGGACACCCTCCTCAGCGCCGATCTCACCAAGCTGTTCGGGGAGGTGAACCAACAGCGAAATGTCTGGAAAGGCCACTCAGGTACGACAACCGACGCTTCACTCAAGGAGCAGCTCGTCATCCTGACCGGTCACGTCCACACCCTGCGCAGCCTGATCGGTGCCGGCTGGCACGACTTTGCTCTCGTACGTGCCGGCGCCGCACGGATTAGAAACAGGGTATTTCACCATGAGGTGGAACTAGCCATGGGGCCTAACACTCCCTTCAGGCAGGAGCAAATCCCGATCAACATGGCCATGGAGGAAAGCGGACTGTACCTCCTCTCACGAGAAGCTGGCCGTGCGCTCCCCCTCGCACCGCTTATCGTGATGCACCCTGCAGCGTTCGGCTCGTACAGCGGCTGCTACTACTACAACCGCCTCCAATCTGGAGGTGTGCGATTCGTTGCTTACCACGAAGCAGCTGAACCGGAGCGGACCGAGAACGCTCCACCCACCGCCGCTCTCGCTGCTGCCCTGGCTTCCGGCGAGACGGCCGCCAATGACGAATCCCAGTAGACGGAACACGTCTGAAGGAAGCGCTTTGTACAACAGTTGTTGTCTGGTGGCGCTCCGGTGGCGAGTCTTCGTGAGGCTGCTGGGGCGGCAGTGCTTCACGAGGGTTGCCGCACCGCCAGCGGCAACTTCCCTCCGCGGCTCAGATAGCGACCTTAGAGTCGTGGCTGATTGTCAGCGAGCCTTCTCTTTCATGGGCCTGAGGTGGCCTAACGGGAGGTCAAGATGGTCCTAACGAGGCTTGTGACGCGAGGGTCCGGGCACCGCAGCTAGCGGAGGGGTCGCCAGGACTTGACGGTGGCGACGTCTTGATCGACCAGGGCCCGGATCCTGGCGTGAGACCGGTTGACAGCCTTCTCAGCTCGGGGACACATTCACCAGGGAAATCACCTGTCTGCCAGTCCAACTGGCCTGTCCAGCGGCCAGACTGGGAAGGGCCCAATGATGATGCATGTGGCGGCGCTGCGGCCGGGTCTTCGCTGTCTAAGGTTTGGCGGCCACAATGACCGAAGGTTTTTTGAGCGAGGGGTTGAAGGTTCTCGTTGACCTGCGGGTTGATGGTTCTGGTCGCGCTGCGTTCGGCGGCGCTGGGCAGGACGGGGGACGTCATGCGGGTGGCAGAGACGCGGTCGGCGGGGGCGTGGGGCGTTAGCGGGGCGGCGGGTGCCTACAGCGCCGGCGGGCGACGTCGCAGGGGTGCGGGGTCGGTTGTGGCGGCCGTTCCGACGCAGCGCGGTGCCGCCGACGCGATGGGAGGGTGGCGGGCGGCTTCGACGGGGCGGGCGTCGTCTGCCCTTCGGCGGGAGATGGCTGGGCCGTCCGATCCGGTGGGGTCGGCGCAGGCGTTGTTCGCGGAGTTGCGGCGTCGCGGGCTGGTCCGGGTGTACGGGGCGGTGCATGCGAAGGTGTCGGTGCTGTCGCTGCCCGGCGGGGTGACGGTGTGGTGCTGGGGTGGGGCGTTCACCTGGCGCGGCCGGGATGGCCGGGAGGTGGTCTGGGCGGCGGGTGATCCGGTGGGGGCGGCGTCGCGGCTGCTCGCCGAGGTCGCTTCGGCGGAGGTTGAGGTGGGGCGCGCGGTGGCGGCCTGAGGCTAACGGGGGTAGCGGAGCAGCATGTGGGGCGGGCGGGGGCCCGCCCCCTTTGCTTTTCTCCAGCACTTTTCGGGTTTCTTCCCCGGGCGTCTCAGCGAGCTGGATGGCGGGACGGTGGCAGTGAGGTGCTTCTGCGTGGTGCGCGGCCAGCGGTCCTGGGGTGTTCTTGCAGCTCATCGGGTGTGCTCGGGGCTGACACGGGGGTGGTCATGAGGCTGTCAGCGGCGGCGGTGCCGACGCGAATATCTGGTTCTTCGCGGGCGGCGGTCGGTTGCTTCGTGTCAGCCGTGTGACCGCTCTCGGGTCGTCGCGCGGCAGCCGCCCGTCTGCTCGGTGATAGCGGGCCCGTCTTCCGTGGTCGGCGTCGACGAACGTTCGACGTCACCACGAGGGGGAGTCTGCGATGGGGGAGATGTCGTCGCCGCTGCGCTCGGCCGAGCGGGAGTTCCTGCGGCTGGCACCGGAGGCGCTTCGCATGCAGGGGCGGGAGGCCGATGGGTGGTTGGCGGACCGGGAGTTCAGCCTGCTGGAGCTGCGCGATGTGCTGATGCACCGTGCGACGCCGCACGCGGTGCGCGACGGGGTGTGGCGGCGGGTGCTCGCCTCGGCGCGGGTGTCGCAGGAGTGGATGGTCGGGGCGATCGGGTTGGGGATGCCGGGGCTGCGTTCGGTCGCCTCCCGGACCACCCGTGGGCTCGGTACCTCGGGGGTCGAGGAGGTGGAGGCGGAGATCCTCATCGGGTTCATGGAGGCCGTGCGCACGATCAACCCGGCCTACGCGCGCCTGGCGTTCTACCTGCGGTGCCGGGCCCAGCGCGCCGGCCTGAAGGCCCGCCGCCGAGAGGCGGAGCGCCCCGAGCCCTGCGCGGAGGTCCCGGAGGCGCGGATGTCGCGCCGCCCGTGGGGCCACCCCGACATGGTCCTGGCCGACGCGGTCCACCAGGGCGTGCTCAGCGCGTCCGAGGCGGAGCTGATCGGCGCGTCCCGGCTGGACGGCGCCGAGCTGCACCGCATCGCCACCGACCTCGGGGTCGCCTACAAGACCGCGGCCAAGCGGCGGGAACGCGCCGAGTCCCGGTTGGCCCGGGCCGTGCGTGAAGGCCGGGTGACCGCAGCCGGCTCCGCTGACGCCCAGGACTCGCCAACAAGCGCCGAGGTGGTCGGCTTGCAGCCTTCCGAGGAGCCGGTGTCGCACCCGGGGCTGGGGCGGGCTTCATAGGGGGTTGAGTTCCGGGGCCGCTCCGCGGTCGACGGGGGACCACTCGTCACTCGCCCTGACGGGATCGGTCGGTTGTCACCCGAATGCCGAGAGGGGGAAGCCCGCCCGCTGCACGAGCGGCGCGGCCCCGGAACTCACCTGGACGGCACGGCGAGAGCGGGGGTGGGGCGTGGCGGTGGAGAACGGGCGGGCGGACCCGAAGCCGGAGGCGCGGCGGCGGGCCGCCGTGGTCGCGGCCGTGGCCGGTATCGCCGCCGCGGGCTGGGTGGCCGCCGGGCTGGGGGAGGCCGCCTGGGCCCAAGGCGAAGACCCGGCGGGCCAGTCCACCGCGGACCTCGAAGAGGTGGTGGAGCGCCTGCGCAACGTCATCATCGCCTTGGCTTCGGCGTTCGCGACGCTGCTGCTTACCGTCGGGGGACTGCGGTGGATGCTGGCCGGCGGCGACCCCAGCGAGATCGACCGGGCGAAGAAGGCGCTGGGCGGCGCAGCCGTGGGCTACGGCATCGCGATCCTGGCCACGGCGCTGATGGTGGTTCTGGATTACATCGTCAAAGGCGCGGGGAAGTGAGCATGCCGCTGCCCGCCCTCCCCGAGCCCGACGTGCAGCCCGGCCCGGCCCCGCGGCCGCCGGAGCCCGAGCCGCCGCAGCCGGGCCCGATCGAACCGGGACCCGAACCCTCCCCGCCCCCACCGCCCGAACCCGAACCCGAGTTCCCCGAGCCCGACCCGTCCCCGGGACCGCCACCTCCCGACCCGGAGGACCAACCGGAGCCGGAGCCTGCCGAGGAGGCCGAGGGCGGCCCGCTGGACTGCGGGATGCTGGAGGTGTCCTGCCACGTCTCCAACTGGTTCCACGACCTGGTCTCCGACGCGCTGAACCCGCTGTTCGGATGGCTGGCGAAGCAGGCGTTCCGCGTCCCCATGCCCACCGATGGCGTCGAAGAGCTGTGGCGCGGGGTCCTCATCACCTCCAACACCCTGTTCGTGCTGCTGGTCATGATCGGCGGCGCCGTGGTGATGGGCCAGGAGACGTGGCAGAAACGCTCCGGCGCCGGCGAGGTGCTGGGCCGGATCGTGTTCGCCTTCGCCGCCTCCAACTTCTCCCTGTGGATCGTGGAGGAGATGTTCACCGCGGCCAACGGCGTCTCCGCCGCCGTGGCCTCCGACGGCGTCAATCCCGAGGAGGCGGCGCGCAACCTGCACGAGCGTATGGACGTGCTGCTGATGGAAGCGGTGGTGTTCATCCTGCTGCTGCTGGTGGCCGCCGTGGTCCTTCTGGTGGTGTGGGCGGTGATGGACATGGTGCGCATCGTGTTGTCGATCGTGCTGGTGATCGCCGCGCCGCTGCTGCTGATGTTCCACGCCGTGCCCGCCACCAACCGGCTGGCGGAGCTGTGGTGGCGGTCGATGGTCGGGCTGTGCGCGGTGCCGATCTGCCAGTCGATCGCCTTCATCGCGTTCATGCGGCTGTTCTTCGAAGGCCAGTTCACCTACTTCGGCAGCTTCGAGGGCCTGGAGGCCGGAGCCGGCCCGGTTCCGGGCGCGGCGGTGGGCCCTTCGGCGATGGTGGCCTCGCGCCTGATGGTCGCCACCGCGCAGGGCGCCACAGGGACCGGCGGGGTGTTCTACAGCCTGATCCTGTTCCTGGTGATGCTCTACCTGCAGATCCGCATACCGTTCTGGATCTGGAAACTGGTGTGGTCGCCGCGCCTGGGGGCCTCGCCGATCGTGGGGCTGGGGCGGACGGTGGCGATGATGCTGCTGTACCGGGGCATCAAGGGGCTGCGGTTGCGCGGCGGCGAACCGGTCCACATGGGTTCAGCCGCCCGGCGCCCCGGCGCGCGGGCCACCCTCACCCGGCTACGACCGACCGGTGTGGGCGGGCGCCCCCGCGCCGCCGTGGGCGCTGCCCCGGGCACCGGGGTGCAGCCGCTGCAGCCCAACATCTGGTGGTACCGGCATCGCTCCGAACCGCCCGTTCCCGGGGCGGTGCCCACCTCGGCGAGGCGCCAGATCACCGGACCCCGCGCGCTGCCCGCTGCCCCCGACCCAGGCGACCCACCGCCGCCCCGCCCCCACCCGGGGACTCCGCCCCGTCCGTCGCTCGGCGACGGCCGGTTCCCCCGCCGACCGCGCGGTGAGCAGCAGGAGCTGTTCCGCCCCATCACCCCGCCCGGCCCGGCCCAGCAGCAGCCGGTGGCGCAGCGGTGGCGCCAAGGCGTCCTGCCCACCCCGCCACCCCAGCGCCACCCCGGTCGGCCCCGGGGCCAGCGCCTCGGTGAGGTCTTCGACGCGCCACCGCCCACGGCACCGCCGCGGCTGAAAGGGCAGCGGAGCCTGTTCCCCAACCCCAGGAAGCACTGGGTGCAACGCGGCCTGCCCTTCACCACCTCCACCCGGAAACCGCGCAGGAAGGACTGACCGTGGTCGCAGCCGACGAGGCTTCGCAGTGGCGGGCCCGCATCCCCGCCGACATCGACCGGCCCGAACCCCTCGCCTTCGGGCTGAGCGGACGCCAGCTCCTCATCCTGACCCCGGTGCTGCTCGCCCTGTGGGCCGGCTTCCTCCTGCTCAAGGACACCGTCGAGCCGGCGGTGCTGGCCGGGTGCACGGTCCCGGTCGCCGCCGTGGCGCTGGTGGTCGCCCTCGCCCAGCGCGACGGCACCGGCATCGACCGCCTCGCCTGGTCCGCTCTGCGGTGGGCGGGCTCGGGAAAGCGCCGGGTGGGCGCCCCCGACGGGCTGCCGGACATCCCGTGGTGGGCGCCCAAGGCCCCTCGCGGGCCACGGCTGCATCCGCTGCGGCTGCCCGCTTCGGCGATCACCGACGAGGGCGCCATCGACCTCGGGGAGCGCCACGCGGCGATCATCGCCTGCTCCACGGTGAACTTCCACCTGGCCTCCGGCCGCGAACAGGACTCCATGATCACCGCCTTCGCCGCGGTCCTCGACTCGCTGAGCGACCCCGTGCAGATCATCGTCCAAGGCCGCGCCTTCGACCTCGCCCCTCTCACCCGGCGACTCCGCGCCGACGCCCCCCGCCTGCCCCACCCCGGCCTGGAGGAGGCCGCCCTCGACCACGCGGACTTCCTGGACGAGCTCCAGGACCACCGGGAACTCACCCAGCGCCGCGTCCTGGTCGTGGTGACCACCGGCGCGCGCGGTGCGCGTTCCGCGGCCGGTGCGATCCGCGCGGCGGACACCCTGGCCGCGGCCCTGGGCGGGATCGGCATCCGCGCCGACGTCTGCGACCGGGAGACCTGCGAGCAGGTCATCCGCTCCTGCTTCGCCCCCGCCTACAGCACGCCCGCCGACACGGCCCCGGAAGAGGGGTGAGGCGACCCGTGCACCGCCTGTGGAAGCCCGCGAAGGGGGAGTCGACGGAGCTGGGCGGCCCGGCCGTGGAGATCGGCGCGAGGCGCCTGTCCGTCGAGGGCGGGGTGTGCCAGACGCTCATCGTCACCGGATATCCCCGCGACGTCCACGCCGGGTGGGCGGAACCGCTGCTGCACTACCCCGGGCGCATGGACGCCGCCCTGCACATCCTGCCCGTGCCCGCCGGGATCGCCGCCTCCCGCCTGCGCAAGCGCCGCGCCCGCCTGGAATCGGCGTGGCGCCTGGACGCCACCCGCGGCCGGGTGGAGGACCCCCTCCAGACCGCCGCGACCGCCGACGCCGGCGACCTCGCCGAACGCATCGCCACCGGGTGCTCCCGACTCTTCCGCCTCGCCTTCTACCTCACCGTCCACGCCCCCGACCCCGCCGCCCTGGACACTGAGCTCGCCTACGTCCGAGCGCTGGCGTCGTCCATGCTGGTCGACACCGCACCGGCGACGTTCCGCAGCCTCCAGGGCTGGATCGCCACCCTCCCGCTGGGAACCGACACCCTGGCCATGGGCCGCACCATGGACACCGACGCCATCGCCGCCGCCCTGCCCTTCACCTCCCCCGAACTCGACGCGGAACTGGGCGAGACCGCGGTCGTCTACGGCGCCAACACCCACTCGACCGGCCTGGTGCTGTGGGACCGGTTCTGCGGCGGCCTGGACAACCACAACGCCGTGATCCTCGCCCGCTCCGGGGCGGGCAAGTCCTACCTGGCCAAACTGGAGATCCTGCGCTCCCTCATGGCGGGCGTCGACGTCGCGGTCATCGACCCCGAAGACGAGTACGCGCGCCTGGCCGAAGCCGTGGGAGGCGTCCGCATCCCGCTCGGCACGCCGGAGGGCCGGATCAACCCCCTCGACCTGCCCGCCGACGGCGACGCCCAGGCGTTCACCCACCGGGCCCTGTTCCTGCACACCCTGATCGCGGCCATGGTCGGCGCGTTGACCCCCCACGAGACCGGCGCCCTGGACCGGGCCATCCTCACCGCCTACGCCGCCGTCGGCATCACCCGCGACCCCCGTACCTGGAACCGCACCCCGCCGTTGCTGGCCGACCTCGCCACCGCCCTGGACGCCGATACCGACAAGGAAGGGCGAGAGCTGGCGGCCAAGCTCGCCCCTTACGTCACCGGCTCCCACGCCGACCTGTTCGACGGCCCCACCACCGGCCGCTTCGACGGCCACCTCAGCGTGGTGTGCCTGCGCCACCTGCCCGACGAGGTCAAGACCGCCGGACTGCTGCTCGCCCTGGACGCCCTGTGGCGCACCATCACCGACCCGGCCCAGCGCCGCCCGCGCATGATCACGGTGGACGAGGGGTGGCTGCTCCTGCAGAACCCGGTGGGGGCGAAGTACCTCTACCGGTTCGCCAAAGCCGCCCGCAAGCACTGGGCCGGACTCACCTTGGTCACCCAGGACGTCGGCGACGTCCTCGCCACCGACCTGGGGCGCTCCATAGCCGCCAACGCCGCCACCCAGATCCTCTTGAGGCAGGCCCCGCAGAACCTGGACGCCGTCACCGACGCCTTCCAGCTCTCCCACGGCGAACGCCAGATCGTCTCCACCGCCCAACGCGGTGAAGCCCTCCTGCTCGCCGGGAACCAGCGGGTCGGCTTCCGCGCCCTGGCCTCCCCGCAGGAGGACGCGCTCATTACCTCCGACCCCGCCCAACTCGCCGCCCTCCACCGCCACGCCGGCGGCCCCGACGGCGAGGAAGCGCTCTTCGACGGGCCGGAGCGGTGAACGGACCGTGGCCGACCGCCGTCCCGGGGCAGGTGCTCGCCGGGCTCTGGGAACCGGTGCTGACCGCCGCCGCACTCACCGCGATCGGGTACGTGGTCGGCGTCCTCGGGGTCCGCCTGCTGCGCCATCGCCGCCTGCACCGCGACGCCCGCCTGGTGGAGATCCTGGCGCCGCCCGAGGCCACCCTCGACTCCGCGCACGCCTTCTGGACCCACACCATCGGCCTGCTCAGGCCCCGCTGGCGCCGCCCCTTCGACCAACCGCACCTGGCGTGGGAGTACACCGCCACCGCCGCCGGTATCCGGGTCCACATCTGGGTTCCCGGCGCGGTCCCGCCCGGCGTGGTGGAACGGGCCGTCGCCGCCGCCTGGCCGGGCGCCACCACCCGCACCAGGCCCGACGCTCCGTCCTTGGAGACCGGTGCGGCACAGACCGGGGGGTGGCTGCGCCTGGCCCGCGGCGACGAGTACCCGCTGCGCACCCGCTTCACCGACGACCCGCTGCGCGCGCTGCTGGGCGCGGTCACCGACCTGGACCCCGACCAGCAGGTGAGCGTGCGCGTGTGCGCCCGGCCCGCCACCGGGCGACGCACCGCCCGCGCCCGCCAGGCCGCCGCCCACATCCGCCGTTCCACCGGCAGCGCCGCCCTGCTGCTCGACGCCCTCGCCCCCCAGCCCGCCCGCACCCCGGGCCACACGTGGCCCGACGCCGGCGACAACATCCGCCAGATCCTGACCAAGGCGGCCTCCCCCCGACTGGCCTGCCACATCAGCTACCTCCTCAGCACCGGTACCGGCACCGAGCAGGCCCGCGAACGGCTGCGCGGACGCGCCGCCGGCGTCGCCGGCGCCTTCGCGGCCTTCAGCTCCGGCACCAACCACCTGCGCCGCGTCCGGATGTGGAAGCCCCGGCTGTGGGCGCGCCACCGCTACCTCGCCCGCGGCTACCTGCTGTCGGTGCCCGAACTCGCCGCCGTCGCCCACCTGCCCACCGACACGTGCGTTCCGGGGCTTGCTCGCGCGGGAGCCCGACGAATCGCTCCCTCGCCAACCATCCCTTCCGGTGGAGAGCACACCCGGCTTCTCGGTGAAGCCGACACCGGGGCGGCGCGCGGCATCGCCGTCGGTGTGGCCGAGTCCCGCCAGCACACCCACGTTCTGGGCAAGACCGGCTCCGGGAAGTCCACGCTGCTCGCCAACCTCGTCCTCCAAGACGCCCAGGCCGGCCGCGCCGCGCTGGTGATCGACCCGCGCGGCGACCTGATCAGCGACGTCCTGGCCCGCCTGCCGGAGCAGGCCGTCGACCGGGTGGTCCTGTTCGACCCCGACGACAACGCCCCGCCGCCGCGGTTGAACCTGCTGCACGGCGGCGACCCCGACGTCACCAGCGACACCGTCACCGGCATCTTCCACCGCATCTACGCCCAGTGGTGGGGGCCGCGCACCGACGACATCCTGCGCGCCGCCACCCTCACCCTCACCCGCGCCCGGGATCCCCACCTCACCCTCGGCCACATCCCCCGGCTCCTCACCGACGACGACCTCCGCCGCCGCCTCACCGCGGGATGCCGGCGGGACGAGGCCCTGAACGACTTCTGGAATTGGTACAGCGGCCTGAGCCTTTCCGCGCGCTCCGCCGCCACCGGCCCCGTCCTCAACAAGCTGCGCACCGCGCTGCTGCGCCCCTGGGTCCGCCAGGTGATCGCCTCCGGGCCCTCCACCATCGACCTGGCCGAGCTGTTCGACACCGGCGGCCTCGTGCTGATGCGCCTGCCCAAGGGCCGCCTCGGCGAGGACACCAGCTCGCTCATCGGCTCCTTCGCCCTGGCCGCGACGTGGCAGACCGTCACCGCCCGCGTCCACCAGCAGGAGCAGCGGCGGGCGGACGTGGCCGCCTACATCGACGAGTGCCACAACTTCCTCAACATGCCGGGCAGCCTCGCCGACATGCTCGCCGAGGCCCGCGGCTACCACCTCGGCCTCACCCTGGCCCACCAGGAACTCGGCCAGCTCCCGGGCGACCTGCGCAAGGCGCTGTCGGCGAACGCCCGCACCAAGATCTACTTCACCTGCTCGCCGGACGACGCGGCCCAGCTCGAAGACCACACCCTGCCCTCGCTGCGCGCCTACGACCTCACGCACCTGGGCGCGTACCAGGCCGCCGTGCGTCCCCTCGTCGGAGCCAAGGAGCAACCCGCCGCCACCCTGCGCACCCGGCCGCTCGCCCCGCTCATCCCCGGCCGCGCCACCCAGGTCCGCACCGCCGCCCGCAGGCACGCCCCCTCCTCGCCCGCAACCGGCCTCATCCACGACGACCGCTGACCGAGGGAGACACCAGCGTGCAGCGCACCCCGCACCCGGCCGCCGTCGCGGCCCTGGCCGCCCGACTCACCGACCGCGACCGCGTCCTGCTCCAGGCCCTGCACACCCACCGCGTCATGACCACCACCCAGGTCGGGCGCCTGCTGTTCAGCGGGCCCCACGCCCGCAACGCCCGCAGGCGGCTCCTCCTGCTGCACCGGCTGCACGCCATCGTGCGCTTCCGCCCTCTCGCGGCCACCGGCAGCGCCCCCGCCCACTGGGTCCTGGCCCCCGCCGGCGCCCACGTCCTGGCCCAGCACCACGGCACCACCGTCAAGGACCTCGGCTACACCTACGCGACCGCGATCGGCGTCGCCGCCTCCAGCCGCCTGCGCCACATCGTCGGCCTGACCGGCTGCTACGTCGCCTTCGCCCACGCCGCCCGTACCACCCCCGGCGCCGAACTCCAGAGGTGGCGGGGCGAGACCGAGTCCGCCCGCCGCTGGGGCCGCTACATCCGCCCCGATGCCTACCTGCGGTGGAAGCAGAACGGTGTGGTCCTCGACGCCTTCCTCGAATACGACAACGGCACCGAGACCCTCGCCCGCGTCGAGGACAAGATCGCGGGCTACGCCGATCTCGCATCCGCTACCGGACTGCCTTCCCGGCTCCTGTTCGTGGCCCCCGGGCACACCCGCGAACGCAACCTCGCCCGGACGCTCGACGCCCACCACACCGCCGAGGTCCCCATCCACCTCAGCACCCATGCGCTCCTCGACGGCCCCGGCCCCGCCCGCACCGTCTGGCGCGGCACCCGGGACGACACCCGAAAGCGCCTCGCCGACCTCGCGACCTGAACCGCCGCCGCCCGGCGGCCGAAACCCCTCCGAGGAAGCGCTCACCCGTGCTCAAGACCGCCGTCGCACTGACCGCCGGGTTCCTACTGCTGCCGGTGCTGCTGACCGCCATGGCCACCGGCTCCCTGTCACGCGGCGGCGTCCCCGCCAACGTCCCCGGCATCCCCGACGTCCTTCTCGACGCCTACGCGCGCGCTCCCGGCCGTCTCGCGCTTCTGCACCCGGACTGCACGGGGATGACCTGGGCCGTCCTCGCCGGCATCGGCCGCGTGGAATCCCACCACGCCCACGGAAGCACCATCAAGCGCAACGGCGACATCGTCCCGCCCATCATCGGCCCCCGCCTCGACGGCAGCGGCGCCGGCGGCAACACCACCCCGCACTTCGACACCGACGGCGGCGAACTCGACCACGACACCCACTACGACCGCGCCGTCGGCCCCACCCAGCACCTGCCCGCCACCTGGGCCGCCTACGGCACCGACGCCAACGGCGACGGCCGGGCCGACCCCCACAACGCCTACGACGCCGCCCTGTCCACCGCGGTCCTGCTGTGCTTGAGCGACGCCGACCACACCGTCGACTTCACCGACCGCGCGCAGCTGCGCGCCGCCCTGTACCGATACAACCGCTCCCACGCCTACGTGGACGAGGTCATCCACCACATCGACGCCTACACTGCCTCGGGCCTCGCCGCCGCATCGGGGAAGGCGGGGAGCCGCCAGGGCCGGACAGCCGTGGAGTGGGCGCTGAAGCAGGTCGGCAAACCCTACGTGTGGGGCGGAACGGGCCCCGGCGGATTCGACTGCTCCGGGCTTGTCATGCGGGCCTGGCAGGAGGCCGGCGTCACCATCCCCCGGGTCACCACCGACCAGTACCGCGCCGGGACCCCCGTCGCCCTGGACGACCTGCAACCCGGCGACCTGCTCTTCTACGACACCAGCCAGTACGCCCCCGGCCCGGCCCCCACCCACGTCACCATGTACATCGGCGAAGGCCGGATGGTGAACGCCCCCTCCACCGGCAAGACCATCCGCACCGAACCCGTGGTCGGCGACTTCTACGGCCCCTTGTTCATGGGGGCTGTTCGACCGACTTGACCCTCGTTGGCACCTCTCGAGCAGGGTGTGTCTCTGTCCCGGATGTAGGGACGCATAGTCGGCGAAGACATTTCGATTGTGGCTTGTCGCCGGGGGATGGTATTGGCCTCTGAGGCACCTACTGGGCCGGTAGGCGGCGCGCCTCCGGAGCATGACGCCGTGCACGCCGGCCTCCCGGTGGAGCCTGAGGAGTGGATCGCTCTGCAATGTGCCGGCCGACGTTGCTGCGGAATCCCCCCAGCTCATGGTCGTACAGGTCTGACGGCGCATGGCGTTCCACCCCCTGAGCGGTCCGAAGGAGGCGCCGCTCCCACCGTCTCTGCTTACCGGTCTCGCTAAGGCCGTGAGTCCGAAAAGCCGGGGTCCAGCAGCCTGCCGCGTCGGCGCCCACCGTCCACACGCGGTTTCCGGGCCGCAGTTTGCGCTGGTTGTCGACCGGCCTAAACTACAACCACGTCGGCCAGGATGCTGTAACCCACCAACAGATACTTTTTGGTACGATATCTGAGCTTTGTCCGCATATGTCTAGCCGTACTTGGGTTCTCGATTCCCGTACGCGAAGTTTGCGCATGTCCCGAGACGCGGCCGGGGGTAACGTCCCCGTGGTTGAGGCACCACTTCCTCGGCTATAGCGCTTGGGTCCGAGCTAAAGTGAACGGGCGTCGACTGAACTGGGTGTATCCCTTTTGTCGACGCGGAAAACGGCGGGAGCCGCGCCCGTTTGCGAGACTAACGCGACTCCCGCTAGATGGGCTCCGGGGGGGCTGTTAAAGGCCCTCTCGGAGTCCGTCCCATATCGTTTTGAGAACCTCCCATGCGGCTGACAGGGCGTCCCACGCAGCGGTGGCGATTATGGCCTTGGCTGGGTATGTGAGCGCGGGGACCAGGCAGATCCAACCGTGATTCTTGGCGGGCGCTTCCTCCTTTCGGTGGCGGCCAACGTACCGCCTTCTAACGTATTTTTTCACATTGCCTCCTTCATGATGGGGCATTGCGCCCGACTGTTCCCCCCGGCCGGAGGGGAACGGCCTCATGAAGGCCGGTTCGGTGATCTTCTGCGTCGCCGGACTTGATTATGTGCCACTCGCACGGCGTATCGGACAAGCGATAATACCGTCGCGACGCCACGGGCCTGACGTCAGCTTCCTGCGCGTTGCCTCTCTGTCGCGCCCCATGTGTCCCAATCTGATCGATCTGGTGGATTCGTGGGGCTTCTTGCTTTTCGCGCAGTTCGATCTGACGGGCTGCCATGTCGCATGCTAGGGCATCATTCTCCCAAGCCTCTTCTTGGAAGTAAGGGAGGTTCCGACGGTGTCAGCATACTGCGGCCCAACTCGTTGTAAGGTTCCATATGCCAAGGTTACCGATGGGAAGGGGTACAGGCGATGGAATCAGCATCCGAGTACGGACCTGTGATACAGCGCGCACTTCTGACCCGGGAACTCGTCAAACTTCGCAGAAGCTATGGAATGACTCAGGAGGCCGTCGCGCATGGCCTCGACTGGTCGCATGCGAAGGTCATGCGGCTGGAGAGCGGCAAGCAGGGGATCAAGAAGGCCGACCTCATGGCCCTTCTTCATCTGTACGGTGCAGATGAGGACAAAATCGGTCGAAACCTCAAAGAGCTGGCGACTCTATCTAAAACAAGGGCATGGTGGGATAAGTATCGTGAAGATGTGTCTGAAGGGTACTTGCGGTACGTCGGATACGAAGCAGGGGCAGCCACCATAAAGCACTCTCAAACCGCGGTCATACCTGGATTGCTGCAGACGCGCCCCTATGCCGAGGAGGTTGCGCGGCTATGGGCGCCCGATCGCTCTAAGTCGGTGGTCGACATCCGGATGGCCCGGCAGGGGAAAATTCGTGAACGCAGCAACCCTCCCGAAGAGGTGTACGTACTAGACGAGGCGGTGATCCACCGATGGGTCGGAGGTGAACAGAAGCTCCACCTCATGCTGGAGCAGATAGAACACCTGATCAGCATCTCGGAAGAGCCAAACATAAGCCTGCACGTCATACCTTTCGGTAGCGGATTTCATGGTGGCCTCAAGGGGCCGTTCACTATCCTCGGGTTTCATGGAGACCTCGAGGACGTGCTTTACATGGAGTCTCGCAGGACGTGCGAGATCACCTTCGATCCGAAGTCTGTGGCTGCATGCCAGCAAGTCTTCGGTGACCTGATCGAGAATCACGCGCTCGATTGTGGTCGCTCGCGGGCCAAGCTGAAGCAGGTCCTGGAAGATTTGCGGCCAAAGGGGAAATGACGGGATGTTCGCGGCTCGCTTATCCTGAGGATGACAACGGCGGGAGTCGGACATCGCCTGGTGCATCTGTTGTCTCGGCTCTAGAATGATCGGCAGTTCAGTCCGCTGGCCCCCACGGCAGGCTGTTCGAAGCGCTGATCAACGGGCTCGATTGGTCAGCCGTCGACCCCGCTGCAGAAAAGGATCGAGATGAGCGATGTGTCCCTCTCCGCTCCCAACTGGCGGACCAGCTCATATACACACAGCGCAGACTGTGTAGAGTTCGCGCTCCATGACAGGCGGACACTCATGCGCGACTCGAAGAATAGGAGCGGACCCGTGCTCTGCTTCTCGGAAACCGAATGGGCGGGCTTCGTTGCGTTGGTGAACTCTCGCGTATAGTCGTATTCCTCCCCGCGCGCGTGGAGATAAGCATGCAGAGGCCCCGGCCGGATGATCCGGCCGGGGCCTTCGGTCGTCAAGGCCTCAATGTGCTCATCGTCTGGCGGTCGGGCGAGCGGCTGGGATCACGACGAGTGTGCAACTCCGCTTGCCGCGGCTGATCACACGTCGACTCCGCGGTGGCCGGCCCACTCGGTGGCGGCGTCGGCCATGGCGCGGAGCCAGGCGGCGTATGGGCGTTTCTCGGCGAAGGCGGTGTGCATGCGAACCGAGGCGGCGGCGAACGCGTCCACCGCCACGGAATCCGCCTTCACCCACGCAGCACATCGGGAAGCCCAGTCCTCGGCGTCGGCCGGCGGGTGCCCGGCCGCGACGAGTTGGACGACCAGAATCGCGGGGTCGATGAAGGCGGCGCCGCGGGTGGGCCAGGCCCAGTCCACCGCCCACACCCCGGACGTTCCGATGATGATGTTGCTCGGGTGGATGTCGGTGTAGAGCAGGGTCTCCCCGGCGAACAGGGCGGCGTCGGCTTCGGAGGTGAACCGGTCCCACCGGGTCTCGGGCCAGTCGCGGGCCACGTCGGGCAGCGGTAGGTGGCCGATGCGGTCGATCAGGTCGGCCACGACCGGCAGGTCGGGGGAGCCGGGGGTGATGTCGGGGTGGCGGCCCTCTACCACCTCGAAGCCCAAGGCGAGCCAGGCGTCGTCTTCGGCGTGCCAGAGCAGGGCGGGCGCCACCCCTGCCAGGTGGGGGGCGATCAGGCGTTCGCGGGTGAGGGAGTCGCGGCGGCCGCCGGGGCGGTTCTTCATCGCCTTGACGAAGAACCGCCCCTGCTCGGCCTCCACGATGGCCGCGAGGTCGGAGGAGTGGCCGCCGGCGGAGCGTGCGGCCGTCACCGGCCCGGTGTGCGGCCGGATCAGCTCCACCAGCCCGGGGGCCATCGTGGGCATGAGGAGTCCTCGGCGTCGGGAGCGGGTCAGTAGCGCGGGTTGCACCCGGACAGGGGGCCGCCGGGGGTGCATTCCTCGTCGGGGTCGCACCCGCGCGCGTCGCGGACGGTGGTCCGGATGGTGGCGGTGGCCTGCGCCATCTCGGGTCCGGTCAGGATATCGGCGAGCGGGGTCTCGGGCACGGTTCCCACGGTCATCCACCCGGCGGAGAACACGCACGGGGAGACGCGTCCGTCGGGGCCGACGGCGGCCTTGCCGGTGCCGCAGTTGCCGCAGAGGTTCTCCACCGCCGGGGCGTGGTCCTGCCCGGCCCGGCCGAACTCGCGGATCCGGTCGACGCGGATGCGTTCTGGGGCGACGCCCATGGCTTCCAGGTCGCGCCGGGTCTCGGCGGTGTCGTCGGCGGCGACGATGCCGACTCGCAGGCGGATGCCCAGGGAGACCGCCTTGGCGATGTTGGCGCGCGTCCGCGCGTGGGAGCGCCGGTTCGTCATGGCGTCGTGTTCCGCGGCGGTGGAGGAGTAGTACGACGTGGCGAGCGACATGCCGGGGCGGCGGAACACCTTCCACATGCGGTCGGTGACGTGGACGAGGTTGGAGTAGACCTCGACGTCCAGGCCGGCGTCGAGGGCGTGGCCCACGATGGCGAGCATGTCCGGGTGCAGGGTGGGTTCCCCGCCGATCACCTGGATGCGGCGCACCCCGCTGAGCACGGCCTGGTCGATGACGGTGCACCAGTCGCTGCTGGACATCTGTCCGTGCCCGCCGTCGGGGCCGGACTCGTTGTAGCAGTGGCCGCATTCCAACTGGCATTTGCGGGTGATGTCGAGCCAGAGCATGTCCACAGGCGGGGTGGCTACTCGTTCGGGAAGGAGGCTGGTCATGACGTTTTCCTTTCTCGTGGCTGTCCGACGGTCAGACGGTGCAGATGACGTGGCTTCGATTCGGCGAGCGGGCGAAGCGCGCGCTTGAGGCCGCGATGTGGGCGGCCCGAAGCGCCGCCCGAGGTCAGAGAGCGGGGAGGCGGTGCGCCACCTCGCGGTCGAACCAGTCGGGGAAGGGCTGGGCCTGGGCGTAGAGGGCGGCCATGGCCTCGGTGACCATGGACGCCAGCGGGGGGTTGTCGATGCGTTTGGCGCCGGCGGGGTGGCCGTCGGCGGTGGTGCGCAGCAGGTAGAGCACGCGGCGGCCGTAGACCACGACGTCGGGCAGACGTCCGCGTTCCTCCCACGAGGCCAGCCGTTCGGCGTCCAGGACCCGGATGGGATGGCCGGCGGCCGCGAACTCGGCCAGACTCAGCGCCTCCCAGGCGACGTAGTCGCTCAACGGGTACTCCATGATGCGGAGCCGGTGGTAGGCGATGCCCTGGTAGTTCAGGCGGTGCGCCTCCTCGCGCAGCGCGGGACGCTCCGCGGCGAACGCCTTGCGCGCTGCGGCGAGGTCGCCGCTGAGCAGGGTGGGGCGGGCGGGGTCGCGCGGGTCGGGGACGTCCTGGGTGCGCTGGAGCCGGTAGCAGGGGCCGGTGGCCTCGGGGTCGGCGCGCACCGCGGCGGCGTCGAGGCGGTAGGCGTCGCGGTCCAGTTCGCGGCCGCGGGCGTTGATCAGGGCTTCGAACACGTGCACAACGGGGTCCTTGGTCGGGTCGGTCGGCGGGTGCGCGGCCCCCCGTGTGGTGGGCGGGGTTGCGCTGCTGCGTCGGTTCGAGGCGGGCCGGTGGGTCATGGCGGGGAGAGGTGGCGGTGGACGAAGCCGGCGGGCACGCGGCGCTGGCCACCCGGCGTCCGGATGGCCGGAAGCCGGCCTTGGTCGGCCCACCGGCAGACGGTCTTGGGGTCGACACGGAACAGCCGGGCCACCTCGCCGGTGGTCAGCAGGCCGCCGACGAGGTCGTCGTCGGTGATCGGGGCCCGTTTCCTGGCGGTGGGGCGTAGGGGGCTCGGCATCGGGAGCATGCGAACGGTTCCTTTCGCGGTGGCGTTCTAGCGCGGGCGTCAGCGGACGGCGAAGGCGGTGTCGAGGACGGCGGCGGCCAGGCCGAGGCCGATGGCGAGCACGGCCAGGACGAGCGTGAGCAGCGCCAGGCGGACGGGGGTCATGCAGGCTCCAGGGGTGCGGTCGAGGGGTGGAGGGGCCGCGGGGCGGGGGAGAGTGCCCCGCGGCCCGGGCCGCCCGGGAGGGGACCACACCTCCGGGGCGGCAGTCGGAGGCAGGAGCCCGGCCGGTCACCTGGCGGCTCCTGTCGTTCGGGCCACCAGGGGGTGGGGGCGCGACTTCACCCGCTGCAGCGGCGGCGGGGAGACGGCGTTGACCGGTACGGTGCGCACCACGTCGCGGCAGTGGGCGACGGTGAAGCGCCCGGTGCCCATGTCGCGCAGGTACAGCAGCCCGAACGCCGAGCGGTGGGGCTCCCACCCGATGACCTCGCACATGTGCCCGCCGCCGGTCAGGACCTGGGTGCCCTCGGGCCAGGCCCGCGCCAGCGCGCACAGGTGGCCGGCGTGCAGCGGCTCCAAGTCCCTCAGCAGCACTTGCCGCACCTGTTCGGTGCGGGGCTCGCGCACCAGCACGTGCTCCGGGGGGAGGACCCGCTCCACGGTCAGCGGCACCGCCCCGTCGGGATCGTCGGCGTGGATCATGGCCCGGCCGGGCCAGCACGCGGCGGGGCTGGCCACCGAGATCACCCTGCGCCCTGGACGACGGCCCACACCGTGGTGCGGCCGTCGCCGTGGTGGTCGACGCCCCAGTGGGAGGAACAGCGGGCGACCAGGTGCAGTCCACGCCCGTGTTCCGCCCAGGCGAGCGGGTCGACGAGGGCGGGGACGCTCGGGGCGTCGGCTCTCGGGCCGTCATCGGTGACCTCGATGTACACCTGGGCGGCGGTCGCAGCTGTGGTCACGGTGACGGTTCCGCCAGGGCGGCCGCTGAGCGTGTGCTCGACAGCGTTGGTAACCAGCTCGGAGACGACGAGAAGGGCATCGTCCAAGGTGGGATGGTCGGTGAGAGCACGCAACAGCAAGCGTCGGCTTTCCCGAGGAGCACTCAGGTCGGCGTTGAGTTCGCTCGTGGTGCCTTCGCTCCGAGGGCCCGGCTCCAGGCGCAGCATGGCGCTCACCGTGCCGATCCCAGCGGACGGATGGCCGCCGGCAGTCTGTGGCGTCGAGAAGTTGCGGAAGAACCGGCACCCTGCGATGCAGGGGAAGAGGCCAGGATGCGCGTCATGTCATCACCCCTTGAGAGCTGGTGATGAGACGCTACGGCCGAAAGTTTCTCCCCGGCAGGTGTGTTTCTAGAAGTTTCTCAGGTCAAACAAGAGGTTTCCCGAAGTTCGTTATGAAGTTTCGAGTAGGGAGCGCGCTGAGGCGACGAGAGCGTGAGCGGGCCGCCCGTAGACGGCCGATTCGCGGAACTTGTTCCAGGCGCGGGCGTAGAGCGCCACGTCGGCCGCGTCGTCCAACCACATCTCCGCGTTGAGGTTCTCCACGATCACCAGCCGGTCGTCGTAGATCCAGAACCCGTGGGAGGGCGGCAGCGCCAACTGCGCGCTGAACGGGATGACCCCTAGCGAAACCGTGCTCAACCCCATCAATCCGGTGAGCCGATCCAATTGCCCGGCCATCACCTCGGGAGGGCATACCCGCATACGCAGGGCCGCCTCCCATACGAGGAAGCGGAACTCCCGCCCGGGCTCATAGAGAAGCTCCTGGCGACGGATGCGTGCCCGGACGGCCTCGTCGGTGTCGCGCGGTGACTGGTGGAAGTCGGCGCTCACCGTGAACATCCACCGCGCGTACTCCGCGGTCTGGAAGATCCCAGGGATGACCGACTCCTGGAACCCCCGGAACAGCCGGGTCCGCTGTGACTCGGCGATCCCGGCCTGCTGGCGTGCCTGGTGACCGCCGGCGAGTTGGCGGCGCCAGGTCCTGTACCGGGTCTCCATGCCGCGAAGGTGCGCCTTCAGTTCCTTCGCTGCATCTGGGCGCCCGCACGCCTCCGCCCAAGCGATGACGTCTTCCGCTGTGGCCGTCTGCTTGCCGTTCTCGAGTTTGGAGATCTTCGAGTGCGGCCACCCCAGTTTCGACGCCATCTCTCGGCCGGTGAGACTGCCTTCGGAACGCAGTTCGCGAAGCCGCGTTCCGAGGGCGAGACGAGCCTGTTGGAAATCCGTGCTCATGTGCTGAGGCTGAGTGCTGCGACGGGGCGAGCGTAGTGCCAAGCGGCGTCCCGGATCTGGCACCCGGCGAGCACCGTGGCGGGGTCATCGGTCAGCTCCATGCCGAGCGACCGGTCTCCGTCGAAGTGGAACACCCCCGCCATGCGCGAATCGAACAACCAGAAATCCCTGTGTGGTGCGTGGGGAAGGCGGACCGCCTCAGCACGCGGTAGGTACCGGATGTCCTCGCCGGCGTCGATGTTGTCGGAGACGTCCTCCAGGATCCACCGCTGGTAGTCGGTGGGCGGATCGTCCAGGAGGCGCACCCGTTCCACGCGTTTCCCGCTGGAGGTCAGCTTCCGGATGGTGCGGAGCCAGGGCCTTCCCGGGTCGGACAGGACATGCTCGCCTCTCAGCCACCGTTGGAAGTCCTCGGTCTCGGAGGCGACTCCGTAGGCGCGTCTGGTCTCCATGCGCCAGGCGGTGTGTTCGAAGCCGTCTGCGAAGAACTCGGTGATGGCGGGGCCGCTGATGAGGTCGGGCAACGCCTACTCCTTGGGCGCGTACTGGGTGAGGAGCGCCCGGGGGACGACGACGAACGTCTCGTCCGGCTTCACGTCTTCGAGTTGGGCGAGGGCTTCGGGATCGGTGAGGCGGTCCCCCTGGACGACGATGTCGCCGGTCTCAGTCTCGTACAGGGTGGGGCAGTCGCCGTCCTTTGACGTCGTACCGAGCATTCGCAGTCGCATGTTGGCCTCTCCGCAGTCGGGGGCGGGCGGGTACCCACAACACTAAGCCGACTGCGGCTTCGGGCACCACGAAACCGGCATGCGGGTCAGCGGTCCGTACCGTTTACCGGCGGGCCGCGGTCCGCTGAGGGAGCCTCCGCGCGTCCGGGGACTTCGATGCCTGCCGTGCGCCACCACCACAGCGTCGGGGGCAGCGCGCGCCTGGTGTGGCTATGGCTTGAACACCTCGAGCGGTGCCGGGTTCGTCGGCGGTGTGGGCGCCGAAGCGCGTGATGTGGGTCTTCTTCCTGATGGATCGCGATCGAGGTATATCTGCGGTTCAGGTAATTCGCTAATGCTCCGCCGTTTGTGGAGAAAGAGGCGTTCACGAGATATGCGCCGAAACCAGTTATCTGCGTCTCACAATGTGCTTGAGCTGCTGATTGGTGTCCCAGGAACGGCGCGGGGACTCTCATTCGTGCGACATCGGTGGGCTGTGGGTTTCTTGACATTCCCCTTCTCCCTACTGGGGTTGTGGCGCGGGGTGGGGATCGTTAGAGTCAAGCCGCATTCCAACGAGTAACATCTCTTTTACTCTCCGTGTTCATGGTGGGGGTGTTCGTGCTGCTCCGCAGCTCATCCATCGCGTGTGTCGTCCTCGCGACCGCGGTCTCGTGCGCGCCGGCGGAAGAGGGGGAGGCGTCCCATCCACCCGGCCCGTCCGACACGGCCGAGACCGGAGCGGCGGAGACACCGGAACGGTTGGCCATCACCGCCTATGAGGGGCTGATGGACGCGGTGGTGGAGGGGTCGCACCAGGGGGCCACTGATCATCCCTATCTGCAGCGCTACGCGAAGGGGCAGGCGCTGGAGCTGGCCAGGGACATGCTCGACGGGGCGACCGCGACGGGCGAGCCCGTGCTGGAGCCCAAGGTCGTTGAGAGCGATCCGGACGGCAGTCCGCCGACGGTGGTGATCGAGGACTGCGCCGACGACTCGCAGTGGGTGCTCGAAGGGGTTGAGCCTGAATCGGCGGAGGCGGACGACTTCCGTCCGCACCGGGTGACCGTCACGTCGGACGGCTCCTCCTGGAAGGTCCAGGAACTGTGGTTCGGGGACTACGGCGGATGCTGAGGAGGAGCATCGCGGTCCTGGGCAGCGCGGTGCTCTGCAGCTTCGCGGCTACTCAGGGGGCGGCGTCCGGAGATGTCGGCGACAAGTTCCGAGGACACACCTCGTGCGACGCCTCGGGCTGCGAAGTGACGGCGCGCTCCAGCGGAGGCGGGCAGTCGCATAGCGGCTCGGGTGCTGCGCCGGTCCGTTCCTCGCCGGACGGTGCGGTTCCGGTCGGTGGCCCGTCGTGTGTTCGCAAAGACCTTCTGGTCCCCGGGTTCGTGGCGGGAAGCCCCGGTGCGCTGGGGGACCTGACTCCCTTCTCCGGGATCGCGGAGTGCTCGGCGACGGTGGCCGGAGCCGAAGTCGGCGGGGGTGTGCCGGTGGACTTCTCCGCCCTGGCGGAGGAGGCTCGGGCGTCGCTCCGGTTGCCTGTGCCCGAGGTGGCGGCCGCGCCGCCGTTGAACGCCCGGCAGGTCGTGCACGTGCCGATGTGGATGTGGGTGGCAGCGGAGCAGTGGGCGCCGGTCTCGGCAGAGGCGGCCGTCTCGGGCGGATCGGTCTCGGTGACGGCGACGCCGACCGGTTCGGCGTGGTCGATGGGTGACGGCAGCACGGTCAGGTGCGAGGGGTCTGGTGAGCCGTTCGATCCGTCGGCGCACACTGCGGGTGCCGAGTCCCCGACGTGCGGCCACACGTTCCGCTCATCCTCTGCCCATCGGCCGGGTGGGCGGTTCCCGGTGGTGGTCGACGTGACCTGGGAGGTGGCATGGGAGTCCTCAACGGGGGAGTCCGGCGTGCTCGACCCGCTGGTGATGTCGGCACAAGCCGAGACTGAAGTCGTGGAGGTACGGGCGCTCGTCACCGAGGCGTGAGAGCCCCATTTCGTCAGGCGGGGGAAGGCGTGGCCGCAAATACAGACAAATCAAGTCGGAAGAGTAGGGACGGACGGAATGCACCTCCCCACCGACGCCGTCAATGGAGGTGGACCGCAGCAGGGGCCGTACTCGTGACGTTGGGAGCGGTTTCGTCAGTGGGGTTGGCGAGCCGGAAGAGGCGGTGCCGATCGTCGTCGTGGCGCGCGACGTCGACGCGGGGCACGTGCTGACGAGTGAGGACCTGCGGGCGGCCGACCTCCACGGGACGGACGGGCTGGAACTGGTCGAGGCGGAGTCGGCGGACGTCCTGGGACGCAGGGTCGCCATACCCCTGCGTGCGGGGACGCCCCTGCCGCGTTCGGCGCTGGCGGGTGCCGACGAGTGGCCGGAGCGGGGACGGGCGGTGGTGGCGGTCGCCCTTCCCGAGGCGACGGTGCCGAGCGCCCTCGCGGCGGGATCGGCGGTGGGCGTGGTCATCACCGAAGCCGGTTCGTTGTCCGCGCCACGGGACGACGAGGAAGGCGACGAGCCCACCGCGGCCATCCCCGGCGTGCCGGTGATGGCGACGGTGCACACGGTGCGCAGGCCGGTCGAGCAGGGAGCGGCCGAGACGACCGTCGAACTCGGTATGGCGCGTGCGGACGCGCCGCTCGTCGCCGCAGCGGGGTCCGAGAACGTGCGGCTGGTGCTGGTCCATGGCCATGAGCAGGAGGAAGCATGATCGTCGCGGTGTGTTCCCTATCGGGTGCGCCGGGGGTGTCGACGCTGGCCGCCGCCCTGACGGCGTGCTGGCCGGCGGCCCCGCTCACCGTGCCCGTCCTCGTTGAAGCCGACGCCTCCGGTGGCGACTTCGCGGTCTGGCACAACACGCGTGCGGAGCGGGGGCTGCTGTCACTGGCCGCGGCGAGCCGCCGAACGGCTGCGGACGCCGACGGCGGGGACAACCCGCTGCTGCGCCATGCGGTGGAGGTGTCCGGTGGACTGCATGTGATCACGGCACCGTCCGCCCCGCATGCAGTGACGGGTGCGGTGCGCCTGCTGGCGGAGCGCCGCGGATGCCTGGCGCGGGGACCGCTCACGGTCGTCGACGTCGGACGCGTTCTGCCCGGTAGTGCGGGCGCCCGGCTGCTGATGCAGGCGGACGCGGTCGTCGTGGTGCTCTGCGGCGACGACGTGGCCCAGGTGAAACGCGTCGTGGAGTGTGCCGCCGTCTTCACCGCTCTGGAGCAGCGCGGCTGCAGCGTGGGGTTGGCGGTGAGAGGGCGCCGATTCAGCGACGACGAGTTCGCCGAGGCCACCGCGCCGCCCATCTGGGCGCGCATCCCCGATGACCCCGGCGGCGCCGCGGTGATCCGTGGCGAGGAGGCGCGGTGGGCTTCGTGGTGGGGGCGGGCCGGCGCCTGGCTGCGGTATCGGCGCGACCCGGAGACGATCGGCGGCCATCCGCTGATGCGCGCGGCGCGGGCGCTCGCCGAACACCTCGATGACATGGCCCCGAGCGCCGTTTCCCACCCGGCGTCCGCCGCAGTGCCTTCCCGCACCCACGGGCCGGACGCGTTGGGGGCGGTGGCGTGACCCGGATGGAGGTACTGCCCACGGCACCCGCGGTCGCGCAGGCGGGAGACGCGGCCGCCAGGTTCGAGCCCCTGGTGCGCGAGGTCACCGCCGAGGTGACGGCGCGGCTCGTCCGCGCCGCTGCTGAGGACGAAGAGCTCGCTCGGCCGGCGGTCACCGGGGAGGCATACCGGAACCGCGTCGACGGGGTGCTCGGCCAGGTCCTGGACGCCTACGCCCACCGCGCCTTGGCCGCCAACCGCGGTGTCCTCACCGACGCGCAGGAGGCGTGGCTGCGCTCGGCGGTGCTGGCACGCGTCTGCGGCCTGGGTCCCCTCGAAGGGCTGCTGGCCGAACCCGGGGTGCAGAACATCCACATCACCGGGGACCGGGTGTTCCTGGACTTCGGCGGCGGGCGGCGCGAACGCCGCCGGCCGATCGCCGGCCGCGACGAGGACCTGATCGCCCTGGTGCGCCGGATCGCCGCGGATTCGGCTTCGGGGGAGCGGCGCTTCGACTCCTCCGCGCCCCTGCTCAGCATGGAGCTGCCCGGTGGCGCCCGCCTGTCGGCGGTGATGAGCGTGGCCCGCCGAGTCTCGATCGCCATCCGCCGCCACCCCGAGAACAGGCTCACTCTCGCCGATCTGCGCCAGGCCGGCATGGTCGACGCCACGGTGAACAAGCTGCTCGCGGCGTCGGTCGCCGCACGGGCGAACATCGTGATCGCCGGAGCCACCGGCGCGGGCAAGACCACCCTGCTGCGGGCACTGGCCGACACCATCGACCCGCACGAGCGCATCGTGACGATCGAGGACAGCCTCGAACTCAACCTCGACCGCGACGAACAGGCGCACCCCGACTGCGTGGTGCTCCAAGGCCGTCCGGCCAACCTCGAAGGAGTCGGCGAGATCACCCTGGCCGACCTGGTCCGCCACGCACTGCGGATGTCACCGGATCGGGTGATCGTCGGCGAGACGCGCGGACCGGAGACGATCGCGCTGCTGAACGCCATGAGCATGGGGACCGACGGGTCGATGGCCACCATCCACGCGAGCAGCTCGGCGCAGGTCTTCACCAAGATCGCCGCCTACACCGCCCAGAGCCCGGAACGCCTGAGCCTGGAGGCGACCAACCTCCTCATCGCCTCGGCGGTGCACCTGGTGGTCCACATCGCGGCCCCGCCGCGTGGCCGCCGCCACGTCGCCAGCATCCGCGAGGTGGTGGGGGCCGAAGGCCCGCAGGTCGTCTCCAACGAGATCTACCGGCGCGACGGCGGCGGCTTCGAGGGGGAGCTGCGGGTGCCGCCCAGCCCGGAGCTGGCGGAACGGCTGTCCGCCCACGGTTTCGACTTCACCGACGCCATCGCACAGCCGCCCCGAATGCGAGGGCGGAGCTGATGGAGACGGAACTGGTGGCGACGGCCTCGGCCGGCGCCCTCGTCGGAGCGGGCGTGTTCGCCTTCGCCCGCGCCCTGGCCATCGGAGGACCACTGCAACCGCTGCGGCGCATGGTGTCTTCGGTCCCGGCGGGCCGCGGGGTGGCGGTGCGGCTGGGCTGCGCGGCGACGGCCGGGCTCTGCGCCGGGGCGGTCACCGGCTGGCCGGTGGCCGGGCTGTTGGGTGCCGCAGCGCTGTGGTGGCTGCCCGAGGTCCTGGGCCCGGACCGCGCGATGGCCGACGAAGCCGGCCGGGTGGAGGCCGTCGCGGCCTGGACCGAACAGCTCCGCGACATGATCTCCGGAGCGTCCGGGCTGCAGAGCGCGATCGCCGCCACCGCCGACATCGCCCCGGCGGCGATCCGAGACGACGTCGCCCACCTGGCGTGGCAGCTGCGCTCGGGGTTGGACGTGCATCAGGCGATGGCCGTCTTCGCGCAGCGGGTCGACAACCCGACGGCCGACTTGGTCGCCGTCGCGCTGTCCACGGCCGACGGGCGCCACGCGGCCGATCTCAGCGCGCTGCTGAGCCGGCTCGCCGAGTCCTCCCGCGATCGCGCCACCATGCTCGTGCGCACCTCGGCCGGACGGGCGCGCGTGCGTTCCTCGGTGCGCATCATCATCGCGATGACGGCGCTCATGCTGGTCGGAATGGTGGGCCTGAACCGCGGTTACCTCACCCCCTTCGACACCCTGGCCGGGCAGTTCGTGCTCGCCGGGGTGGGGGCGATCTGGGCGGCGGCGGTGGTATGGCTGATGCGGCTGGCCCGCCCCGTCCAGGGGGCAAGGTTCCTGCGGCCGTCGGCCGGAGGCCCGGCATGACAGTGTTCACGGCAGCGCTGACCGGTGCCGGTACAGGGCTGGGCGTGTGGTTGCTGGCCTACAGCCTGCGCAGGCCGCGTCTCGCCGAGCTGCTGGCGGTCCCGTCGGCGGCCGTCGAGTCCACGGGGGAGAACACCGGCGGGTGGGCTCGCCGCTATGGGCGTGCTGGCGCCGGGTTCCTGGCGGCCGTCGGCCTGCCCACGCGCCGCATCCGCCGCGACCTCGCCCTCAGCGACCACGGATCCGACGACTACCTGGCGGAGAAGGCCAGCGCAGCGGTGGCCGCCGTAGCCGTTCCCTTTGTGCTCGCCACCGTTGTCGGTGCGCTGGCGCTGCCGGTTCCCTTGCCCACTCTGCTGGTCGTCGCGGCGGGGATCGCGGTCGCCTGCTGGACCGCGCCCGACATCGCGGTCATCGAGCACGCCCGCCGGCGGCGGGCCGAGCTTCGTGCGGCGACCTCCGTCTTCGCCGACGTGGTCGTCATCGCGCTCGCCGGCGGAGCGGGGGTCTCCGGAGCGCTGACCCAGGCGGCCTCCTACGGAGAAGGATGGGCGCCGGCACGGGTGCGGCTCGCGCTGCACGCAGCGGCGATGCACCGGCAATCGCCCTGGCAGGCCCTCGGGGACCTCGCCCACCGCACCGGCGTGCCGGAGCTGGCCGAGTTCGCCGCCTCCCTTCAACTCGCCGGCACCGATGGGGCGCGTGTCCGCGCCTCGGTCGCCGCCAAGGCCGCAGCGCTGCGCACCCGCGACATCGCGGCCGCCGACGCGGCCTGCCAGGCGGCCACCGAGCGCATGTCCCTGCCGGTCATGGTCCTCGTCCTCGGCTTCCTGCTGCTCATCGGGTACCCGGCGCTCATCCACATCGTCAGCGGCTTCTGACCCGTGTTCCCGTCCCCAGTACTCCACCGACCGAAGGAGTCCTCGATGCGTGTCCTCAACGCACTGCTTCCGTATCTGGCCCTGGTTTCCCGTCGCGACGACCGCGGTTCCCACACCACCGAGTTCATCATCGGCATCACCATCGTGGTGGGCATCGCCACCGTGGTCGGGGCCGTCCTCATGGACACCTTCACCGGTGCCGCCGAATCGATCGATCTGGGCCTGGCCAAGTGACGCGAGGGCGGGCCGGCGAACGCGGAAGCGTCGAGCTGGTGCTCAGCCTTCCGCTGGCCTTCGCCATGATCCTCACCGTCCTCCAGATCGGATTGTGGACCCATGCGCACGCCCGCGCCCAGAGTGTGGCCGACCACGCCCTGGCCGCGGCCCGCGCCCATGGGGCCACGGCCAAACAAGGGCACGCGGCCGCCCGGCGCAGCCTCGACCACCTCGGCGGACGCCTCCTGGACGACCCACGGGTCACCGTCGAACGGGGGGAGGCCCGTACCGACGTTCACGTGCGGGCCACCACCCTCAGCCTGGTCCCCGGCTGGAAGCCATCCGTCAGCGCCCACCAGAGCGGCCCCGTCGAACGCCGGGAGCCCGGACCGTGAGGCGCCGGCGCCCATCCGCCGACGCCGAGTCCGGGAGCGCACCGGTCGAGCTGATGATGGCGGCGCCCGTTCTGATCGCCGCCGCCCTGGTCATGGTTCTGGCGGGACGCTACGTCGCCGCGCGCATGGCCGTGGAGTCGGCCGCGCACAACGCCGCTCGAACGGCCTCGATCGCGGACGACGACACCCGGGCGCGCGGTTTCGCCTCCGCCGCGGCGCAGGCGGCACTGGAACAGCGAGGGTTGTCCTGCGCCGACCACCGGTTGCGGCTGGAGACCGCCGGACTGCGACGTGGAGCCTGGACGGCGGCGGAGGTCACCTGCACCGTCGCGCTGGCCGACCTCGCGCTGCTCGGCCTGCCGGGCAGCACCGACATCACGGCGCGCGCCACCTCACCGATCGACACCTACAAGAGCGAGGAGCACACGCCGTGAGATCCGGAACGCACGACGGCGGTCAGGTCACGGCCTTCGTGCTCGTCCTCGCCACCGCCGTTCTCACCTGCCTCGGGCTGGTCGCCGACGGCGGCACCATGCTCATCGACAGGACCCGGGCTATGGCGCTCGCCCAGGAAGCGGCCCGCCTGGGTGCGCAGCAGGTCGACATGGCGGCGCTGGTCACCACCGGCGACAGCAAACTCGTCCTGGACGCCCGCGCCGCGGAACGGGAGGCCCAGGCGTACCTGGCCGAGGCCGGAGCCTCCGGCACCGTCACCGCCACCCGGCAGACCGTGTCGGTCGAGGCCCGGGTCCCCTACTCCACCGTGTTCCTGCCGCTGGGGGACGGCATGGCCCGCGCCCGGGCGCAGGCCGCGGCGATCACGCCCTAGCACCGGAGAGGAAGGAGGCCCCGCATGGCGGCGGCGCGTGCACGGATGGCCATCGGGTGCGCCTGCATCCTCCTGCTGCTCGTCGGGCCGCCCGTGGTCCTGAGCCGGCTGGAGTGGCCGCTGGCCGGGACGGAAGTGACGTGGCCGCTGATGGAGATGTACCTGCGCGGGCTCACGCTTCCACCCCCCGTGGCCGCCGCCGGGTTGATCGCGGCGTTGTGGGGCGCGTGGGGCCTCCTCGTGCTGATCGTCGCCACCGACGTCATTCAGCTTCTGCGCGGGCATCTCCCGCGACTGGAACCGCTGCGCCTCCTCGCCGCGACCGTGGCCGGCAGCGGGCTGGCCGCCGCCACGGTCGGCACCGCCGCCGCCGAGCCGCCATCCGCCCCCGCCTCTGTCCGATCGGTCGAAGAGACGGCCACCGCGTCGTCGGCGCGATCGGCCCCAGCCGAGCGGACGGCGGACGAACCGGTGGAGCGCACCCGTGTGCTCTCCGGGTTCGCCTTCGACTCCGCGGACCTCACCGCGGAGATGCGCGAAGGGCTCGCTCCCACCGTGGACCTCATCGACCATCTCGGTGACCGCACCGCCGGAATCACCGTCACCGGGCACAGCGACCCCGCCGGTCCTGCCGAACACAACCAGGAACTGTCCGAGCGCCGCGCCGAAGCCGCGGCAGAGTACCTCCGGGAGCGGCTCGGCTCCGACATCGCCATCAGCACGCACGGCCGCGGCGATACCCGACCGAGGCACGACGCCGGGCTCGGGTACGCGGGTGAGCGCCGAGTCGAGATCACCTACACCCTCGCCCCCGCGCCGGCACCTCCGCGTGCCGATGCCGAGCCCCCGGCCCCACCGGATTCGGAGCCGCTCCCGTCCGCGCAGGCCGAGCCCGACTCCCAACCCTCGCCGGCCGTGTTCGCCGCCACGGGCACCGCCATCGCGGGCCTGGGGGTCGGGTTCGCCCTCGGACGACGCGGCAGCCGCGTCCCGCGCGGGGGCGTGAGCCCTCGCCGGCGTTCCTCCATCGATTCTTCGCCCGGCGACTCCGCTCCTCACGAAGACGGGGATCAGGAGGCGGTCGGCACCGCAGACGCACCCGACCGGCCCACCACGCACGAGCAGGCGGGCGCCACGCCTGCGGCCGTCGACGCCCAAGGCCAGGTCCTTCTCGGCGGACGGATCCGCGACGCCGGGTCCGGACTGTCGGTCACCGGCGCGGGCGCCGACGAGGCGGTGGCCGCCCTCCTCGGTGACGCCTGCGCCCAGGCGGTCCGCGTCATCACCACCCGGGCACTCGCCGACCGCGTCGGACTCCCGCGCGAGACGGGCGGGCACCTCCATATCGCCTCCGACACTTCTCAAGCCCTGCTGCACGCGGAGGCAGACTCCCTGTCGGCGGCGCGCAGGAACGCCGAGTCGACGGAGCCCACGCCCCTGACGCCGGCGCTGGTGGCCGTCGACGGGTTCCATGACCCTGCGCTGGCTCGGCGTCTCACCGAGGTGGCGTCCGGAGACGACGCGCTCGCGATCGTGGTCGCCGGAGCATGCCCCGACCTCCCCAGCGTCTCCATCGACCCCCGAGGAAAGCCGGACGGAGGCTCCCCCGTGCACCCGAGCCACCGCTTCGCCCATCAGGGCCGGACCGCGTCGACCCCGGGGGAGCCGACGGATACGCCCGAGGAACACGGGCTGGGAGAGAGCGCTGCGCCCTCCGACGACCCGGACCCCGATCCTGAACCGCCGGCCTCATCGCCGGACCCCGCCTCCGCTGCGGGCGCATCCGAGGCGGACCTCGTCCACCACCTCCACGGTCCGCCATCAGATGCGGAAAGCCGATCGTCGTCCGCTGCTCCGCCTGTCGCCAGGCGTGCACGCCTCCGGCTCTTCGCACCCCAAGTGGTCCTCGAAGGCGCCGACGGTCGCGAGATCACCTCAGGGGTGCGCTCTTCGACCCGCACACTGCTCGCCCTACTCGCCCTGCGACGCCAGGGCGCCACACTTGACGAGATCAACGACGTCCTCACCGACGAGACCGGTACGGCCCCCTCCAAGGCACTGCGCAATTCCGCCACCAGCAACGCCCGCAGGACGGTGCGCCAGGCCATCGGTGACGACACGGCGGCCGTCATCCACGTCACCCGTGACCGCTACCGCCTGGACGCCGGCGTCATCGACGTCGACCTCTGGGAATTCGAAGAGCACCTTCGGGAATCCCGCAGCGGATGTGACCAGGGCGCCAAGAACCTCCATCTGAAAACGGCCATCGGGATCTACGAAGAGGAACTTCTCAAGGCGACCGATGCGATGTGGCTGGAAAGCGAACGCCAGCGCTATCGTCGAATGGCGGCCGATATCTGCGTCCAACTCGCCGACTCCTATTCCGATGAACCGGACTCGATCGAGTGGCTGGAGCGGGCGCTCGCCTGCGATCAATACAACGAGGCCCTCTACCAGGAAATCATGAGAAGGCAGGCGCTGATCGGTCGTAACGACGCGGTCCAGCGCACGTTTCAGGTTCTCGTGGAGAGGATGCAGGAGATCGGCGCGTCCCCGAGTCCGGCGACGGGTCGGCTCCTGGAGGACCTGACCTCGATCTCTCCCCTGAGCAGGAAGCGTGGAGCCCGCCGGGCAACACCCTGAGCGGACTTGTGCCCGCGGTCCTCGGACAGCCTGAAGGACAGTGCTCCAGTTCCTGCTCCGGTTGCCGCTCCGGTCTTGAATCGGAGCTGCTCCACTGGGGGTTGCACCGCAGGCCAACGTGCTGACCCCTGCTCCGGTCGAAACCCCGACTGGACACGGAAGGTGTCCCCTGCTCGCGTATGAGGGCGGACGGCGGCCTCCTCGTGGCCCGCCTGCCCTTGCCGGCCGCTCGCCTGGCTCTGCCGTCTTCCTCCTCCTCGTCCTCTCCTCCTTCCCCTTCTCCCCGTGCTCCGTCTGGTCTCCGCCTTCACCGTCCCGGCCCGCGGTGCCGCAAACCGGCCATAAAGGGCATCCTCCATTCTTCGAGATCTCCCAACTCACGGGTGTTCGGAGAAAGGAACGGTCCGCCGGCCTTCCTCGCGCACGCGCATCTCCTCCCTTTGTCGGACGGAATCCAAAGAAGTTTCGCCGAACCGTTTGACTTCTCGCTGAACCCAAGTTCCTATTGGGTTCGTCGCCGGGAAGTGCCGCCGGAAAGACGCCGCGTAGGAATAGCGCGCCGCGACTTGACTGGGCGGGACAACCCAAGCGAAGGTCGACACCGCAAAGGTGAATCAGACGCCATTGTCAACCATGAGAAGAAAGGTCTATTCGGCATGCCTGAATTGCGCCCCGGAATCTACTGCCCTGTGTGCGGCGAGCCCGCGCGGGACGTGCCTCCCCGTTCCTGGATCAACCCCATCGTCCGGCGGCCTCGCCACAGCCACCTCGACGGTGAACCGCTGTGCCCGACCGACGGCATCGAGGGCTACCGGCCATCCCGCCCGGTGGAAGCCGAAGACGCGCCCTGCGTACGCGACGACGAGTCGGACGCGTGCCCGACCGGATGCCCGCACGACCTGGACTACCGCGCCTGACCTGCAACACCGCAATCCGAAGGAGAAGCCCATGGCGATGACCAGCACGTACTGCGCCTTGCTCGTCAACACCCACCTCAACGGCGCCTATGACCCCTATGTCCACCACCAGGACCCGGTACTGACCCCGCTCGCACGGCTCCTGGCCAACCGGGAATGCGCGGTGAGCGTCGCCGAGCAGCGCCTCGAAGTGGCGCGGGAGACCGCCCGGCATCAAACCCGCCATCAGCGCGACGGGGGATGGGCGACCGGCCCTTTCGGCGGAGTCAGCGAGCCCCAGGCGCGCGTCCGCGAACTCACCGAACGCCTCGACGAGGCCCGGTCGGCGTTCCGGGATGCGCTCAAGGCGGTCATCGCGGTGCGCCACCACTACAAGCCGGGCGCCCAACAGGGCTGACCTGGACGTAATCACCAGAAGCAGAGGACCGCGCCGCACGACAGTGCGGAGGGGCGGCCACGCCACCACGACGAAATCAGGAGCAGCACATCATGACCACAGGACCCATGCTCGTTCCGGACCGTCTCTGCCTGCGGGGAGAGCCGTACAACGAGGTCACCCCGCAGATGATCGCAAAACTCCGCAAGTCCGGACCGGGGGCGCTCATCGTGTTCGACCTGGAGATGTGGCGCTACCGCGTCACCCATGGCAATGCGGTCGCTTTCAGCGAGCGGACCGAGGTCATCGTCTACGGGCACGGTGACCTTCTCCACGATGAAGTCTTCTACGCCGGCGACCTCTCCTCGGCTGAGCTGGCGGAGGCGATCGATGAGACCGCGTGCGACCTCATCCAGGAGTGGACCGAGCACCCCGCTCCGACTCCGAGCATCCGGGGGATGCGCGACGCGATGGCGCGCCACCGCTTCCACCTGAACGGGCGCCCGGACCGGTTGATGGTCGGGGGACGGCACGCCATCCGCGACCACTACACCTTCGCCGCCGCCCCCGAGGTCAGGGTCACGACCAAACTCGAACTGGTCGAGCACGGGCAGCGGCGACTCCTCGTGCGGGTCTTCGACGGGCACGGCCATGTGAAGAGCTGGATCGCCAAGTACCCCTACCGATTCAACGGCGGAATGTGCGCCGCTGAGATCGGCTGGTTCGTCACCGCACATACCCAGCGCCCCTGATCCGGCGCCTGCCCGCCCACGACGAAAGTGCCCGCGCCTGAACGCCGGCGCGACTTCCACCTCGAAGCCGGGGTGGGCGCGGGCCGCACGACATAACCGTCTGTAGTTAGGAGCGTGCTGTGAGCACGATTATGCCCGACAAGCCTCGGATCCGCATCACCCCTGAGCATGTGGCCTGCCTGCGCCGTGCCGCGAAGGGAAGCCTCCTCGCCTGGGACGACGCGTCCGCCACCGTCACGGTCCTCGCTCCGGGGACCTATGACACCGAGCGGATGATCATCGCGGGGCACGGCGAACTCGTGATGATCACCGAGATGGCCGCAGCCAGCGGCCACCCCTGCGACGACGCCTACCTCGCCCAGGCAGTGACCGGCTTCGCCACGGAGTCCCTGGCGGAATGGCCGGAGATCCAGGCCATGACGCAACTGGCCCTGCCGCTACGGAAGCGCCTGGCCTCGGCCGAGGTGTACCTGGACGAGGCGCCGGTGTACCTGACGGGCCGCGACGGACTTCCTCGGCTACGGGACCACTTCTGCGCCGTACGCAACCCCGGGTTGGCCGCCATCGTCACCGTGACCTTCGCCCACACCAGGCCGGTCGAGGTCGCCGTCGCCGACACCGGTACCGACGCCCTGCTGTGGCGCATGTCCCTGAACCTCAGCGCCCGGAACATCAGCGGGATCACCGCAGCCATGGGCGCCGCGATGACCGCCGCCTTGAACGCCGCACCGTCCTGACGCGCCGCAGCCGGGCGCGGTACGTGCCGCGCCCGGCTGCGCACCCTCACCGGGGCGCCGACACACGTGCGCGACGCCCCGCCGGCCAACGACTTCCACGGAAAGGCACCACCATGACCGAGACCATCCGATCCGCTGCCGCGCAGACCCGAGCCCGCATCGCTGCCCTTCTGGCCACGCACACCGCCGGGGCGACCGTGGCCGACCTCGCGGAAGCCACCGGACTGAACCGCTCGACCGTCGCCAAGCACCTGGCGGCGCTGGAAGCCGAGGGCGCGACACATCGGGCCCCCGGCGGCCGCGAGGGCAACCGGCGCCTGCCGGACACCTGGGCGGCCGCCCAGGCCGGCGGTGCTGCCGCTGTTGAGAGTGCCGCCCCCGCCGACCCGGTACCTTCCGTCTCCACCGGTGACGCGGCGGTCAACAGCGGTGCGTCCGGCGCCGACGACGAGACGGCACCGGCCGGAACCGCGAGCCAGTCCTCGTCCACCTCGGGTGAGGCGAACGCCCCCGCCCCTGCGGGTCGGACCGAACGGCCTGACAGCTTCTCCGACCCCGAGGCGCCGGTGCCCTCGCAAATCAACCCGGTCAGCCGAACGCGGCGCCTCCAGCCGGGCGAGCTGCGGTTGATGGTCAAGGCGGTCCTCAGCGACAACCCCGACCTCGAGTTCGGGCCCACCGAGATCGGCCACACCCTGCGCCGGTCGGTCGGCGCCATCCAGAACGCCCTGACCTCCATGGTCAAGACCGGCGAAGCCGAACTCACCTGCGAGGCCCCGCGCCGCTACCGCATCACCACCTGACCACGCGCACTTCACCGAGGACGCTAACCCTCGTGGCGGGCCGCACATCCACGGCCCGCCACAAGCG
>NZ_BCRK01000009.1 GCF_001552555.1 Nocardiopsis trehalosi NBRC 14201 | reverse complement strand
CCGCGACCCGTTCCGCGGCCGCGCGCACCCGCGGTGCTCAGACCCCGCCCGGCCCCGCCGCCCCCGCCCCCAGGGGAGCGGCCGCGCCGACCGCCGTGCCCACGCGCGCCGGGGTCCGCGGACGGAACAGGAGAGCATGGTGCTTTACCAGCAGTCCCCCCTCTTCCCCGACCCGTCCTACGGGCGGGCGGCGGCCGCCGCCCCGGGGGCCGTGCCCGCCGCCGCCCCCGAGGCCGCCTTGGCCGCCGACCCCCTCCCGGGCCCGCGCCCCGCGCCCGCCGCGCCGCCGGAGCCCGCGTCGGCCCCCGACACCGAACCGCGCCTCGACGGCGTCCGGGTGCTGCTGATCAACTGGCGCGACCCCTGGCAGGCCGCCGCGGGCGGCGCCGAGGAGTACGCCTGGCGCATGGCCCGCCACCTCGCCGGCCGCGGCGCCACCCTCACCTTCCTCACCAGCCGCGAACCCGGCCAGGCCCGCGTGGAGACCCGCGACGGCATCGTGGTGCGCCGCATGGGCAGCCGGTTCACCGTCTACCCGCTGGTCGCCCTGTGGCTGCTGCTGTGGCGGCGCGAGTTCCACACCGTGCTGGACTGCATGAACGGCATCCCCTTCTTCTCCCGGCTGGTGCTGCCGCGCCGCACGCGCGTCATCAGCGTCGTCCACCACGTGCACGACCTCCAGTTCAACGCCTACTTCAGCCGCCCCCTCGCCTGGTTCGGCCGGTTCGTGGAGAGCCGGGTCGCCAGCCGCGTCTACCGGTCCTGCGACACGGTCACGGTGTCGGAGTCCTCGCGCGCCGCGATGCGCGACAAGCTGCGCTGGCGCGCCCCCATCCACGTCATCCACAACGGCGCCCCGCCCGTGCAGGCGGTCGCCGACCCGTCGACCCCCGCCGCCCGCGACATGGGCGCGCCCGCGATCGTCAGCCTCGGCCGGCTCGTCGTGCAGAAGCGCGTCACCCGGGTCCTCGACGTCGCCGCCGACCTGCGCGCCGCCCGCCCCGGCCTGCGCGTGCACGTCGTCGGGCGCGGCCCGGAGACCGCGGCGCTGACCGAGCGCATCCGCCGCGACGGCCTGCACGACCACGTCCGGCTGCACGGGTTCCTGCCCGAGGCGGAGAAGAACGCCGTGCTCGCCGGGTCCGTCCTGCACGTCACCGCCTCGGAGTTCGAGGGGTGGGGGCTGACGGTGATCGAGGCGGCCGGGCTCGGCGTGCCCACGGTCGCCTATGATGTCGACGGCCTCCGCGACTCCGTGCGCCACGGGGAGACCGGCTGGCTGGTTCGCGAGGGCGAGGACCTCAGCGAGGTCGTCGACCGCGCGCTGACCGAACTCGCCGACCCGGTGCGCGCCGCCCGCATCCGCCGCGCCTGCCGGGCGTGGGCCGCCCGGTTCACCTGGGAGCGCAGCGGCACCGCCATGACCCGACTCATCGCCTCCGGCCTCGCCGACCCGCGGGCCGCCGACCGCGGCTCCGGCGCCGCCGGACCCGTCCCCGCCGAGGCCGACACGTGACCCTGCCCCACTCCGACGAGGACCCCGCCGCCGACGGCGGGCACCCGGAGGCGCGGACCCCCCGCGCGCACGGCGGCCACCGCGCCGACGACCGCACCGGCGCCCCGGCCGCGCCGCCCCGCCCCGCGGACCCCGAGGGGCCCGAGGCCCCCGCCGCGACGGACGACCACTCCGGGCCGGACACCCCCGCAGGAGGCGACCCGGTGCTGCTGCGCCGGCTCAAGCACGCCGCCGTCTGCCTGCTGCTGGCCGCCGTCGCGCTCAGCCTCGACCCGCCGATGATCGTCGGCGACACCAAGATCGACCTCACGATCAACCCGTTCGGCTTCCTGGAGCGGGCCCTGCACCTGTGGGACCCCGCCTACTTCGGGCAGATCCAGAACCAGGCGTACGGCTACCTGTTCCCCAACGGGCCGTTCCACGCGCTGCTGATCGCGCTCGACATGCCCGAGTGGATGGTGCAGCGGGTGTGGATGGCGGTCCTGCTCTGCGCCGCGTTCCTGGGCACGGTGCGGGTGGCGGCGGCGCTGGGTATCGGCACCACCCACACGCGCATCCTCGCCGGGGTGGCCTACGCCCTCGCGCCCCGCGTGCTGACCCTGCTGTCCTACAACTCCGCCGAGCTGCAGCCGATGATGCTGCTGCCGTGGATTTTGCTCCCGCTCGTCCTCGGCACGCGGCACGGGTACAGCCCGCGGCGCATGGCGATGCTGTCGGGGGTGGCGTTCCTGTTCTGCGGCGGCACGAACGCCGCGTCGGAGCTGGCCGTCCTCGTCGTCCCGCTCGTCTACCTGCTGACCCGGGCCCGGGGACCGCGCAAGCGGCGGCTGCTCGGGTGGTGGCTGCTCGCCCTGTTCCTGGTGTCGTTCTGGTGGCTGGTCCCGCTGCTGATCATGGGCCGCTACGTCTACTCGTTCATGCCGTTCACCGAGGACGCGGCCACCACCACCGGCGTCACCTCCCTGGTCAACGCGCTGCGCGGCACCTCCAACTGGATGGGGTTCGTGCCCACCCAGGGCCAGCCGGCGCTGCCGGCGGGCGCCGAGCTGTCGACCGAGCCCTGGCTGGTCGCGGCGACCGCCCTGGTCGCCGGCCTCGGCCTGGCCGGGCTGATCAACCGGCGCACCCCCGAGCGGGTGTTCCTCATCTCCACCCTGCTGGCGGGCACCGCGATCGTCGTCGCCGGGCACACCGGCGCCCTCACCGGCCCGCTCGCCCCCCTCATGCGGGAACTGCTCGACGGCCCGCTCAGCCCGTTCCGCAACATCCACAAGTTCGACGCGCTCATCCGGCTGCCGGTCGTCCTGGGCCTGGCCCAGCTCCCCGTGGTGCTCGGCCTGGACGCCGCCGACCGCCGCGCCGCCGCGGCCGCCGATCCCACCGCGCCGCGCCGGGTCGCCCCGCCCGACCCCGGCACGGTGCGCCGGGTGGCCGCGGGCGCCTGCGCCGTCGCGTTCCTGGCCACCCTCACCCCCATGGCGACCGTCGGCGTGGCCACCCGCGGCGGGTTCGAGCGCATCCCCGACTACTGGTACGACGCCGCCGCCTGGCTCGACGCCAACGGCCGCGACGGCACCACCATGGCCGTCCCCGGGTCGGCGCGCGGCGAGTACCTGTGGGGCCGGCCCATGGACGAACCGCTCCAGCCGCTGCTCGACGGCGGCGCCTGGACCAACCAGCAGATCATCCCGTGGGGGTCGGCCGGCGCCTCCCGGCTGTCCCACGAGATCGACCAGCGCATCTCCTCCGGCCGCGGCTCGGCCGGGCTGTCGGCGACGCTCGCCCGGATGGGCGTCACCCACCTGCTCGTCCGCAACGACCTCCAGCGCACCGGCAACAACGGCGGCTGGCCGGCCCGGGTGCACCAGGCGCTCGCCGCCTCGCCCGGCATCGAGCACGCCACCTCCTTCGGCCCCCAGGTCGGCTCCCTGGAGGTGCACAGCGCCGCCCAGTGGTACGACCAGCCCTACCGGGCGCTGGAGGTGTACGCGGTGGAGGGCGCCGCCCCCGCCGTCGGCACCGTGCCCGCCGCCGACGCCCTGCGGGTGACCGGCGGCCCCGAGGCGCTGCTGGGCATGGCCGAGCACGGGCTGCTCGACGACGACCGCCCGGTCCTGCTCGGCGACGACCCCGGCGCCGAGGACATCGCCCCCGAGGACACCGTGGTCACCGACACCTCGCGGCGCCGCGAGATCGTCTACCCCGACGTGCGGCGCAACGTGAGCAACACGCTCACCGCCGACGAGGAACCGGAGCGCGACACCCCCGCGCCCGACATCATGGACCCCGCCTGGGCGGACTACACCGCCGTCGCCGAGCACGAGGGCGTCGCCGCGGTCACCGCGTCGTCCTCCGAGGCGGGCGCCAACGCCTCGCCCGGCACCCGCGACCCCGGTCGGATGCCGTTCGCCGCGCTGGACGACGCCGCCGACACCTCGTGGCGCTCCAGCGGCTTCACCGGCGCCGTGGGGCAGTGGCTGGAGATCGAGTTCACCGAGCCGCGCGAGGTCGGCGACCTCACCATCGCCTTCGAGCAGATCCCCGGCGAACCGCCGCCCTCGCGCATCACCCTGGCCACCGACAGCGGGGAGGCCACCGCCGCCGTCGCCGCGACCGGCGACCCCCAGGAGTTCACCGCCCCCGGCGGGGCGACGTCCACGCTGCGCGTCCGGGTGGACGAGCTGGCCTGGGAGCCGGAGTACCGGTTCGGCACCCGGGTCGGCATCAGCGGCATCACCCTGCCCGGCCTCGACCCGGCCCGCACCCTGCGCGTGCCGGGGGTCGAAGGCGCCGGGACCGTGCTGCTCACCGGCGCCACCGGCACCGTCCCGGGGTGCATGGAGGGCTCCCAGGTGTGGACGTGCAACCCCGACCTGGCCGTGCAGGGCGAGGACGCCTACACCTTCGACCGCACCTTCGAGATGACCGGCGACGCCGCCGACGGCGCCCACCGCATCACCGGCCAGGCCGTGGTCACCGACCCCCGCGACGTCGAGAACGCCGCCAACCGCGCCTCCGGCTACCCGAAGGTGACCTCCTCCTCGACGTCGGTGCAGCACCCCGCCGCCATGGGCCGCAACGCGCTCGACGCCGACCCGGCCACCGTCTGGTACCCCGACCCCGACGAGGACGACCCCGCCCTCCGCATCGACCTGGGGCGGGACACCGAGATCGACGGCCTGAGCGTCGACTTCCCCCGGCCCGACAGCATGACCCGCCCGGTGCGGGTCACCGCCGACACCGGGTCGACCGTGCGCGAGGGCTGGCTCGACGGCAACGGCTGGGTCGGGTTCGCCCCGTTCACCGCCGACGAGCTCACCCTGACCTTCGACCGCCCCGAGGACCAGCCGCTGGAGATCGCCGGGATCACCCTGCCCGACGTCGACCCCCTGGAGCCGGTCGAGGACGGCGACGCCACCACCGCCTGCGGCCTGGGCCCAGTGCTGCGGGTCAACGGCGAGCGCGTGGAGACCCGCATCTCCGACGGCACCCTGGAGGACACCCTCAACGGGGCGCCGCTGCGCTACGAGAGCTGCGCCGACGTCGGCCTCACCGACGGCGAGAACCGGGTGGTGGTCGAGCCGGGCAACCAGTACCAGGTCCGCTCGGCCGTGGTGGAGTCCGCCGACGCGCCCGCCCCGGTCGACGTCGACACCGCCCCGGTGGCCGCCCTGTCCGCGTGGGGGCCGGACGAGCGGCGGTTCGAGGTGGACGTCGACGAGGCGAGCTTCCTCGTCGTCAACGAGAACTTCAACGAGGGCTGGCGCGCCGACCTGGAGGGCGCCGACGCGCCCCTGGAGCCGGTGCGGCTCGACGGCTGGAAGCAGGCGTGGCGGCTGCCCGAGGGCGCGCAGGGCACCGTGACCCTCACCTACGCCCCGAACACCCCCTACCAGGCGGCCCTCGGCGCGGGCGCGGTGCTGGCGCTGGCCGTCGTGGTCCTCGCCCAGCGCCGGCCCCGTTCGCGCCGCCGCGCTGCCGCCGCGTCCGCGACCGCCCTCGCCGCCGGCGCCGCCGCGGCGCCCGAGGCGCGGCGGGCCGACCCCGGGCGGGCGGCCGCGCTGCCCGCCGCGGCGCCCGGCCGGGTCGGCCGCGCGGTGCTCGTCCCCGCCGGGCCGCTCTACGGCGCGTGGGTGGCGGGCGCCGCGGGGGCCGCGGTGGTCGGCGGGGCCATGCTGCTGGTGTGGTGGCTGGGCCGGGCGCCCTCGTCCCGGCTGCGGCACGCCCGGCCGGAGCGGCCCGCGCTCGGCGGGCGGCCGCTGCGCTGGCTGGCCGGCCCGTGGACGGTGGCGGTCGCGCTCGGCTGCGCCGGGCTGTCCATGGCGGCCGGCACCTACGTGGCGCTCCACCTCCCGTTCCACGACGTCAGCGAGCTGCTGAACGAACCGCTGCGCGGCTGGGTCGCCCAGCTGTGCTGCCTGCCCGCGCTGGCCCGGCTGGTCATCGCCCTCGGCGAGATCTCCGACCCCGCGCCGCCCGCCGGCGGGGCGCCGCCGCCCGAGGACACCCGGGACGCCGCGCCCCCGGTCGCGGTCGGCGGCGCCGACCGCGACCGCCCCTCCGCGGAGGTGACCGCCTGATGACCGGCCCGCGACCCCCGGCGGACACCGACGCCCCCGACACCACCGGCCCGGACACCGACCCGGTGGTCCGCCCCCGCCCCCCGCGCCCGCCCGGCCCGGCCCGGCGCGCGGTGCGCCGCGACGCCGCCGTGCTGCTCCTCGCGGCGGGCGCGTTCCTGCTCACCCTCGCCCTGCTGCTGCGGTTCTACGTGGCCGACCGCATCGCCGTGCTGCCCGCCACCGTGACCACCGAGATGCGGCTGCTCGACGAGGCCGCCGACCACCTCGACACCGCCACCTGGCGCACCGTGGAGGACGCCGAGGTGGTGCAGCGCACCCAGGTGCGCGGCGCGGTCAGCCCCGGCGACCCCGACTGGAGCGTGTGGGAGGTGACCGTCGACACCGCCGGCGAGGCGGTCATCGGCCACCTGGACCGCCGCGTGGTGGTCGACCGCACCACCGGGCAGGCGGTGAACTGCTGCGGCGAGCACGTCGACGGCGACCGCGCGGTCCGCCAGGCCGGGCTCGTGCTGTGGTGGCCCGCCGGCGCCACCGCCGACGAGTACCCCTTCTACGACGCCGACATCCGCGCCGCCCCGCTCATGGTCTTCGACGGCCACGACGAGGTGGGCGGGCTGCCGGTCCGCCGCTACGTGCAGGAGTTCGCGGCCACGCAGATCCCCGACTCCGCGCGCGAGGTCCCCGCCCGCACGCTCGGCCGCGACCGGCCCGGCACGGTCACCGCGACCCGCTGGCTGGAGCTGCGCCGCACCTTCTGGGTGGAGCCGGTCAGCGGGCGCGTGGTCGACGCCCGGGAGCTGCGGCACGAGACGCTGCGTCCCGAGACCGGCTCCGGCGAGCGGGTCCTGCTCGACGCCGACCTCACCATGCCCGAGGACCAGGTGGCCGCGTTCACGGCCGACGCGCGCGCCGCCCGTCTGGTGCTGCTCACCGCCCGCACCTGGGGCCCGGTCGGCCTGGGCGCGGCGGCCGCGGCCGCCTTCGCGTTCGCCGCCGCGGTGGCGGCGCGCGACCGGCGGGCCGCCGCCCGCGCGGCCGCCGGGGAGGAGGCCGCCGCGCCGCCCGCCGACGGCGCCGAACCCGGCGCCGACCGCGACGCCGCCCGGGAGGCCGGCTGACCGCCCGCGCGGGCGCTCAGCGCTTGCGCAGCACCAGCAGCAGGTTCCAGGTGACGATCTCGCGCAGCAGCGGCACACGCACCACCGGCCGCGCCCACGCGGGCAGGTAGCGGGGCACGACGTCGACCACGTCGACGTCGGTGCGCGCCCGCGCCCAGGCGATCATCTCGGCCGCCGACACCGCGAACATGGTGCGGCCGAAGTCGTTCTTGGGGCGGCGCCCGTTGCGGCGGGCGAAGCGCTCGGCGGCGTAGCGGCCGCCCAGGTAGTGCCACGGCGAGGTCTCGTGGCCGCCCCACGGCGACAGCCACAGCGTGTACGACAGGTACACGGTGCCGCCGGGGCGGGTGGCCCGCACCATCTCCGCCGCCATGCGCGGCGGGTCGGGCACGTGCTCCAGCACGTTGGAGGAGAAGCACACGTCGACCGTCCCGGTGCGCACCGGCAGGTCCAGGGCGCTGCCGAGCACGGCGGTGGCGGGCGGTTCGCCGTCGCGCAGCCGCAGCTCGGCGGAGTCGGCGTCGACGCACACGCAGCGGGCGCCCGCCGCGCGCAGCTCGTCGGCGAAGTAGCCGGGGCCGCCGCCGACGTCGACCACCACCGCCCCGTCGAGCGGGGTGTAGGAGCGCAGCTGGGCGACGGTGTCGCGGGCGAGCGTGCCGTAGAAGTGGTCGGGGTCGGTCTGCTCGCGGCGGAACGCCGAGAACAGCGCCACCGACCGGCCCAGGGTGGCGCGGAAGGGGCGCGCGGGGGCGGTGCGGGGGGCGGTCACCGGGCGCCCCCGTCCACCGCGACGTAGTGCCGCAGGTGCTCCCAGTGGTCGCCGCCCCAGTAGGGGTCGGACGCGGCGATGCGGGCGCCGGCGGGGGCCAGCAGCGCGGCCAGCCGGTCGGCGGGCAGCGGGTGCATCCGCATCGGGGCCGGGTAGCCGAGCAGCGCCCGCTGGGCGAACCGGATCGCCGGCCAGGGCGCGTACCGGAACACCAGCCCCTTGAACGTCCGCCGCTCCCGCGCCGGGACGCCGATCACCATGGCCCCGCCGGGCCGCACCACGCGGGCGAACTCGCGCACGTAGCCCGCCGCCAGCGCGGGCGGCAGGTGCTGGAGGACCAGGTCGGTGTAGACGAGGTCGAAGGAGGCGTCGGGCAGCCCGGCCAGGTCGGGGGCGTCGTTGAGGCGGAACTCGATCCGGCCGCCGCTGCGGTCGAGCCGGCGGGCCTCGGCGAGCATGGGGGCGGAGATGTCGACGCCCACGACGGCGTCGAAGTGGTCGGCCAGCGCGTTGGACAGCCGCCCCGCCCCGCACCCGAAGTCGAGGGCGCGCCCGCCCTCGGGGCGCAGGCCCAGGGCGTCCAGGCGCTCCAGCGCGGAGGCGATCTCGCGCGCGCCCGAGGCGAGGAACTCGTCGTCGTCCCAGCCGCCGTCGCGCTTGGCGGGGTCGACGCACACCGCCCACAGCGGGGCGTCCGCGCCCAGCCGGGTCCAGTCCGCGCGTACTTCGTCGAGGCCCACGCCGCACCCCCGATGGTGCTCGCGATCCGGGGTTAGACCCGGTTCTTGTTTGAATTGCCCCACTGCTATGGACCTGCGAGGACCATCGCAGCAATATGTGGAACGTGTTGTATTGTGACACCCCTCTGTGTGGTGGCGTCAACCGGCCCGCGACGGGTCCGGGGAAGTGAGCGGCATGCCCGAGTCCGACGACGCGCGGCCCGCGGCCGGACCGCGCCGCCCCGCCCCCGAATCTACCGGCCCGGACACGGCGCCCACCGCCGCGCCCGACCCCGGTCCCGACGGCGGCCCCGACCCCGACGGCAGCCCCCCGTGGACCCGCCGGGCCGCCGCCGCGCTGGCGCGCGGCGCCCGCGACCGGGTGGTGCTGGTGGGCGCGGCCCTGGTGCTGGTGTCGCTCGCGCTGAAGATCGTGGTGCTGCGCTCGGCGTACTTCATCGAGGACGACTTCCTGTTCGTCGCCGACGCCGGCGCCTCGGACCTCACCGTCACCTACCTGACCGACCTGCACAAGGGCCACCTCATGCCCGGGGCGAAGCTGCTCGCCTACGTGCAGACCGCCATCGCCCCCTACCACTGGGGGCTCACGGCCGGGGTGATGCTCGCCTTCCAGGCGGGCGCCGCGGCGGCGGTGTTCCGGCTGCTGTGGGTGGTCTTCGGGCGCCGGTGGGCGATCATCGCCCCGCTCGCCGTCTACCTGTTCTCGCCGCTGACCATCCCGGTGCTGGCCTGGTGGTCGGCCGCGCTGAACGCCGTCCCCTTCCAGCTCGCCATGGCGCTCGCCCTGCTCTGGACGGTCCGCCACCTGCGCACCGGCGAGGGCCGCTACGGGTGGTGGGCCGCCGGCGCGGTGGTGCTGGGCATGGCGTTCTCGGTCAAGGGGCTGTTCCTGCCCCCGTTCCTGTTCGCGGTGGCCGCCGCCTTCCTGGTGCCGGGCCGGTTCCCCCGGGTGGTGTGGCGCACGCTCGACCGCGACATGCCGTTCTGGGTGGGGATGGCCCTGCTGTCGGTCGGCCACGGCCTGCTCTACCTCTCCCGGCAGGACACCGCCGAGGGCGAGGGGGCGGGGGTGCCGCGCGGCGACACCGCCCTGTCGATGGTCCGCCGGATGCTCGGCGAGACGTTCCCGGCCGGGGCCGTCGGCGGCCCCGGGGAGTGGGGGCCGGTCACCCCCGCCGGGGGGCTGCTCAACCCGTCGGCGACCGTGGTCGCCGCGGCGTGGGCGGTCCTGCTGGCGGTCGTGCTCGGGAGCCTGCTGCTGCGCCGCCGGTCGTGGCGCGCGTGGGCGCTGCTCGCCGGCTACCTCGTCGTGGTCGACATCCTGCCCACCCTGGTCGCCCGGGGCCGCTACCAGGACGTCATCGGCTACGACCCCCGCTACGTCGCCGACGCCGCCATGGTGTTCGCGCTCTGCCTCGCCTTCGCCTACCTGCCCGCCCGGGAGGAGCGCGACGTCTACCGCCGCCGGGTCCCCAGCGGGCGGGTGCGCACCGCGGCCGCCGCCGGGACGGCCGCCACCCTCGCGTTCACCCTGGCCGGCGGGTACTCCACCTACGCCTTCGCCGACACCCTCAGCGGCGATCGGGTGCGCTGGTACCTCGACACCGTGCGCGGGTCGCTGCGCGAGGTCCCCGCCGAGGCCGGGATCTACCCGACGCCCGTGCCCGACGACATCGTGCTGCCGTGGAACGGGGCCCGCCGGCTCAGCTCGCACGTGCTCAGCCCGCTCGCCGCCCCCGGGGTGGCCGAGCGCATCCGCGACCCCGAGCCGGCCGCCGCCGCCCTGGTGTTCAACGACGCCGGGTACCTCGTCGGCGCCCGCCCGGCCGAGGGCAGCGCCTTCTTCGGCCCGGCCGAGGACGAGGAGTGCATCACCACCTTCGGCGGCGAGGCGGTGTGGCCGGTGGAGTCGCTCGGCGGACCCACCATGGTGCTCGCCATCGCCTACTCCGCCGAGACCGAGACCGAGGTCAACGCGGTCGTCGGCGAGGCGTGGGAGGCCACCCGGCTGCCCGCCGCCCCCGACGGCGGCGTCTGGTACCTGCCGCTGGCCGGCGCCGGGAACCGGCTGCTGCTGCACACCGACGCCGAGGCGCTGTGCATGCGGTGGGTGACCTACGGCGAACTGGTGCCCGAGACCGACGGCGACCCGTGGGCCGAAAACGCGGCGGGCGAGGACAGCGGGGACGGCGGGTCCGGCGCGGACAACGGGGGCGGCGAGGACAGCGGCGACGGCGGGGCGGGCGGCGACGGCGGGAACGCCGAGGCCGACGCGGACGGCTGACCGGCCGCCGGGGCGCCGGTCAGACCCGGTCGCGCTCCCGCAGCTCCCGCCGCCGGCGGCGGCGCCGGTCCATCCCGCCGTACCAGCGGCGGCTCGGCTCCTCGATCCAGCGGTGGGTGGCCGCCGCCAGCAGCACCGTGCCCGCCGCGACCGGCACCACGTCGAGCCAGAACGACCCGGTGAAGATCTCCTGCCCGGTGAAGTCGCGCCACAGGTAGAGCACCACGAACTGCCACAGGAAGATGCCGTAGGAGACCCGGCCCAGGAACCGCACCACCGGGTGGGCCAGCAGCGCCGCGACGCGGGCGCCGCCCCCGGCGGCGTCCGTCCGGGCCGGCATCAGCGCGACGGGCGCGATGACGAAGAACGCGAACCCCATCGAGGTGAGCAGGTTGACCAGCGAGATCCACACGCCGTCGACCCCGACGAACCGGGGGCCCGCGGCGGGCGTCGACGCCAGCAGGTAGACGATCCCGGCCAGCGCCCAGCAGAGCCCGGCCGCGCGCGGCAGGGTCCGGCAGAAGCGCCGCACCGGGCCGTCGGGGCCGCGTTCGCGCCACGCCCACTCCGACACCACCGCGAGGGCCATGCCCACCGCGAACATGCCGAGGGTGCGCGGCAGCCACGCGTGCAGGTAGACGCGCGGGTCGGGGTAGAACTGCGGGATCAGCGCCGCCGCGCCCACCACCGACAGCGCGGCCAGCCCGGCGAGCAGCCGCCGGGCGCGGGCGTCGACGTCGCCGCCCCCGCGCGCGGCCAGCCGGGCGAGGACCGCCGCGAACACCGGCAGCAGCACGTAGAAGCTCGCCTCGACGCACAGACTCCACATCTGGCCGAGGCCGTAGGGTCCGGTGCCCACCCACCACGGGTCGCGGTTGTAGGTGAAGGTCAGGGTGAGGACCTCGACCCAGGCGCGCACGGAGTCGAGGTGCTCGCGCGACCACAGCAGCAGCGCCACCACGGCCACCACCCAGTACGCGGGCAGCACGCGCAGCGCGCGGCGCCACAGGTAGGGGCGGACCGCCGGACCGGGGGTGCCGTCGAGCGCGGCCCGCGCCCACGGCCGGTACAGCAGCAGGCCGGACAGCGCGAAGAACAGCGGCACGCCCAGCTCGCCGCTGGACAGCAGGGCCCCGCCGACGCCCGGGGCGAGCGCCGCGCCGGACTCGATGGCGACGTGGAACACCAGCACCATCAGGGCGGCCAGCGCGCGGATGCCGTCGAGCGCCTCGATGTGGCCCCGGACGCGCGGCAGCGCCCGCTCGGCGGCGGTGGGGGCGGGCGGCGGCGCGGGGGAGGGTGCGGGCACAGGAGCCTTCCGGTGGGGCCGGGGGTTCGGGCGAGGGCCGGGTGGCGGACCGCGCACCGCCCTCACGCCAGACTAGAACCTGTTATAAAAATTCAGACACGCCCTGGTGACGTTGCGCACCGTGGGGAAGTACTCTACCTCAAAATGAAGCAAGTTCCAGATCTGACCCGGTTCGCCCTGGAGGGCTCATGCGCCGTACCGTCGCGGTCGTCTGCATCGCGCTGGGGGTCTTCAGTCTGGTCCTGGCCCCCCTCCTGCGCTTCTGGATGGCCAGCGCCCTGATGAAGACCCCCATGGACTACTACAACGAGACCGTGAACCGGGGGGAGGACGTCACCTACTTCAGCGCCGAGGAGCTGGAGTCGGTCGAGGGCGCGACGGTCGAGGCGTACACCACCCTGCGCGCGGACGTCGCCGCCAGCGACGAGGACACGGTCGTGTGGGACCAGTTCACCTGGGTCGAGGACGTCGAGCGGGACTTCGCCATCCAGTCCACCACCCGCCGCGCCGGCCACGACCGGGTCTCCGGCGAGGCGGTCGACTGCTGCGACGCGTCGGTCAACGACGAGAGCGTCACCCAGACCGGGCAGGTCTTCAAGTTCCCCTTCTCCACCGAGCAGCGGGACTACGAGTTCTTCGACACCACCGCCCAGGAGACCTTCCCGATCGCCTTCCAGGGCGTGGAGGACGTCAACGGCGTCGAGACCTACCGCTTCGAGCAGGTCGTGGAGCTGACCAAGGTCGGCGAGCGCACGCTGCCGCGCTCCCTGCTCGACATGGACGGCGAGGGCGACGTCACCACCGACGAGATGTACAGCGTCACCCGCACCTACTGGATCGAGCCCACCACCGGCTCGCCCATCAACCTGCGCGAGGACCAGCACCGCGGCGCCTTCGTCGACGGCGAGGAGCGCCTCGTGCTGTTCGACGGCGTGCTGCAGTTCGACGACGAGACCGTCGAGGGCCAGATCAGCGACGCCGAGCAGGGCATGACCACGCTCCCGCTGCTGCGCACCACGCTGCCCGCCGTGCTGGTCGTCGCCGGGGTGCTCCTGGTCGTCGTCGGCGGGGTGCTCGCCGTCACCGGACGCTCCTCCGCGCGCGAGCGGCACTGAGGACCGGACGGCCGCATGGCTGATGCCGCCCCCCGCTCCCCGGCCGCGCCCGCGCCGCCCCCGGCGCCGGCGCGGCCGGGGGCGCGCGCGGCCGCGCTGCTGCGCGCCTGCCGCCCCAAGCAGTGGCTGAAGAACCTCCTGGTGTTCGCGGCGCCCGGCGCGGCCGGGCAGCTCGGCGACCCCCGGGTACTGGCCTGGACCGTCGCCGTGTTCGTGCTGTTCTGCGTGGCCGCCGGGGGCACCTACCTGCTCAACGACGCCCGCGACGCCGAACGCGACCGGCTGCACGAGCGCAAGCGGCACCGCCCCGTCGCCTCGGGCGCGGTCCCGGTGCGCACGGCCGTCGCGGTGGGGGCGGTCCTCACCGCCGCCGCCCCGCTGGCCGTGCTGCCCACCGGCAACTGGCCGCTGCTGGCGGCGGTCACCGCCTACCTCGCGCTGACCGGCCTGTACACCCTGCGGCTGAAGCACGTCGCGATCGCCGACATCGTCGCCGTCGCCGGGTGCCACGTGCTGCGCGCCCTCGCGGGGGCGGCGGCGGTCGGCGTGCCGGTCACGAGCTGGTTCCTCATCGTCGTCACGCTGGGGGCGCTGCTCGTGGTCACCGGCAAGCGCGAGGCGGAGCTGCGCGGCGGCGACGGCGAGCGCACCCGCGCCATCCTCGCCCGCTACACCCTGAGCTACCTCACCCAGGTCCGCACCATGGCGTCGGCGGCGGTGATCGTCACCTACTGCCTCTGGGCGCTGGACGCCCGCGACCCGGGCGAGCCCCTGGCGTTCCGGGCGGCGAGCATCGTCCCGTTCCTGGTGTGCGTGCTGCGCTACCACATGCTGGTCGACCGGGGGGTGGGCGAGGAGCCCGAGGAGCTGGCGCTGCGCGACCGGCCGCTCCAGGCGTGCCTGGCCGCGCTGCTGCTGCTCGTCGGCCTGGGCGTGTACCTGGGGTGACGCGGCTCCGGCGGCGGCGCGGGCGGCTACGCTCCCCGGGTGGCGCACGGATCGACCCGGAACGGGGAGGGGTGAGGACGATGGCGGACCTCGGCGGGGCGGGGGAGCGGCGGCTGCTGACCGGGTGGGGGCGCACCGCGCCCACCGCCGCCACCGTGGTGCGCCCGCGCACCGCCGCCGAGGTGGCCGACGCCCTGCGGGCCGCCGCGGCGCCCGGCGGGCGCGGCGCCATCGCGCGCGGCAGGGGGCGCGCCTACGGCGACGCCGCCCAGTGCGCCGGCGGTATCGTGCTCGACTGCGCCGACCTCGCCCCCGGCCTGCGGCTCGACGCCGACGCGGGCACCGCCACCGCCTCGGCCGGCACCGGCCTGGCCGGGCTGACCGCGCACCTGCTCGCCCGCGGCTTCTTCGTCCCCGTCACCCCCGGGACCCGGCACGTCACCGTGGGCGGGGCCGTCGCCGCCGACATCCACGGCAAGAACCACCACGCCGACTCCTCCTTCGGCGCCCATGTCCGGTCGCTGCGCCTGGTCACCCCCGACGGCGCCGAGCGCACCGTGGGCCCCGACCGCGACCCCGACCTGTTCTGGGCCACCGTCGGCGGCATGGGCCTCACCGGGGTGATCACCGAGGCCACCTTCGACGTGCCGCGGGTCGCGACCTCCGCCGTGCGCGTCGACACCGACCGGGTGCCCGACCTCGACGCCGCGCTCGACCTCATGGCCGCCACCGACCACCGCTACCGCTACACCGTCTGCTGGATCGACCTGCTGGCGCGCGGCGCCGCCACCGGCCGCGGGGTGCTCACCCGCGCCCACCACGCCGAGGCGGCCGACCTGCCGCCCCGCGCGCGCCGCGACCCGCTGCGGTACCGGCCGCGCACGGCCGCGGTCGCCCCGCCCCTGGTCCCGCCCGGCCTGCTCAACCGGTGGACCGTGCGCGCCTTCAACACCGCCTACCACGCCCGCGCGCCCCGGCGGGAGCGCGGGCGGGTGCAGTCGCTCAGCGGGTTCTTCCACCCGCTGGACGCGGTCGCCGGGTGGAACCGCCTGTACGGGCCGCACGGGCTCGTGCAGTACCAGTTCGCCGTGCCGTTCGGGGCAGAGGACGAGCTGCGCCGCATCGTGGCCGGGCTCTCGGCGGCCGGCGCCCCCTCGTTCCTGACGGTGCTCAAGCGCTTCGGCGCCGGCACCCCGGCCCCGCTGTCGTTCCCCCGGCCGGGGTGGACCCTCGCCCTGGACCTGCCCGCCGACCTGCCCGGGCTCGCCCGGCTGCTCCGCGCCTGCGACGAGCGGGTCCTCGCCGCCGGCGGCCGGATCTACCTCGCCAAGGACTCCCGGGCCGCCCCCGCCGCGGTGCACGCCATGTACCCCGACCTGGCCGCGTGGCGGGCGGTGCGCGACCGGGTCGACCCCGACCGGGTGCTCACCTCCGACCTCGCCCGCCGCCTCGACCTGTGACCGGCGCCGCCGCCCGCGCCGCACCGCCCCCGGGGCCCGCCGCGCGGCGCGCGGCCGCGCGCTCAGCCGCCGCCGACGTCCAGCCGCGCCAGCAGCCGCTCCACGCGCCGGTCCTCGGCGGCGAGGAACGCGCCGAAGTCGCCGCCGGTGAGGAACGCGTCGGACCAGTGGTTGTCGGCCAGCGCCGCCTGCCACTGCGGGGTCGACCGCAGCTCGGTGAGCGTGGCGATCAGCCGCGACCGGTCGGCGGCGCCGATCCCCGGCGGCGCCAGCAGCCCCCGCCAGTTCACGAACGCCAGGTCGATGCCCAGCTCGCGCAGCGTCGGCGCGTCGACCCCGGGCACCCGCCGCTCGCCGGTGACCGCGAGCGGCCGCAGCTCGCCCGCCGCGATGGCGTGCCGGTACTCGCCGGCCCCCGACGCCGCGACGTCCACGCTGCGGTCGAGCAGCGCCGCCAGGGTCTCTCCGCCGCCGTCGTGCCAGACGTACTCGGTGGCGCCGCCGGGCAGTCCCAGCCGCTCGGCGAGCAGCATCAGCGCGAGGTGGTCCGGCCCGCCCGAGGACGATCCGCCGCCCACCCGCAGCGGCGCGTCCGCCGCCTCCCAGGCCGCGCACAGGTCCGCGAACGCGCGGAACGGCGACTCGGGCGGCACGAGCAGCACGATGGGCTCCTCCAGCAGCCGCGCCAGCGGGGTCGTGCGGGTGACCGGCGCGGCGTCGGCGGTGAGGTGGGTGCGCGCCACCATGCCCAGCCCCATCTGCAGCAGCAGCCCCGCGTTGCCCTCCTCGTAGACCAGGCGGGCCAGCGCCGCCGTGCCCGCCGACCCCGGCAGGTTGAACACCTCGACGTCGGGCACCAGCCCGGCCTCGTCCAGGGTGGCCGCCACGGTCCGCGCGGTGACGTCGTACCCGCCGCCCGGCGGGTTGGGCACCATCAGCCGGAACGGGGGCGGGGCGGGGGCGAGCGCGCACCCGCCGAGCGCGGCCACCGCGGCGGACGCGGCGGCGGCGAGGAAGCCGCGCCGGTCGATCATCGGCGGTGGTCACCTCCTGGCGGTCGGTCCTCCCATGATGCCCGAGGGCGCGCCCGGGGTGCCCCCTCCGCCGCGGCACCGGCGACGTGCGACGATGGCGCATCACCACCGCAGCGGGAAGGAGGACCGGTGCGCCCGAGGCTGACCCTGGCGGGGCAGTTCCTCGCCCTCCAGCTCACCATCGTCGTACTCGTGCTGGTCGCGGTCGCCGGGGTGTCGCTCGCCCAGACCGACGCGCGGTTCCGCCAGGTCGAGGGGCGGCGGCTGCTCGCCGTCGCGGAGTCCGCCGCCGCCATGGACGCGGTCCGGGTGGGGCTGCGCGACGAGAGCCGCGAGGGCATCCTCGCCCCGGCCGCGGAGAACCTGCGCGGCCTGGCCGGCGTCGACCACCTCACGCTGGCCCGCACCGACCTGCGGATGCTCACCCCCGCCGACCCGCGCCGGGTGGGCGAGCCCATGGACATCGGCGCCAGCACCGTGCTGAGCGGGCGGGCGTGGATCGGCGTGGTGCCCATCGGAGGGGAGCGGGTGCTCGCGGCGCACGTGCCGGTGATCGGCGACGACGGGGAGCTGCTCGGCGTCGTGGTGGCCGGCCGCACCTACCCGGGCCCGGTCGGGCAGCTCGCCACCGCCGCCCCCACCCTGCTCGTCTACCTCGGCATCGCGTGCGTGCTCGGCGTCGCCGGGTCGCTGCTGCTGGCCCGCCGGGTCAAGCGCCAGACGCTGGGCCTGGAGCCGGACGAGATCGCCGGGCTGGCCGAGCACCGCGAGGCCATGCTGCACGGCATCAAGGAGGGCGTGCTGGGGCTCGACCGCGACGGCCGGGTCACCCTGGTCAACGGCAAGGCGGCGGAGCTGCTGCGGCTGCCGCCCGGCGCCGAGGGGCGGGGCCTGGCCGACCTCGGCGTCGACCCGCACCTGCGGGCCGTCCTCACCGAGGACGCCGAGGAGCCCGACCGGGTGGTGGTGATGGGCGACCGGCTCGTCACCCTCAACCGGATGCCGGTGCGCGCCCGCGGCGAGCGCATCGGGTCGGTCACCACCATGCGCGACCGCACCGACCTGGTGGCGCTGCAGCGCGAACTCGACCTCACCCGCACCACCACCGAGGCGCTGCGCGCGCAGGCGCACGAGTTCAGCAACCGGCTGCACGTCATCACCGGCCTGCTCGGCCTGGAGGAGTACGACGAGGTCACCCGGTACGTGACCCGCGTCGGCGGGGCCCGCGCCGACCTCACCGAGGACGTCACCTCGCGGGTGGCCGACCCGTCGGTGGCGGCGCTGCTCATCGCCAAGTCCAGCCTCGCCGCCGAGCAGGGCGGCACGCTGCGGGTGGCGCCGGGCACCGCCCTGGGTCCCCAGGACGAGGAGCTCTCCGCCGACCTGGTGACCGTCGTCGGCAACCTGGTCGACAACGCCCTCGACGCGGTCCGGGGCGACGAGGACGGCCGGGTCGAGGTGGAGCTGACCGAGGGCGGCGGCGCGGTGCGGGTGGAGGTCCGCGACTCCGGCCCGGGAGTCCCGCCCGACCTGGCCGAGGAGGTCTTCCGCAGCGGCTTCAGCACCAAGGGCGCCGGGGCCGGGCAGCGGGGCGTGGGGCTGGCGCTCACCCGCCTCGTGTGCACCCGGCGCGGCGGCCGGGTGCGGGTCGACGGCTCCCGGTTCACCGCCGTACTGCCCCACCGGAGGACCACCGAGGAGGACGGGCCATGAGCGCGACCGGCGGACCCGGCGACCCGATCCGGGTGCTCGTCGTGGACGACGACTTCATGGTGGCCCGGGTGCACCGCCGCCTGGTCGACCGCACCCCCGGGTTCACCGTCGTGGGCGAGGCCCGCACGGGCGCGGAGGCGCTGCGGGCCGCCGCCGAACTCCGCCCCGACCTGCTGCTGCTCGACGTGTACCTGCCCGACATCAGCGGGCTGGAGGTGCTGCGCCGGCTGCGCGGCACCGACGGCCCGGACGTGGACGCGCTCATCATCACCGCCGCGCGCGACGCCGCCACCGTCCGCAAGGCGCTGCACGGCGGCGCCGTCCACTACGTGATCAAGCCGTTCGACGCGGCCACGCTGCGCGACCGGCTCACCCGCTACCGGGAGATGCGCCGGGTGCTGGACGACGGCGCGTCCACCCGCCAGTCCGACGTGGACCGGCTGTTCGGCGGCGCGGCCACCCGCACCGCGGCGGCGCCCCGGCCGGGGGCCGGGGGCATGCCCAAGGGGCTCACCGCGGAGTCGGCCCGGGTGGTCGAGCGCGCGCTGCGCGAGGCGGGGGAGGCGTCGGCGTCGGAGTGCGCCGAGCTGACCGGGCTGTCGCGGGTCAGCGCCCGCCGCTACCTGGAGTACTTCGTGCAGGAGGGGCGGGCCGCGGTGCGGCTGCGGTACGGGACGGCGGGCCGGCCGGAGCGCCGGTACGCCTGGACGGCGGAGTGAGCCGGGCCGGGCGGCGGGCCCCGGGCGACCGGCCCGGGGCGATCGGCGCGGGTCGCCCGGCGCGCGGTGACCGGCCCGTGCTTCCCCCGGCGGCCCGCACCTGGCAGGCTCGGCACGGCACATCGGCGGTGGCGGAGCGGGAGCGGTGGTCTGATGCGGAACGCGGTGGGGGCGGTCGACGCGGTGCTGCTCCTGGGCGGGCGGAGCGAGATCGGCCTGGCCATCGTCGAACGGCTGGTGCGCGACGGCGCCCGCAGGGTCGTCCTCGCCGCCCGGCCCGCGCCGGAGGCGCCCACCGGCGCGGACGGCGGTGGCGCGGGCGCCCCTGACACGGCCGGCGGCGCGGCGGAGCCGCCCGCCGCCCCGGACGCCCCCGTGGAGCGGCTGCGCGCCGCGGGCGCCGAGGTGCACACCCTCGCCTTCGACGCCGCCCGGCCCGACACCCACGCCGCCGTGGTGGCCGCCGCCGCCGACCTCGTCGGCGACCTCGACGTGGTGGTCGACGCGTTCGGCGTGCTCGGCACCCAGGAGGACTTCGAGGCCGACCCGGCCGCCGCCGCCGACGCCGCCACCGCGACGTTCACCGGCCACGTGTCGGCGGACCTGGCCGTCGCGGCGCGGCTGCGCGCCCAGGGCCACGGCACCCTGGTGGTGCTGTCGTCGGTGGCCGGGGTGCGCGTGCGCCGGGCCAACCTGGTCTACGGCGCGGCCAAGGCCGGGCTCGACGGGTTCGCCCAGGGCCTGGGCGACGCCCTGCACGGGACGGGCGCCCGGGTGCTGATCGTCCGGCCGGGCTACGTGCCGACCCGGATGTCGGCCCACGTCCCGGCGGCCCCGTTCCCGGCGACCGTGCGCCAGGTGGCCGACGCGGTCGCCGACGGGCTGCGCACCGGCGCCGGGGTGGTGTGGGTGCCCGGCGCCCTGCGGTACGTGTTCGCCGGGATGCGGCTGCTGCCGCGCGCCGCCTGGCGGCGGCTGCCCCGCTGACCGGCCGCCCGGCGGGGGAGGGTCAGCCGTGCGGCTCCGCGCGCGGCGCGGGAGCGGCCTGCGGCGCCCCGGGGCCGGGGAAGGTGCCGAGGTCGCGGACGTCGTAGCCGCCGGGGTAGCCGCGGACATCGGGGCTGTCCTCGGCCCAGAACGGCTCGGTGCGCGGCGGCAGGAACCGCACCACCCGGCTGCGGGCGCGCAGCGACGCGCGGGCGGCGGCCCGCACCGGGCGGGGCGGCGGCGCGTAGCCCAGGGCCCGCAGCAGGGGGTCGTCGAGGATGGCGAGCGCGAAGGTGCGCGCCGCCCCGGACAGCGCGCGCGGCGCGAGGAAGGTCGCCATCAGATCCAGGGTGGCGTCGGAGACCGCCCGGCCGCCCGGCGACGGGGCGAAGTGGGCGCGCTCGTAGTCGTCCAGCAGCCGCGCGAACCCGGCGTAGTCGTCCGGCAGGTCCGGGATGCCCATGTGCCGGCCCAGCCGCCGGTAGTAGTGGGTGAACGCGGCGGCCTCGTGCCCGGTGAGCCGCCGCCAGCCGAACCGGTCGCGGTTGAACCACCGCACCGGCACCACCACGAACGTGCTCAGCACGTAGCGCAGGTCGTCGTGGCCGATGCCGTGGGCGCGGTGCATGGCGTTCATCCGGCGCAGCGCGTGCCGGCTCTCGTCGGCGGTGAACCCGCCGCGCAGCACGGCGTTGAGGATGAGGGCGGTGTCGTCGTAGCGCTTCTGCGTGCGCTCGGTGAACTCGCCGGTGCGGAACAGCAGGTCGCCGATGGAGGGCACCGCGTACGTGCGGTACAGCGCCATGCCGAGCGCCTTGGAGACGTCCCACGGGAACTCGTGGGCGGCGAGGATCTGCGTGATGCGCACGCAGTCGGCCTCGGGGTCGAGCCGGTGGATCCGGTCGTACCAGTCGAACCGCCGCATGCGCACCTCCGTCCGCGCGCCGCGCCCGCGGCGCCCTCCCAGCCTAGGCCGGGCGGGCGCCGCGGGGCGGGCGAACCGGGGTGTCCCCGGGGTTACACCGGCGTTGCCATGGACTCGGCGACGTGCCGGACCAGGGCCAGCAGCACCGCCTTGTCGGACTCGCGCCGGCGGGCGTCGCACAGCAGCACCGGGACCCGGTCGGCCAGGCTCAGGGCCTCGCGCACCTCGCCCTCGGTGTAGTGGTGGGCGCCCTCGAAGCAGTTGACCGCGACCACGAACGGGACGCCGCGCCGCTCGAAGAAGTCCACCGAGGGGAAGCAGGTCTCCAGCCGCCGGGTGTCGGCGAGGACCACCGCGCCCAGCGCGCCCAGCGCCAGCTCCTCCCACATGAACCAGAACCGCTCCTGGCCGGGCGTGCCGAACAGGTACAGCACCAGGTCGTCGTTGATCGAGATGCGGCCGAAGTCGAGGGCGACCGTGGTCGTCGTCTTCGCCTCCACACCGGAGAGGTCGTCGACGCCCATGCTGGCCTCGGTCATGACCTCCTCGGTGCTCAACGGCGCGATCTCGCTGACCGCGCCGACCAGCGTCGTCTTCCCGGCCCCGAACCCGCCGGCGATGAGGATCTTGATCGCCGCAGGGATCCGATCGTCGGCCCGCTCAGAGTCGTTGGATGCCATCGAGTACCGCCTGGAGTATGTCCCGGCTCACCGGGCTCTGGGTCGTATAGGGGGCGCGGGCCAGGACGTATCCCCGGCCGATGAGGTCGCCGAGCAGGACCTTCACCACGGCGACCGGCACGTCGAGGTGCGCGGACACCTCCGCCACCGACTGGGCGCGGCGGCAGAGCTGGAGGATGCGGACCTGCTCGGGCTCCAGCGCCATCTCGTCGACCTCGGCGCGGGCCGCGATGACGACGCTGATCATGTCGAGCTGGACGGCGTCACCGCGCTGCCGCCCCTGGGTCATGACATAGGGGCGGACCAGCGGTCCGGTGGCGTCGGAGTCGAGCCCCAGATCGTGCTGCTCTGACATGTCGCCCCCTACCCGGCACTACTTCCGGACGTCCGGCCGTTGGCGGCCGCGGCCGCCCTGGGGTCGCGCGGCGACGCGTCGAGGAACCGCCCCACCTGCTCGACCAGCATGTTCATCTCGTAGGCGATGAGGCCGACGTCGGAGGACTCCTCGGAGATCAGCGCCAGGCAGGCGCCGTTGCCGGCGCCGGTGACGAAGAGGTACGCCTCCTCCATCTCCACCACCGTCTGCAGCACCCGGCCGCCGCCGAACTGGCGGCCGGTCCCGCGGGCCAGGCTCTGGAACGCCGAGGCGACGGCCGACAGGTGCTCCGCGTCGTCCTTGCCCAGGCCCTCGGAGCGGCCGAGGAGCAGACCGTCGGCGGAGAGGACGATGGCGTACTTGGCGCCGACAGCCCGTTCGACAAGCTCGTCGAGCAGCCAGTTCAGGTCTTTTGCGGCGTTGTTCGTCACGGTCGGGAATCCTTCTCGGTGTCGTTCTGGCGCTGTTGCCCCTCACGGCGCCCGCGCCGCGTGCCCTGCTGGAACGCTGCCATGTTCCGGCGCAGGCGGGCCGAGCGCTCCTGCTCCTCCTCCGGCGGCGCCGGCGCGGTGGGCGGGGCGTCCGGGGCGTCCGGGGCGTCGTAGAGCTGGGGGGCCAGGTGGGTCTGCGGGGTCCGCCGGGGCAGAGCGGGCCGCGGGTCGCCGTCGGCCGAGGGGGCGGGCGGCGCCGCGGGGGCGGACGGTGCGAAGACGGACGGTGCGAAGACGGACGGTGCGGCGGGAGCGGAGTCGGCGGTGCCGCCCCGGCGGGGCAGGGAGCCGGGGGTGGCGTGCCGGCCCTCGGCGCCCACCCAGCCGGAGGACGGCGTGCGGCGGGGCAGGACCGGCTCCTCGGCGGGCACCTCCGGGACGTCCGGCGCGTCGCCGCGGGCGAGGACGTCGCCGCGGAGCGGGACCTCCTGCCCGTCCGCGGGGGCGGACCCGTTCCCGGCCGGCGCCCGGTCGGCCGCCCCGTTGCCGGTCGCACGGTTCCCGGCCGCCCCGTTCCCGGTCGACGTGTTCATTCCCGTCCGGTTCTCGGCCGTCCCGTTCCCGTTCCCGTTGCGCGCGGCGCCGGGCCTGGGGGTGCGCGGTGCGCGGTGGGCACCCGAGGGGCGCTCCTCGTCGAGGACGTCGACCGCGCGCGAGACCCGCGGCCCCGACTCCGGGGTCCACGGCTCGTCGTCGGCGCCCTCGGAGCCGTCGGCGCCGGGCAGCGCGACCGGGTCGCCCGCGATCAGCTCGGTCGGCAGCAGCACGATCGCCTGCACGCCGCCGTAGGGGGAGGTGCGCAGCCGCACCTTGATGTCGTGGCGGTGGGCCAGCCGGGAGACCACGAACAGGCCGAGCCGCATCTTCTCGTTGAGCCGCATGACGTCGAACTCGGGCGGGTTGGCGAGGACCTCGTTGGCCGCCGCGAACTCCTTCTCCTGCATGCCCAGGCCGCGGTCCTCGATCTCGATGACCACGCCGTTGGGCACCTGCTCGCTGCTCAGCCGGACCTGGCTGTGCGGCGGGGAGAAGCTGGTGGCGTTGTCGACCAGCTCGGCCACGAGGTGGATGACGTCGGCGACCGCCGGGCCCTTCAGCGAGACGCGGGCGATGTGCTGGCGCTCGACGCGCGTGTAGTCGCCGGACTCGGAGATGGCGCCGCGCAGGACGTCGATGAGCGGCATCGGGCGGTGCCAGGTGCGGCCCGGGGTCTCGCCGCCGAGGATGAGCAGGTTCTCGGCGTTGCGCCGGGAGCGGGTGGCGAGGTGGTCGAGCTTGAACAGCTCGGTGAGCTGCTCCGGGTCCTCCTGGTCGCGCTCCATCCGGTCCAGCAGCCGCAGCTGCCGGTGGATGAGGGTCTGGCTGCGGTGGGCGATGCTCAGGAACACCCGGTTGACGCCCTGGCGGAGTTCGGCCTGGCGGACGGCGGCCTCGACGGCGAACCGCTGCGCCTTGTCGAAGGACTCGGCGACCTCGCCGATCTCGTCCTCGCTCTTGGTCAGCGGGGGGATGCCCTCGGTGTCCGCCTCCTCGTTGCGGCGCAGCCGCGCGGCCAGCGCGGGCAGCAGCTCGTTGGCGCGCGTGTCCGTCTCGTCGCGCAGCTGGCCGAGCCGGCGCACGACACTGTTGGTGGTGCGGAAGGCGTAGGAGATGGCGCCGAAGCCCAGGAGGGCGACGCCGACCGTGCCGCCCACGGCGAGCACCAGCGCGAGCGTCGCCGCGTCGGTCTGGACGTCGGCGGCGTGGTAGGACTCGTTGGCCCCGATGTCGGTCAGGGCGTCCTTGACCGGGAAGTAGGCGTCGGCCCACTCCTCCTGGTCGATGGGGATGGAGTTGTCGTGGACCTCCTCGCCGGTGACGGGGTCGACGCTGTGCGTGACCTCGCGCTCGATGATCTCGTCCTCGAACTCGACCAGGCGGGCGTAGTCGTCGCCCGCCATCAGCTCTTCGAGCTTGCGGCTCTGCTCCGGGCTCATGAACTCGCGGATGGAGTCGAGGATGGCGTGGTAGGAGCTGGTCAGCCGGGTGAACTCCTGCTGGTCGGCGGCCGTCAGCTCGCCGCTGGCGAAGCTGCGGGTGAGCTGGGCGTCGCTCTGCGCCAGCAGGTCGACCACGCGGAAGGTGTTGGTGGCGCTGAGGCCGGGGCCGATCGCGCGGGGCTCGGGGTGGCCGCGCGACTGCTCGTCGAAGAGGTTGGCCGCGACCCGCATGACCCGGTTGTAGTCGTCCAGTACCTCCTCGCGGGAGGCGGTGCCGTTGTCGACCTTCTCGCGGATGTCGGAGATCGAGCGGTACTGGGTCTCGAACTCGCCGATCCGCTCCCGGATGGAGTCGGTGGCGAAGTTGCGGAACGGCTCGAACCGGTCGAAGACGTCCTGGGTGAGGGCGTCGGAGTCGCGCCTGGTCTGGTCGAGCTGGTCCCGGTTCTCCGGGTTCTCCAGGTAGGCGACGGTCTGCGAGCGCTCGTCCATGACGGACACGAGCGATACGGCGGCGGGGGTGGACAGCTCGTCGAGCGCCTTCGCCGCCCCCACCATCTGGAACGCCTCCCAGACGAGGTAGCTGCTGACGGTGAGCCAGAGGGCGACAAACGCGGTGGCCGGCATGAGCACGGCTCTGCGCGACCGCTGCCGGATGCTCGCGGCCCGCCTCCTCTTCGCTGTCTGCACGGTTCTCCTAGGGCGCATCAGGGATGTGCGGGACGGGGATGCGGGGGACGCGCACGCTGGCGTCCGCACCGGGGCCCGCTGCCGCGGCCGGGGGCGCGCCCCAGGACCAGGGGGGCGCCGCGCGGGCCGGGCTGACGATGAAATCGCATGTCACGCGGGTGCTTCACGGGTGGAGTTCCCGTTCGCTGCAATTCAGGACGGATCGCGAATAACAGCACTCCGAAGGGGTTGTCGGGTGATTACGCGGTAATCGTCCGCACACGATAGCGTGCCGTGCCGCCGGAGGACGATCCGGACGTCCCCCTCCTGCCCCCGCCCGCCGGGGTTCGCCCGCCCGTCGGGTCGACGTCACATCGGGGTGGATACGGTCGAAAAGGTGGTGGTCGGACAGGCCCCACCATAGGATCACGCTCGCGGAATTCCCGCGTTCGGGCTCATCAGGGCCCGTTTCCCCTTTGTCTGCCCCCGGATTGTGGTGAACGGTTTGTACGACTACGTCATCGTCGGTGCTGGTTCGGCGGGGTGTGTTCTTGCGGCGCGGTTGACGGCGGACCCCGACGTCACCGTCCTGCTGGTCGAGGCCGGACCGCCCGACACCGCACCCGAGATCAAGATCCCCATGGCCTGGCCCCAGCTGTTCAAGACCCCGCTGGACTGGGACTACACCAGCGAGCCCGAGCCCGGGCTCGACGGCCGCCGCCGCAACCTCCCCCGCGGCCGCACCCTCGGCGGCTCCTCCTCCATCAACGCGATGATCTACATGCGCGGCAACCCCCTCGACTACCAGGAGTGGGCCGCCGCCGGCGAGGGCTGGGGCTGGGCCGACGTGCTGCCCTACTTCCGGCGCGCCGAGGACAACGAGCGCGGCGAGAGCGACCTGCACGGCGCGGGCGGCCCGCTGCCCGTCAGCGACCTGCGCGCCAAGCACAAGCTCATGGACGCCTTCCTCGACGCCACCGCCGAGGCCGGGTACCCCCGCAACGAGGACGTCAACGGCGCCTCCCAGGAGGGGTTCGGCTGGCTCCAGGTCACCCAGCGCAACGGGCTGCGGTGCAGCGCCGCCGACGCCTACCTGCACCCGGTCGCGGACCGCCCCAACCTCACCGTGCTGACCGACACCACGGTCACCCGGGTCCTCATCGAGGGCGGCCGGGCCACCGGCATCGAGGTCGTCGAGCGCAACGAGAAGCGCGAGATCCGGGCCGAGCGCGAGGTGCTGCTGTCCGCGGGCGCCTACAACTCCCCGCAGCTGCTCATGCTGTCGGGCATCGGCCGCGCGGCGGAACTCGCGCCGCTGGGCATCGCCCCCGTCGCCGAGCTGCCGGTCGGCGACAACCTCCAGGACCACGCGTTCTTCCCGCTCGTGTTCCACACCGAGGAGGAGAGCCTCTCCACCGCCGCCACCCCGGAGAACATCCAGCGGCTCTTCGCCGAGGGCGCCGGCCCGCTCACCTCCAACATCGCCGAGGCCACCGGGTTCTTCCGCAGCCGCCCCGACCTGGACGCCCCCGACATCCAGGTGCACGCCGGCGCCGTCATGCTCGTGGAGGAAGGGCTGGGCGTGCCGGTGCACCACGCGTTCACCGCCGCCCCGACCCTGGTCCGGCCGACCAGCCGCGGCCGGGTGAGCCTGCGGTCGGCCAACCCGCTGGCCAAGCCCCGCATCCAGCACAACTACCTCACCACCGAGGAGGACCGCCGCGCCGTGGTCGCCGGCGTGCGCACGGTGCTGGACATCCTCGACCGGCCCGCCCTCAGCGCCTTCCGCGGGGAGCCGATCAGCGCCCCCGAGGGCACCGGCGAGGAGGAGATCCTGGCGTTCGCCCGCTACTCGCTGTCGAGCATCTTCCACCCCGTGGGCACCTGCGCCATGGGCTCCGTGGTCGACCACGAGCTGCGGGTGCGCGGGATCGACGGGCTCCGGGTGGTCGACGCCTCGATCATGCCGAACACGGTGCGCGGCAACACCAATGCTCCCACCATCATGATCGCCGAGCGCGCCGCCGACCTGATCGCCGGCCGGCCCACACTCACGGCCGCCCGCTGACCCCGCCGGGGCCCGGCCGCGCCGGGCCCCGGCCGCGCCGGGCCCCGGCCGCCGGGCCGCCCGGGACCCGGACACCGCGCGGATTCCGCCGTTCCGCCCCCGCCGCCGCACCGGCGCCGCTAGCCTTCTGGCCCCATGGGAGCGATCTTCGCCGACGGGGCCGCGGGGGCGGCGGTGGCGGTCCAGGGCACGGCGTTCGCGCTGCTGCTGGGCGCCACCCTGTTCCTGCGGCGGCAGTTCCGCCGCCACGGGAGGATCGGCGGGTGGAGCGGCCTGGTCACCCTCGCCGTCCTCGCCGTCGGCACCGGCCTCGCCGCGTTCGCGGTGGCCCCGCTGCCGCCCGCCGCCGACCGGGTGTGCGCCGCCGGCGGCGCCCCGCTCCTCCTCGACCCGCTCGCCCGGCCGCCCTGGTCCGGGGCCGCGGGCCCCGCGCTCGCCGCGGCGGTGGGCCTGCCGGTGGGGCTGCTCGCCCGCTACCGGTACCGGCGCGGCCCCGTCGCGGCCACCGCGCTCGGGCTGGCGTGCGCGGCCGCCGTCGAGATCGTGCAGGGCACCGCCCTCCTCGGCCTCTACCCCTGCCCCTACCGCACGGCCGCCACCGGGGACGTGCTGCTCGGCGGCGCGGGCGCGGCCGCCGGCTGGCTCGCCGGCACCGCCGCGGTGCGCGCCCTGCCCCGCTCCTGGCCGGGCGCCGTGGCCGACCTGCTGCCGCCCGGCCTGTCCCGCCGCGCCCTCGGCCACGCGCTCGACCTGGGGCTGTGCTGGACGGGCGCGGGCGCGCTGACCGCGGTCGCCGCCACCACCGGTGCCGCCGACGGCCTCCCGGCCGAGCAGGTGCGCACGGCCGCCTTCGCCGCGCTCACCGCCGCCGCCGCGGTGCTGCCCCCGCTGCTGCGGCGCGACCGCTGCGCCCCCGGCCGGGCCGCGCTGCGCCTGGGCGTCGCGGCGGCCGGGCGGCCGGTGCCCGCCCCGAGGCCGCGCGCGCTCCTCCGGTCGGTCCTGCTCTACGCCCCCACCGCGGCGCTCCTGGGCGCCGGCCTGCCGTGGTGGACGGCGGCCGTCGCCGCCGCGCACGGGGCGAGCGCGCTGGTCCGCCGCGACGGCGCCGGGCTGGCCGACCTCATCGCCGGCACCCGGGTGACCACCCGGGCCGCGCTCACCGGCGAACTGCCCGCCGAACTGGTCCGCTACGCGCCGCCGGCCCGCCCGGCGCACGCCCCCGGGTGACGGCGGCCCTCACCAGGCGAGGACGCCCAGCAGCGCCCCGATGCCGATGAGCGCGGTGCCCAGCAGGCCGAACACGACGTCGATCCCGCTGCTCAGCCAGCGCGCCTCGACGATGCGCGCCCGCTCCGGCTCCGCCGGGTCGTAGGAGACGGTGACGGTGTCGCCGGCGCGGGCGGCGGTCCACCCGGTGCTGGTGTGGGCCGCGCGGACCTCCCGGCCGTCGCCGGTGCGGAACCGCACCACCATGCGCGAGGTGCGGCGGGTCTCCTCGTAGCCCTCGATGACGCCCTGGGTGCGCACGCCCTTGCGGGCGAGCAGCGACGAGGCGCGCACGTGCCGGAACAGCACGGCGAGCAGGACGGCACCGGCGGCCATCGGCAGCAGGGGGTAGTACTCCAGCACGGCGGCGTTTCCGTTTCTGCGGCTCGGGCGTGCGCTCGGCCGACCGGCGCGGACGGCGGGCGCCCGAGCGGCACGTCCTAGGTGTACTCGTCGGGGCCGGGCGGCGCGGCCGGCCCGCCGGGGTGCAGCGCCTCGGCGGCCACGCGCTCGGCGATGGCCACACCGTAGCCGACCGCGTCGATCCGCCGCGCGAGCGCGAGCAGCGCGTCGGGGCCGCCGACCGCGGCCGGGAGCGCGGCGGCGGCCTCCTCCAGGTCGCGGGTGCCCGCCTGGATCCGGTGCCCGACCTCGGCGGTCGCGGCCGCCGCCGGGGCGCCCAGCGCGGCCAGGCGGGGCCGCGCGGCCTCCAGCCGGGCCACCGCCGCCGCGGTCGCGGCGACACCGGCCGCCATGTGGTCGGCCACCGGGCCGCCGGGTCCGCCGCGCAGGGCGGCGGCCGCCGCGGCGAACGCGTCGCGGGCGGCGGCGGCCCGCGCGGCGTACGGCGCGGCGCCGTCCTCCGGGCCGGACGCCGGCCCGGCCAGGCCGCCGAAGAGGTGGCCCACGACCAGGATCGCCGCCAGCCACACCGCCACTCCGATGCCCGTGGACGCGGGCACGGGCAGGCCGACCGCCCACGCCAGTCCGCCCGCGGTGGCCCCCGCCATCAGCCACCACGGGTCCGCCCACCGCCGCCAGCCCCGCACCCGCACCGCCCTTCCGCTCCGTCGCGCCCCGGTCCCGGCGGCTAGAAGTTCGAGACCACGGCCTCGAAGATCTCGTCGATGCTCGCCGGGTCGGTGGCGTCGTAGGCGGCGGCGTCGGTCGCCTCGGCGATGCGGGTCAGCGTCTCCATGTCGGAGTCGTCGCCGTAGCCGATGGTGAACACGCGCACCGGGGCCTCGCCGGTCTCCGACGACCCCTCGATACCGGCGAGCAGGGTGTCGAGGCCGATCCCCGACAGGTCCTCGTTGCGGCCGTCGGTGAGGAACACGACGGCGTTGATGGCGTCGTCCCGGCGCTCGCCGTCGACCAGCCCGTGCGCCGCCAGCGCCGTGTCGTACAGGCCGGTGCCGCCGCCCGGCGGCAGGGCCTCGATCTCCTCGGCGAGCGCGTCGGGGCGCGGCGTCCCGCCGACGTCGCCGTCCATGGGGCCGAGCGGGACGAGTTCGCGGTGGTCGCGGTCGCCGTCCAGCTCGGTGCTGAACATCCACAGCCCCAGGTGGTCGCTGTCGCCGAACTGCTCCAGCGACGCCAGGGCGGCCTCCTTGGCCAGCCCGAGCTTGTTCTGCCCGGTGCCCGCGACGGCCTCCTGCATCGATCCGGAGGTGTCCATGACCAGCAGCACGTTGGCGGGCTTGCGCAGCTCGGCCCAGTTCGCCAGCATCCCGTCGAGCGCGCCGGAGGAGGGCGGGTTGAGCAGCTGCGCGGGCTGGTCGGGCAGCATGCCGTTCTCGGGAGTGACGTCGGCGCCCGGGGTGCCCTCGTGGTCGCGGAACCCCGCGTCCTGGAACGCCGCCTGGACGTCGGCCGACAGCAGGTGCTCGCGGAACCCTTCGGCGGCGGCCGCCACCGGCCCCTCGGCGGAGGAGAGCACCGCGTAGGGGTGGTCCGACATCAGCGTGCCCTCGTCGGGGTAGACCGCGACCAGCGGCACGTCCGGCGCCGGGTGGTCGCCCGCGGTCGCGGGGTCGCCGGTGGGGTTGCCCTCGTTGTAGTGCAGCACCGACACCTCCTCCACGGCGACCGCGGAGATGTAGGACAGGCCGTGCCCCTCGGCGTCGGCGCGCCGCAGGTTGGACAGGAAGGTGAGCGTGGTGTCGCCGTAGTGCACGATGGAGCGCTCGACGGCGGCGACGAACCCGCGGGTCTCGGCCGCGTCGATCCGGTCGTCGGTGAGGTCGGAGGTGAGGCCGGTCGCCGCGAAGTAGGTGCCGATGGTGGCGTTCAGCCCGGCCGTGGAGTAGTTGGGGTTGGTCTTGCCGAGGCGGAACGCACCCCATTCGGCGTGGCCGTGGGAGGCCCAGCCCTCCTCGTCCTCGGCGAGGTCGAGCACGTCGTGCCAGCCCAGGGAGGCGTCGGGCCAGCCCAGCGCCTCGGCCATGGGCCGGGGCATGGCGATCACCAGGGGCGAGTTGGCGATCGACGGCGCCGCGTCCGGCAGCAGGGCCGGCAGGTCCTCGGCGGCGCGGCGGTCGCGGGCGAGCTGGAGCCAGCTCGAACTCGCCGGGGTCCACACGTCGGGCTCGGGCCCCAGCTCCTCGGCGTCCCAGGTGCCGGCGCCCAGGGCCTCCATGGTGGCGCCCGACGCCTGCTCCACGATCTCCACCTCGACGCAGCCCTCGTCGATGTCGGTGCCGCTGTAGTCCTCGGCGAAGCCGCGCATCAGCCCGGCCTTCTCCGGCGAGGACGCGACGGTGAGGGTGATGGCGTCGCCGCCGCACCCGCCGCCGAAGGACGGCAGCGGCGCCCCCACGAAGACCCAGCGCACCGCCGCGATGACCACGACGGCGAACACGCCCACGACCACGTAGGGAACGGCGCGGCGCCACGCGGGCCCGGTGCGGACGGCCATGCTTCCCCCATCCCGCCCCCGCGGCGGGGGCGCTCTCTCCCTCGGAGCGTAGGCAAGCGCGGTCGCGTGGAGGTCACGTTCGGCCAAGCCGTCCACAGCCGGTCACCGGCGGGCCGGCTACGCCGTGAGGATGACGGCGGCACCGCCTTTGGACGTAGTCCGGGATCGGCCGGTGGGCCGATGCCCGCCGCCCCCTCCCGCGCCTACCGTGGGACCACGGCCGCGGAACGCACACGGGGGCGATCCGCCGGCCGGGCAGTGAGGACAGGGGGCTGGGCAGGGCGCGCTCCAGACCCCCGGGCGAGCGGCGGGTCCGGACGAACTTGCAGGCGTCCGGGCCCGCCCGCCTCCGCCTCGCTCAGACGCGCAGCACCGGGTGCAGCGCCCCCACCGTCCAGCTCCGCCGCCGCGCCGCGGCCGCCCAGGTGACCAGCAGCGCCCCGGCCAGGTAGGCGGCGAGCACCCAGCACGCCTGCTCCACCACCGCGGTCCCGCCTTTGCTGATCAGGTGGCGCAGCGCCGACACCACCCACCACATCGGCAGGTACGGCGCCAGGGCCGCGAAGAACCCCGGGCTGGTCTGCAGCGGGTAGGTGCCGCCCGCCGTCGTGAGCTGGATCATCAGCAGTACCAGCGCCACCACCTTGCCGGGCGCGCCCAGCGCCGCGTTCAGCGCCTGGTTCACCGCGGTGTAGGCGGCGGCCGTCAGCAGCAGCACCCCCACCAGGGCCGGCCACCGCCGCGCCTCCAGGCCGAGCAGCAGGTGCAGGGCGGCGAGCATGACCGCCACCTGCACCGCGCCGACCGCCAGCGCCGGCAGCCAGCCCGCCAGCGCGACCCGCCACGACGGCGCGGCGGCGGCCAGCGCCCGCCCCGTCAGCGCCGGGAGCACGATGTAGGCGACCATCGCCCCCACCCACAGCGCGAGCGCGATGAAGAACGGGGCGAACCCGGTCCCGTAGTCGGGGGCCGGGTGGTCGACCGACGAGGCCAGGCGCACCGGGCGGCCCATCACGTCGCCGCGCACCTCGCGCGCGTCCTCGCCGTAGGTGGGGATGTCCCCGGCCCCGTCGGCCAACCCGTCCGCCAGGGTGCGGGAACCCTCGGCGAGGTCGCCCAGCCCGGAGTCCAGGTCGCCCGCCCCCGAGCGCAGCCGGGCGAGGCCGCCGTCGAGGTCGTCCGCGCCCCCGCTCAACTCGCCGAGGCCGCCCGACAGCTCGCCGGCGCCGCCGCGCAGCTCGTCCAGGCCCCCGTACAGCTCGTCCGCGCCGCCGTCCAGGTCGCCGAGGCCGCCGGACAGCGCGTCGGCGCCGGTGTGCAGGTCGCCCAGGCCGCCGCGCAGGTCGGACGCGCCCGAGGACGCGGTCGCCAGCCCGTCGCGCAGGTCGCGGGCGCCCTCGGCGAGGTCGTCCAGGGCGGTGGCGAGGGTGTCGGCCCGGTCGCGCGCCGCCTCGGCGTCGTCGGCCAGCCCGGGGGCGTCGGCGGCGAGGGCGGCCGCCAGCCGGGCGGCGTCGCCCGCGTCGCGGGCCAGCCCGGCGATCCGGTCGCGGTGGGTGTGGACGAGGTCGGCCAGGTCGGCGGCGAGCGCCGCCGCCGCGTGCGCGTCCACCAGCAGCGCGTGCAGCTCCGGGTCCTCCCCGGCCAGGTCGGGGTGGGCGTCGAGGCGGTCCTCCAGGCGCACGCACAGGGCGCGGGCGGCCGCCGCGTCCTCCCCGGTCACCTCGGGCAGCGCGTCCAAGGCGGCGGCGAGGGTGTCGGCGGCCTCCGCCGCGGCCTCGGCGGCGGCCTCGACGGCGGGGGCGTCGGCGCGCACCCGCGGCACCCAGGTGTCGGCCAGGGTGTCGAGGACGTCGACCGCCGCGTCCACCTCGCCGGCGGCCTCCGTCGCGCCGTCGGCCAGGGTGCGCGACCCGTCGCGCAGCCCCAGCAGTCCGGAGTCCAGGTCGGCGGCGCCGTCCTCGGCGTCGCCCAGTCCGGAGTCCAGGTCGGCCGCGCCGTCCGCCGCGTCGCCGAGCCCGCCCGCGAGGGCGCCCGCGCCGTCCTCGGCGTCGCCCAGCCCGGAATCGAGGTCGGCCGCGCCCTCCTCGGCGACGTCCAGCCCGCCCGCGAGGGTGTCGGCGCCGTCCTCGGCGTCGCCCAGCCCGGAGTCCAGGTCGGCGGCGCCGTCCTCGGCGTCCGCGGCGCCCCCGGCCAGCTCCTCGGCGCCGTCGGCCGCGTCGGCGGTGCGGTCGTGCAGCTCGTTGAACGCGAGGAAGATGCGGTCCAGGTAGCGGCCGGTCGCGGCGGACCCGGCGGCGGCGCGGATCGCGTCGAGCCCCGTGGTCAGCAGCTCGCGGACGATGTAGTTGTTGGAGTCGTCGAAGTGGGCGCGCAGCGTCGCCGGTACCGGGTCGGCCGCGTCGTCGGCGGGGGAGACCAGGTCGGCGCTGAAGTCGCCGGGGATGGTGAACACGACGTAGTACCGGCCGTCGGCGAGGCCGTCGGCCGCCTCGGGGGCGTCCACGGCGTGCCAGTCCAGGTCGCCGCGGCGCAGCAGTTCGCGCTCCAGCTCGTCGCCCGCGCGCACCTCGCGGCCGTCGGCCGCGGCGGGCCGGTCCTGGTTGACCAGGGCCACCGGGAGCCGGTCGACCCTGCCGAACGGGTCCCAGAACGCCCACAGGTACAGCCCCGAGTACAGCAGCGGGATGAGGGCCAGCGCGGCGATGGCGGCCGCCGGCAGCGGGGAGCGCAGGAACGACAGCAGCGTCAGCCCGCCCAGCCGGGCGGCGGGCAGCGGGCGGACGCGGCGCCTCACCCGCGCCCGCCCGTGCGGGCCGGGGCCGCGCGCGGCGGCAGCGGGCGCACGTCGGCCAGCCCTTCGGCGGCGGCGGGGTCGGCGCAGGCGGCGACGACGGTGGGACCGGAGTCGGCGAGCGCGCGCAGCGTGCGCCAGAAGCGGGCCTGGGCGCGCGGCCCCAGCCCGGCGTCGGCGTCGTCCACGCAGATCAGCCGCGGCTCCTCCAGCAGGGCCAGCGCCACGCCCAGGCGGACCTTCTCCGACGCCGACAGGTCGCGGACCGGGCGGGCGGTGTCGAGCCCGCCTAGCCCGGCGTCGTCCAGCGCGGCGGCGCGGGTGCCCTGGTCGGCGGGGCGGACGCGCAGCAGCAGGCGCTCGGTGAGGTGGTGGCGGACGGTCAGCCGCTCGTCGAGGTCGTTGACGCCGTCGCTGAGGCCCAGCGCCGCGATACGCCGGATCCGCCGCGCCGCCCCGGGCACCCGGTGGCCGTCGACCCGGAGCGTGCCCGAGGTGGGGCGCATGCGCCCGGCCAGGGTCAGCAGCAGCGCGGTGCGGCCGCTGCCCGCCTCGGCGTGCAGGACCGTCAGCGACCCCGGGGCCGCGCTCAGGTCCACCCCGCTGTAGACCGGGCCCGCGCGGGTGCGCAGCTCCAGTCCGTCGGCCTCGACCCGGGCCCCCGTCGCCCGCCGCATCCGACCGGCCCCCTCCCGCCGCGCGTCCGGGCGCGCGGGGCGCCCGCTGGTCTTCACGAGCGTCCGCCGGGTGGGGGCGGGGGGTCGACGCGCCACGCGCGACTTGGGGATATCAAGACGCGAAGCGGACACTTCCGGCGCGGTGGCGCGGTCGGCGGACCGGGCGCCGGGCGGGCCGGCCGGTTCGCCGGCGGGTCAGCCGCCGAGGAAGCCGGCGACCATGCGCTCCACGGTGGCGTGCACCTCGTCCAGCGGGCGGTCGGGGGCGCGGGTGCGCCAGTCCAAGGCGACGGTCACGGCCATGCCGAACAGGGCCGACCCCGCCACGGCGGTGTCGATCCCCTCGGGCAGGTCGCCGTCGGCGGCCATCGCGTCGAGCAGCCCGGAGATCACCCCGATCGCCTCGGAGCGGAGCTGGCCGACGGTGGCGTACCAGACCCGGTTGGTCCGCCACGCCTCCGCGAGCAGCAGCCGGGCCAGCGCCTCGTGCGCGCCGATGAACGCCAGCTCCGCCCGCAGCACCTCGGTCAGCGCCGCGCGCGGCGGCCCGGTGGCGGCGGCCTCGCGCAACCGGGCGGCCAGCCGCTGGATGCCCCACTCCAGCAGGGCGGTGTACAGCTCGGTCTTGCCGGCGAAGTTGTAGTACACCGTGCCCTTGGCCACCCCGGCGCGCTCGGCGATCTGGTCGACCGTGGTGGCCCCGAACCCCTGCTCGGAGATGAGGGTCACGGCCGCCTCGAACAGCCGCTGCCGGGTGGCCTCGCGCCGGGCGCTCATCGGGTCGCTCCTGATCGGACGGGTCGGACGGGGGGAGGAGGGTGCCGCCCCATTATCCCGGGGCGGCGCGGGCGGGCGCGCCCCCGGCGGCCACCCGGCGCGGTGGGCGCGCCCGGCGGGATGGGCGCGCCCGCCCCGGTCACCCGGTCACAGCTTCAGCGCCGGGTGCAGGGCCGCCATCGTCCACGTGCGGCGGCGGTCGACGGCGCGCCAGGTCAGCAGCAGCGACCCCGCCAGGTAGGCGGCGAGGACCGCGCACGCGGTGAGCACGGTGTCCATGGAGCCCCCACTGATCAGGTGGCGCACGGCCGCCACCACCCACGACATCGGCAGGTAGGGCGCCAGCGCCTGGAAGAACGCCGGGCTCGTCTCGATCGGGTACGTGCCGCCGGCCGACGTGAGCTGGAGCATGAGCAGCACCAGGGCGACGATCCGCCCCGCCGGGCCGAACCGCACGGCCGTCCACTGGACGATCGCGGTGTAGGCCGCCGCGGTGAGCAGCAGCACGCCCACGAGCGCCGCCCACCGGCGGGCGTCCAGCCCCAGCAGCAGGTGCAGCGCCGTGAGCGCCACCGCGACCTGGGCCGCGCCCACCGCCAGCGGGGGCAGCCAACCGGCCAGGGCGATCCGCCACGACGGTGCCGTGGACGCCAGCGCGCGCGGCTGGACGGCGGGCAGCACCATGAACGTCACCATCGCGCCGACCCACAGCGACAGCGCGATGAAGAACGGGGCGAACCCGGTGCCGTACTGCGGGGCCTCGTTCGCGACGGCCGCGTCGAGCCGGACCGGGTCGCTCATCACGTCGGCGCGGTCGCCCCGGTCGGCGCCGTCGAAGGTCGGGATGTGCTCGACGCCCTCGGCCAGGCCGTCGGACAGGTCGCGGGAGCCGTCATCGAGGGCGGCCAGGCCCTCGCCGAGGTCGCCGGCGCCGCTGTGCAGCGCGCCGATGCCCTCGTCCAGGTCGGCGGAGCCGCCGTAGGCGGTCTCCAGGCCGTCGCGCAGGTCGCGGGCGCCTTCGGCCAGGTCGGCGAGGCCCTCGTCCAGCGCGTCGACCTGGTCGCGGGCCGACGCGGCGTCGTCGGCCAGGTCGGGGGCCTCGTCGGCGACGTCGGCGGCGAGGTCGGCCACGGTGTCGGCCCGGTCGCCGATGGTGGCGATCCGGTCCCGGTTGTCGTCGACGAAGCCGGCCAGGTCGGCGGCCTGGGCGGTGACACCGCGCATGTCGGTGATCAGCCCGTACAGCTCGGGGTCGGTGCGCTCCAGGTCGGGGTGGGCGGCGAGGTAGTCCGCGAGGCGGCCGTCGACGTCCTCGGCCCGGTCGGCGCCGTCGGCGGCGGAGTCGGGGAGGTCGTCCAGGGCGTCGGAGAGCGCCGAGGCCGCGTCGGCGGCCTCCCGCGCGCCGGACTCGATGTCGGGGGCGTCCTCGCGCAGGCGGGGAACCCACTCGTCGGCGAGCCGGTCCAGCGCCTCGGTCTTCTCGGAGACGGTGTCGGAGGCGGTGGTGGCGCCGTCGGCCAGCGTCTGCGACCCCTCGTACAGGTCGCCGAGGCCGGAGTGCAGGTCGCCGGACCCGGTGGCGGCGTCGCCCAGGCCCTGGTCGAGTCGGTCGGCGCCGTCGCGGGCGTCGGCGGTGCCGTCGGCCAGCTCCCCGGCGCCGTCGGCGGCCTCGGCGGTGCTCGCGTGGATCTCGTTGAAGCCGACGAACATGCCGTCCACGTAGTCGCGGGCGGCGGTGGCCCCGGCGGCGTCGCGGATCTCGGCGAAGGCCGAGCCCATGAGCTGGCGGACGATGTAGCCGTTGGCGTCGTCGTAGTGCGCCCGGAGGGTCGCGGGGGCGGGGTCGGCGCCGTCGTCGGCGGCAGTGGCCAGGTCGGCGCTGAAGTCGGCCGGGATGGTCAGGGCGACGTAGTAGCGGCCCTGCTCGACCCCCGCGTCGGCCTCGTCGGCGTCGACCAGGTGCCAGTCGAGGTCGCCCCGGTCGAGCAGCTCTTGGGCGATGTCGTCGCCCGCGTGCAGCTCCTCGCCGGCGGCGGTGGCGGGCTCGTCCTCGTTGACGAGGGCGACGGGCAGGTTCTCCATGCCGCCGAAGGGGTCCCAGAACGACCACAGGTACAGCCCGGAGTACAGCAGCGGGATCACCGTCAGCGCGGCCAGCGCGGCGGCGGTCAGCCGGTGCCGCAGGAACGACCGCACGGGCAGCGCCCCCAGCCGCACAGCGGGCAGCGCACGGGGGCGGCGCAGGGGACGCCGCAGGAAGCGGGGACGTCGGGGAATCCTCACGCGCCCTCCCCACCCTCGCGACGGGCACGCCGGGGGGCGGCATGCCGCCCTAGCGGGGGAGCGGGGGGTGACGCGGGAGGCGGCCCGGGGGACGGCGCGGGAGGCGCCCCGGAAATCAGCCCGTCGCCTTCGGCCGGCTCGGCGCTTGGAACGGCGTCCTCTCCCGCTCGATCCAGCGTCAGGACGGTGTCCGCGCCCGCGTCCTCGGCGCCGCCGGGGTCGGCGCAGGCGGCGACGACAGTGGGGCCGGAGTCGGCGAGGGCGCGCAGCGTCGCCCAGAGGGCGGCCCGGTCGTCCGGGGACAGGCCGCGATCGGCGTCGTCCACGCAGATCAGCCGGGGCTCGTCCAGGAGGGCGAGGGCGATCCCCAGGCGGCGGCGCTCGGCGGCGGTCAGGTCGCGCACCCGCCGGGTGCGGTCGAGGTCGGACAGCCCGGCGGCGTCGAGCGCTGCGGCCCGGGCGCCGCGCTCGGCGGGGCGGGCGCGCAGCAGCAGCCGCTCGGCGAGGTGGTCGCCGGCGGTCAGGCGCTCGTCGAGGTCGTTGACCCCGTCGCTGAGGCCGAGGGCCGCGATGCGGCGGACCCGCCGCGCGGCTGCCGGAAGGGCGTGGCCGTCGACCCGGAGCGTCCCGGAGGTGGGGCGCATGCGCCCGGCCAGGGTGAGCAGCAGCGCGGTGCGCCCGGCACCGGAGGGGGCGGCGACCGCGACCAGGGAACCGGGCGCCGCGTCGAAGGAGACGCCGGAGTAGACGGCGCCCTCACCCGTCCGCAGCCCGAGCCCGTCGGCCTCAATGCGCGCTCCCGTCGCCCGCCGCATGGCCATCACCCCTCTTTTGAACTGACTGGTCAGTTCAAAAATACGCCCGCACCGGCGCCCATACGTCGCCGACCGGGCGTGCGCTGCCCCACACCGGCCTCCGTGCCCGGACGCACGTGTTGCCGTGCAGCGTCGCCGGGCCGCACGGCCGCGCAGCGCGGCCGGCCGGTGATGCCGCGCAGAACCGCCACTTGGTCATGCCGCCCAGTACCGCCACCCGGTGGTGCCGCACGGTGCCGCGTCCGGCAGGGCGGTCCACGGACTTCCGGCGGATAGATCACCAGAAAACAGTCCCGATTCGGACAGATCATTCCCATGACGGGGGCCTGACACGTAGCGTCGTTCCGAGCCCCCAGCCCGGAGGAGACCCCCATGCCCCCGCCCCGCCCGGACTCCGCCGCCCACCCGCCGCACCGCCCGTCCGCCGACGCGCGCCACCCGGGTCTCGCCGCCGACGCGCCGCAGCACCCTCGTCCCGGCGCCGACGCGTTCCACGCCTCGTACCCCGGTGCCGACGCCCACCGCCGCCACGCGGACGCCGCCGGCGACGAACCGGTCCGGCCGGAGATCCCGGAGGCCGTCCCGCCCGGCCCGGTCCGGGCCCGCGCGGTCTCGCGCCTCGACGCGTTCGCCTACCGCGCCACGGACGGGCTGGCGGTCGGCCGCCTCCGGCCGCACCACCGCTTCCCCAAGGGGGAGTCGGTCTGCCTGCTGACCACGCGCGGCCGCAAGAGCGGGCGGCGCCGCACCGTGCCCCTGGTGTTCCTGCGCGACGGCGACCGGGTCGTCCTCGTCGCCTCGGCGGGCGGCGACCCCCGCAACCCCATGTGGTTCCGCAACCTGCTGGACGACCCGCGCGTCGTCGTGCAGATCGGCCGCTCCCTGCACCGCATGCGGGCCCGCACCGCCACCGCCGCCGAACGCGCCGACCTGTGGCCCCGCCTCACCGCGTACCACCCGGCCTTCGCCGACGACCAGTCCCGCACCGACCGCACCCTCCCCATCGTCATCTGCACCCCGACATGAGCGACGCGACACGCCCGCGCGCGAGTGGCTGCTTCCGGGCCACCCCGCCCGGCCCCCGCCGGTCCCTGACGAAGAATCGAGCACTTCCCGCGTGGGCAGACGCCTCCATTGGTCCCTCGTGTTGTTCCACGGCGCGTGGGCGTCCATCAATCTCGCGAACTACACGGTAGAACGATCGCCGATTTTCCTCATCGCGGGACTGATGTCCCTCTTCTTCCTCGTCCTTTCCTTGCTCTCCCTCTTCCTGTTGCGGAAGAGATGCGTCAGTGATGGAGGTCTTCACCCCGCGGCGTTGGTATCGGGCCGACGACCGGAGAACAGAAGACGACCGGCTCAGAGGAGATAGCCATGGAAACCCTGTTCGGACTCCTCCTCGCGGTCGGCCTGATGGCGGCTGCCGTGGCGAACTGGGTCTACTACCACCGCGGCGCCGAGTTCATGTTCTCGGACGTTCCGGATGACAGCGTCTTCAAGCCTTCCGATGAACCGACGAACGAATCTCTGAGAATCATCATCAGCGGATTCCTGTTCATAATGTCGATGCTGATCCTCGGCGGATTCTTCGGTGTCTTCGGATGATGATTTCAGTCATCGGCGAGGTGTGCCGTCTGAATCTTGTGGAGGAAAATATTCTGGAGTATCTCTTCACTCTCCTGCTGGTAGCCGCAGTATCCGCGTTCTGTTTTGCGATTTCGTTCCTCCTGTACAGGCACTGGGAGCGGCTTCGAAAATGGGATGCGATTCAGCGGAGGCTTCTGCGGTGGGCTCCGCCGTTTGCGAGGAAGTATGAAAAAGTGCAAGGCGGTGTCGCGGATACTGTGAACAAGTACGTCACGGTCAGTCTCTTTGCGGCGGTGGCGGTGGCGGTCGTGGTCGGCATCGGACTCATCAGGGGTCTCTTCTTGGGTCCTTGATGCGTTCCCTGGCGGCCAGGTGCTCCTGTGGACTTTGGAGGCGCGGTGAGCGGGGTGGCATAGCGAAAGGCCAGAGCCTTCGGCTCTGGCCTTTGCTTGTGGGGTGAGTGCGGTTGGGGGTTACCAGCTGGTGGGGACGGGTTGGCCCTCGCTGTAGCCGGCGGCGCTTTGGATGCCGACGGTGGCGCGGTCGTGGAACTCCTCCAGGGTGGTGGCGCCGGCGTAGGTCATGGAGCTGCGGACGCCCGCGACGATCTCGTCCACGAGGTCCTCGACGCCCGGGCGCTCCGGGTCGAGGTACATGCGGCCGGTGGAGATGCCCTCCTCGAAGAGGGCCTTGCGGGCGCGGTCGAACGGGGAGTCGTCGGCCGTGCGGAACCGGACCGCGCGGGCCGACGCCATGCCGAAGCTCTCCTTGTACAGGCGGCCCTGCGCGTCGCGCAGGACGTCGCCCGGCGACTCGTAGGTGCCCGCGAACCACGAGCCGATCATCACGTTGGACGCGCCCGCCGCCAGGGCGAGGGCGACGTCGCGCGGGTGGCGCACCCCGCCGTCGGCCCACACCGCCTTGCCCAGCTCGCGGGCGGCCGCCGCGCACTCCAGCACCGCGGAGAACTGCGGCCGCCCCACGGCGGTCATCATCCGGGTGGTGCACATGGCGCCCGGACCCACGCCGACCTTCACGATGTCGGCGCCGGCCTCGATGAGGTCGCGGGTGCCCTCGGCGGTGACGATGTTCCCGGCGACGATCGGCACCCCGGGGTCGAGGGCGCGCACCTTGCGCAGCGCCGCCACCATCTTCTCCTGATGGCCGTGCGCGGTGTCGAGCACCAGCGCGTCGGCCCCCGCCGCCAGCAGCTCCGCCGCCTTGCCCGCCACGTCGCCGTTCACCCCGACCGCCGCCGCGACCCGCAGCCGCCCCGCCGCGTCGACGGCCGGCGTGTACAGGGTGGCGCGCAGCGCGCCGGTGCGGGTGAGCACGCCCACCAGGGCGCCGTCGGCGTCGACCACGGGCGCCAGCCGGTGCCGGAAGTCGTGCAGGGTGCCGAACGCCTCCTTGGGGTCGCTCCCGGCGCGCACGGTCAGCACGTCGGTCGACATGACCTCGCGGAGCTGGGTGAAGCGGTCGACGCCCTGGCAGTCGGCCTCGGTGACGACGCCCAGCGGCCGCCGCTCCGGGTCGACCACGATGACCGCGTTGTGCGCCCGCTTGGGCAGCAGGTTGAGCGCGTCGCCGATGGTGCTCTCGGGGGTGAGCGTGATCGGGGTGTCGTGGACCAGGTCGCGCCGCTTGGTCCAGGCGATGACCTCGGCCACCACGTCGATGGGGATGTCCTGCGGGATGACGGCGATGCCGCCGCGCCGGGCGATGGTCTCGGCCATGCGCCGCCCGGCGACCGCGGTCATGTTCGCGACTACGATGGGGATGGTCGTCCCCGTCCCGTCGTGGGACGCGAGGTCCACGTCCAGGCGCGACCCGACGGCCGACCGCCTCGGCACCATGAACACGTCGCTGTAGGTCAGGTCGTGGCCGGGGACCTGGTCGTTGAGAAAACGCACGCCGCCACCTCGGGTCGCAAACCGCGGGGCCGGCGGCGCGACCTCACGGTCGACGCGCCGAATCCCCCCTTACCGATCAATTATGACCGCGCCGATTAGCCCACCGCACGACCGTCTGCGATGATCTTCCGGCTGACACCCGCCCTCCCCTCCCCTTCGACCGCGCGTGATCACCGTGCGTGGCCGGCGGCCGACACGCGGCGCCGGCCGGGGTTCCGCAGGAGTTGAGATGACGAGCTTCACACTCGCGGACGTCCGCGAGCGCACCTACAAGAGCCGCGACGCGTGGTGGACCGTGTTCCTGGTCGACCCGCTGGCCGCCCGCCTGGTCGTGTGGACCGCCAACCGCACGAACATCACCCCGAACCAGATCACGTTCGGCGCCGGGGTCCTCGGCCTCGGCTCGGTGGTGTGCTTCGCCCTGGGGAGCTGGCCGTGGCTGGTGGCGGGCGCGCTGCTGTTCCACCTCAGCTTCGTGCTCGACTGCATGGACGGCAAGATCGCCCGGCTCAAGCACAACGGGTCGGTGTTCGGCGCCTGGGTCGACTTCGTGTTCGACCGCATCCGCTTCTTCGGCTGCATGCTGGCGCTGTTCATCGGCCAGTGGGCGGTCACCGGCGAGGTCGTCTACCTGCTGCTGATGCCGGTCGTCACCTTCCTCGACCTGCTGCGCTACCTCAACGGCAACCAGGTCGCCAAGACCCGGCAGACCATGCGCGAGAAGCTGCGCGCCGTCGCCGAGGGCCGCTCCGCCGACTCCGTCTCCGACGACCCGGAGAGCACCGAGACCCCCGACGCCGCGAACAACGCGGGCACCGCCGCCCCCGCCGCACCGGTGGTGTTCATGGAGGAGGCGCTGCGCGACAACCCCGACCTCGACCCGGAGCAGGTGCGGGCCGGCGCCGCGTCGTCCGGCGCCCGCGTCATCGACGTGCACCAGGGGTTCGGCAAGCGGTTCGGCTGGTACGAGCGGGTCCGCGACCGGCTGCTGCGCAGCCGGGTCCGCCCGCACCTGTTCAGCGGCATCGAGTTCGAGATGTTCGTCTGCGTGGTCGCCCCGCTGACCGCGCTGACCGCGGCGGTCTCGGCGCTGCCCAGCCTGATCGTGCCGGTCACGGTCCTGGCGTGCGCGGCGCTGGCGGCGTTCGAGCTGGTGATCGTCTACAAGCTGTGGCTGGCCACCCGCGACTTCGACCGCGAGATGGCGAAGCTCACCCGGGGCTGACCCGGGCCCGGCCCGCACACCGCACGGGGGAGCGGCGGTGCGGCGGACCGGAACGGGGAGAGGGACACGGAACACACGGGAGGGGCCGCGCGGACGTCCGCGCGGCCCCTCCCGTCGTGTGCGGCCGGATCGACCCGGGCGGCTCAGCCCGAGCGGGGCAGCCGCAGCACGGGTGGCGCGGAGTCGCGGTCGCGGCGCAGGATGCCGTCGAGCCGAGGTTCGACCAGCCACCGGGTGGCGGCGCGCACCCACGGCGCGCACAGCAGGAAGGTCAGGCCGACCGCGAGCACGGTGTTCAGCAGGAACGAGCCCGTGGTGCCGAGCACCCGGTCCGCGGCGTCGTACCAGCCGAACTGGTCGGCGACCCGGATGACCAGGCCGTGCAGCAGGAACACGTACATGGTGAGGGCGCCCAGCCGGGTGAACCGGGTGGTGCGCCGCGGGGTCAGCGCCAGCAGCGCGGCGGTCAGCGCGAATGCCAGCACCAGGAACAGCACGCGCCCGGGGATGCCCACGGGCAGCAGGTCGACGTCGCGGTCGACCAGGCTCTCGCGCCAGTAGATCCACTCGCGGCTGGCCTGCTCCAGGTACAGGTAGCAGACGGCCATGGTCGCCACGCCCAGCGCGGCGCCCGCCACCCGCACCCAGGTGTGCCGGAGCAGGTCGAAGTGGCGCTGCTCCAGCAGCAGGCCCGCGACGAAGAACGGCAGCAGGCTGATGATGCGCGACATCCCCAGCACCTCGCCGGTGGCCACCAGCCCGCCGACCAGCGACAGGGCGACCGCCACCGCGAACGGCCGGCGCACCCGCTTCCACAGCGGCACGGTGAGGCGCCACACGAACAGCGCGGCGAGGAACCAGGTGAGCCAGAGCGGCTCCAGCGGGCCGTCGGGCAGGTTCCGCCCGGACGACGCCGCCTGCACCGCGTACACGCACCAGAAGATGAGGTACGGGGCGGCGACCGTGGTCAGCAGCTTGTCGATGCGCCGGCCCGAGCCGTCGAACGACTTGGAGAGGTACCCGCTGATCAGCACGAACGCGGGCATGTGGAACAGGTAGATCCAGAAGTAGACCGCGTTGGCGATCCGGCTGTCGGTGGTGGGCTCGATCGCGTGCCCGACCACCACCAGCGTGATCAGCAGGAACTTCGCGTTGTCGAGCAGGGCGTCGCGCCGGGGCCGGCCGGCGGCGGCCGGCGGCGGGGTTTCGGGGCGGACGGCGGGGCGTTCGGGCGGTCGTGTGGTGGTCGAGGCCACGGGTCCTCCGAGTCACCGATAGCGGGGCGTGCGGGCGTGGTCGCGGAGCGGATGCGGCCGGGCGCAGGACGGCGCCTCGGCGCGGCGGCGGTGGCCATCGGGCGCGCGCGGGCGCCGGGCCTACCGGACATGCCTGGGAGTTCGCTGAGAACCCTGGGAGTGACCCTACCGCCCTTCCGTGCCGGGGACCCTATCAGGACGTGTCCGGGCGTGTCGTCCGGGTGACGCCGCCCAGCTCCGGGTGCCCGACCGTGGCGTCCCCCACGTCCGGCCACTGCGGAGCCGTGGTTACGGTACCCGGATTTTTTTCTCAGGAACGGACCCAAACCCCTTTTTCGACGGGGGGTCCCGGGCGGCGGCCCCCCGCGCCCGCCGCCCGGGCCGAGTAGGCTGCCCTGACGGCCCCGCCGCCTCGACCCCGTTTGAGATTCGATGGCGCGGGCGGGAGAATCGCCGCGGCGGCCGCCCCCCGGTTCCCGGGGCGGGACACGCCGCCCCCCGAAACCCCGGAAGAAGGCGGTGGAAGCTGTGCCGCACGCGGTCCAACCCCAGCGCGTCGCCCAGCACGGCGGCGCGATCCTGCGGCTCGTCGACGAGATCTTCCCGCTCGTCGAGGGGTTCTACGTCGACCTGCACAAGAACCCCGAACTCTCGCACGGCGAGACCCGCACGGCCCGCGCCGTCGCCGAGTGGCTGACCCGCGCGGGCTTCGAGGTCGCCACCGGCATCGGCGGCACCGGGGTGGTCGGGGTGCTGCGCAACGGCGACGGCCCCACCGTCCTGCTCCGCGCCGACATGGACGCGCTGCCGGTCGAGGAGAAGACCGGCCTGCCCTACGCCAGCACCGCCCGCGGCACCGACGCCGACGGCAACGAGGTGCCGATCATGCACGCGTGCGGCCACGACGCCCACACCGCGTGCCTCGTCGGCGCCGCCGACCTGCTCTCCGGCGCCCGCGACCGCTGGCGCGGCACCCTGATGGTCGTCGCCCAGCCCGGCGAGGAGACCCTCGACGGCGCCTCGGGGATGCTCCGCGACGGCCTCTACACCCGCTTCGGCCGCCCCGACGTCGCGCTGGGCCAGCACATCGGGCCGCAGCCCGCCGGGATGATCGCGCACCGGGCGGGCGTCATCCTGGCCGCCGGCGCCACCCTGGGCGTCCGCGTCTTCGGCGTGGGCGGCCACGCCTCCCAGCCGCACACCACCGTCGACCCGGTGGTGATCGCCGCGAACATCGTCACCCGGCTGCAGACCGTGGTGGCGCGCGAGGTCGACCCGAGCGAGGTCGCCGTGGTGACCGTCGGCGTGCTGCGCGCCGGCACCAAGGCCAACATCATCCCCGAGGACGCCTACCTGGAGGTCAACACCCGGGCCCTCAACGAGGTGGTCGCCGACCGCGTGCACACCGCCATCGAGCGGATCGTGCGCGCCGAGGCCGCCGCCGCGGGCGCCCCCCGCGAGCCCGAGATCACCGTGCTCCAGGAGGCGGGCGTCACCCGCAACGCGGCCGAGGCCGTGCACGACGTGGCGGCCGCCCACCGGGCCTACTTCGGCGACGGCTACGTGGTCGACCTGCCGCAGCCCCTCACCGGCAGCGAGGACTTCGGCGACCTCGGCCTCCCGGGCGAACCCGACCCGGTGCCGTACGCCTTCTGGTTCGTCGGCGCCACCCCGCACTCCGTGTGGGAGGCCGCGCCGGGCACCACCCCCTACGAGAAGCTGGCGTCGGTCCCGGGCAACCACTCCCCGTTCTTCGCGCCCGACCGCGAGCCGACGCTGCGCGCCGGGCTGGCCGCCCTCACCGTCGCGGCGCTGACCTACCTGGGCCGGGCCGACGACCCGGCGGCCCCCGACGCCGAGCGGCCCGCCGCCCCCGCCCCGGTGCCGCCGCCCGGCGCCACCGAGCCCGCTCCGGCCCCGGGCGCCGAGGCCTACCCGGCGCCGCCCGAGCCCGCCCCCGCCGACGAGGGCGGCGGCCGCCACGTCGGCCCGTCCGCCGACCGGCCCGACGACGACGCCGAGCGGGGCGAGTCCACCGCCTACGCCGACATGGCCGGTTTCCTCGACGACGACGACCCCGCACCGGCGCCCGCACCGGCGCCCGCCCCGCCGCAGGGTCCGCCGGTCGCCGCGCCGCCGCCCCCGCCCGCCCCGCCGCAGGGCCCGCCGGTCGCGGCGCCGCCGCCGCAGGGGCCGCCCGTCGCCGCGCCGCCGCCCCCGCCGGGGTCCACCCCGTTCTCGACGGGCCGGCCGCCCGCCGACGAGCCGCCGTACGAGCCGCGCCCCTACGACGCCGATCCGCCGCAGGACCCGCCCTACCGCCTCTGACCGGCCGCTCCGCCGCCGCACCCCCGCCGCCCGGGCGTGCCCCGGGCCCGACCCGGGCGCGCGCGGCGCGGCCGGGCCCCACAATGGGGCCATGCTGTTCCAGACGTGGGGCGAGCGCTCCCGCCGGCGCGCGCTGCGGCATCCGCGCGAGAACGCCGTCCTGGTGGTCTGCGTCGCCGTGACGGTCCTGGCCGTGGTGGGCGCGGCCAACCGGGCGATCGAGGGCGAATCCGGCCAGCCGCTGCTGCTGCTGAGCATCCCCGCGCTGGTCTTCTTCGTGCGCGGGCAGCTCTACGCCACCCAGCGGGTCAACGGGGTGCGCATCTCCGAGCGCCAGTTCCCCGAGGCGCACGCCATGGTGGTCGACGCCGCGCGCGCGTTCGACCTGCCGCGCGTGCCCGACGCCTACGTGGTGCTGGGCAACGGGCGCATCAACGCGTTCGCGTCCGGCCACGGGTTCCGCCGCTACGTGGCGGTCTCCAGCGACCTGTTCGAGGTGGGCGGGCGGCTCGCCGACCCCGACGCGCTGCGGTTCGTCATCGGCCACGAGGTCGGCCACATCGCGGCGGGCCACGTGTCGTACTGGCGGCAGTTCGCGGTGTCGGTGGCCGACATCATCCCCGGCATCGGCAGCACGCTGAACCGGGCGCAGGAGTACACCGCCGACAACCACGGCTACGCCTTCCACCCCGAGGGGATGCGGGGGCTGCGCGTCCTGGCGGCGGGCAAGTACCTCTACACCGCCGTCGACTTCGAGGAGATCGCCGCGCGGGCGCACACCGACCAGGGCCTGTTCGTCATGCTGGTCAACCTGCTGTCGAGCCACCCGATCAACACCTGGCGGTTCCAGGCGCTCGTCGACCGCTCCCGGCCCGGCCGGATCCTGTGACCGGCCGGCTCCGCTAAGGCCACTCCAGTCGCGTTAGTCTGGGCGGGCCGCCAGACGACCTACGGAGGGCCCATGTCCGAAGCCGACCGCCCGGGGGCCCGCCGGCCCGGCGGGCGCACCGCCCGCACCCGCGCGGCCGTGGTCCGGGCCACGCTGGACGAACTGGCGGAGCGCGGCTTCACCGACATGACCGTCGAGGGCGTCGCCGCCCGCTCCGGCGTGCACCGGACCACGGTGTACCGCCGGTGGGGCGGCGTGCCGGAGCTGGTCGCCGACGCCCTCGGCGCGGCGGCGGACGACGACTGGCGGCCCGCCGACACCGGCGACGTCGAGGAGGACCTGCGCCGCATCGCGCTCGACGTCGTCCACGGGTTCACCACCGCCCCCGACCGCGCCGTGCCCGCCGCCGCGATCTCCGCGGCCTTCCACGCCGACCGCGCCGCCGAGGCGCTGCGCGGCTTCTTCGCCGAACGCCACCGGCGCTGCGCCGAGGTGGTCGCCCGCGGCGTCGAACGCGGGCAGCTCCCGGTCGGCACCGACCCCGCCGAGGTGGTCCGCACCGCCGTCGCCCCGATCTACTACCGGCTGTTCGTCAGCCGCGAACCGGTCGACGCGGGCACCGCCGCCCGCGCCGCGGCCGCCGCCGTGGCCGCCGCGCGCGCGGGGGCGCTGCCCGCCCAAGGGTGACCCCGGCGGCCGCGCCGCCCCGGGGCCCTCCCCCTACGATGCGCACATGCCGACCGAAACCCTCCGGCTCGACCGGATCGCAACGGCCTACCGGCTCATCGACCGCCGGTTCCGCGACACGCCGCAGATCAGCGACGACGCCCTCTCCCGCCGACTGGAGCGGGAGACCTTCCTCAAGATCGAGACCCTCAACCCCGTCCGCTCCTTCAAGGGGCGCGGCGCCGACTTCCTGTTCCGCGACACCGGCGAGAACCGCGCCGTGGTGTGCGCGTCGGCCGGGAACTTCGGCCAGGCCATGGCGTACGCGGCGCGCAGCCGCGGCCTGCCCGTCCACGTGTTCGCCGCCACGACCGCGAGCGGCGTCAAGGTCGCGCGCATGCGCGAACTGGGCGCCCGCGTCGTCGTCACCGGTGCCGACTTCGACGCCGCCAAGGAGGCCGCCGCCGACTACGCCGCCGGGCGCGGCGACTGCGTGTTCATCGAGGACGGCCGGCAGCCGCAGATCGCCGAGGGCGCCGGCACCATCGGCGTCGAACTCGCCCCGCTCCAGCTCGACACCGTCGTGGTGCCCGTCGGCAACGGGGCCCTGGCCGCCGGCGTGGGCCGGTGGCTCAAGGAGCACTCGCGCGGGACCCGGATCGTCGGCGTGTGCGCGGCGGGCGCCCCCGCCATGGCGCACAGCTGGCGCTCGGGCCGGGCGGTGGCCACGGACGGCGTCAGCACCGCCGCCGACGGGCTCGCGGTGCGGGTGCCGGTCCCCGACGCGGTCGCCTGGATGCGCGACACCGTCGACGACATGGTGCTGGTCGAGGAGGCGGAGATCACCGCGGCGCTCCGGCTGCTGCGCGACGTCGTCGGCCTGGTGGTGGAGCCGTCGGCCGCCGTCGGCATCGCCGCGCTCGCCCGCCGCGACCTCCCCGGCGCCCGGGTGGCCACCATCCTCACCGGCAGCAACTTCCCGGCCGGTATGCCCGCCTCACTCTGACCGGCCCCGGCCCGCCCGGGGCGGCGCGCGCACCGCCCGGGCCGCCCGCCCCGGGCGGGCCGGGTCCGGCTCACCCGCCCGTATGGGCCGCCGCGAGCTGCGCGGGCAGCGGTTCGTGGCGCAGGTAGTGCCGGGTGAAGGTGCCCGTGCCGTGCGACACCGACCGCAGGTCGACGGCGTAGCGCAGCAGTTCCAGGCGCGGGACCTCCGCCCGCACCAGGGTGCGCCCGCCCGGCACCGCCTCGGTGCCGACCACCCGGCCGCGCCGCGCCGACAGGTCGCTCAGCACCGCGCCCATGTGCTCGTCGTCGACCAGCACCGCCACCGCGTCGACCGGCTCCAGCACGGTCAGCCGCCCGTTGCCGGCGGCGTCGCGCAGCGCGAGCCGGCCCGCCTTCTGGAACGCCATGTCGGAGGAGTCGACGGAGTGCGCCTTGCCGTCGAACAGCCGCACCCGCAGGTCGACCAGCGGGTGGCCGTCGCGCACCCCGTGCTCCATCTCCGCCCGGACGCCCTTCTCGACCGACGGCACGAACTGGCGCGGCACCACGCCGCCGACGATCTCGTCCACGAACTCCAGGCCGGCGCCCGAGGGCAGCGGCTCCACGGCGATGCGGCAGACGCCGAACTCGCCGTGGCCCCCGCTCTGCTTCACGTTGCGCCCGGTGCCCTGCGCCGGCACGGCGAACGTCGCCCGCAGCGGGACCCGCACCTCCTCGGTGGTGACCTCGACCCCGTACCGGCGGGCCAGCCGGTCCAGCGCCACGTCGCGGTGCGCCTCGCCCATGCACCACAGCACGAGCTGGTGGGTCTCGGGGTCGACCTCCACCCGCAGGGTGGCGTCCTCCGCCGCCAGCCGGGGCAGCGCCTGGGACAGCCGGTCCTCGTCGGCGTGCGCGGCGGCGCGCAGCGCCACCGGCAGCAGCGGCTCGGGGAACGTCCACGGCGGCATGCGCAGCGGGCGGTCGCGGTCGGACAGCGTGTCGCCGGTCTCGGCCCGCGCCAGCCGGGCGACGGCGCAGACGTCGCCCGCGACGGCGGCGTCCACGGGCGTGCTCCGCCGGCCGAGCGGTTCGGCGAGCCCGCCCACGCGCTCCTCGACGTCGTGGTCGGCGTGGCCCCGGTCGGCCAGGCCGTGCCCGCACACGTGCACGACCGTGTCGGGGCGCAGCGTGCCGGAGAACACCCGCACCAGGCTGATCCGGCCGACGTAGGGGTCGGTGGCCGTCTGCACGACCTCGGCCAGCAGCGGGCCGCCGGGGTCGCAGGACAGGTCCCCGACCGGGGCGCCGTCGACCGTGGTGACCTCGGGCAGCGGCCGCTCCGGCGGCGACGGCGTGGCGCGGGGCAGCTCGGTCAGCAGCTCGTGCACGCCGATCCCCGCCGTCGCGGCGACGGGGATGACCGGGTGCAGCCCGCCGCGGGCGACCGCGGTCTCCAGGTCGGCGACGAGCAGGTCCGGGTCGAGCTCCTCGCCCGCCATGTACCGGTCCATCAGGGTCTCGTCCTCGCTCTCCTGGATCACCCCCTCGACCAGCGCGTCGCGCAGCGCGGCGAACTCGGCGCGCAGCCCCTCCGGCGGGTCCGCCTCGACCCGCTCCCCGGAGGAGTGGTCGGCGTAGCGGCCCGACACCAGCCCCATGATCCCGGTGACGGCGCGGTCGGCGCCCTCGCCGGTCACCGCCGGCACGTAGGCGGGCAGCACCCCGGGCCCGAACGCCTCGGCGCACCGCGCGACGGTGTCGGCGAAGTCGGCGCGCCGGTGGTCGATCCGGGTCACCGCGACGGCGCGCGGCATGCCGATGGCGGCGCACTCCTCCCACAGCAGGCGGGTGCGGCCGTCGATCCCGTCGAGCGCCGAAACGACGAACAGGGCGGCGTCGGCGGCGCGCAGCCCGGCGCGCAGTTCGCCCACGAAGTCGGCGTAGCCGGGGCAGTCGAGCAGGTTGACCTTCACCCCGCCCACCCGGATCGGGGCGACGGCCAGGTTGACCGACCGCCCCTGGCGCGCCTCGGCCTCGTCGTGGTCGGCCACGGTGGTGCCGTCCTCGACCCGGCCGGGGCGCGTGATGGTGCCGGAGGCGTGCAGCAGCGCCTCCAGCAGGGTCGTCTTGCCCGCTCCCGAAGGGCCGACCAGCGCGACGTTGCGGATGTCCGCCGGCCGGTCGGCCCGGGGTGCCGCTCCGGCGGTCGCCGGACCCGATGACCTGTCCGCCATGATTGCCACCTTCCCTCGCCCACCCGGGCGCGTCCGGCCGGTGCCGTTCGCGGCCGCCGCGGCCGGGGCGCCCCGCGGTGGAGTCCACCCGGATGACGCGTCGCCCGCGCCGGAATGTGACACGGACCACTTCCTACGGTCACCCTTCGCGACCGCGAGCACAAGGGGCGCGCCGCGACACGCCGGAGGGGCGTCCGCCCCGTTCGGGGGCGCGCGGCGTGCCGGGCGGGCGTCCGGGGCCGCGCGGCGGGGTGTGCGGCCCCGCCGCGCGGGTCTTCTAGGCTGTGGCCCGTGCCGTGGTCCGAGAGCATTCCTCAGTTCAGTACGCCCGCGCTGGTCCTCGCCCTCGCCCTGCTCGCCTACGCGGCGGTGGGCGAGCCGCTGCTGGGCCGGCGCGCCTTCGCCCGCCTGGAGCGCACCCGCGACTCCGATCCGCGCGCGCTCCTGCGGTTCTACCGGCTGTCGATCGGCATCGCCTGGGCGTGGACCGCCGTGGTGGTCGCCGCCGTCCTGCTGGCCCCCGGGCTCACGGCCGCCCACCTCGGGCTGCGCGCCCCCGTGGCGTGGGGGCCGTTCGCCGGGGCGGTCATCGGGTTCGTGCTCGCGCTGCTGGTGGTGTGGCTGCTGACGCGCGACCGGGGCCGGGGCCGCCGCCCCGGCCCCGAGCCCGCGCCGGTCCCCGAGCCCGCCGCGCACGTCCTGACGGTGCTGGCGCCGCGCTCGCGCGCCGAGCGCCGCGCGGCCGGGCTGCTCGCGGTCACCGCGGGCGTGTGCGAGGAGGTGCTGTACCGGGGCCTGTTCGTGGCGCTCGGGGTGGCGCTGGGGCTGCCCGTGTGGGCGGCCGCGGTGCTGTCGTGCGTGCTGTTCGCGCTGGCCCACGTCTACCAGGGCTGGTGGGGGCTGGTCGGTCCGGGCCTGGTGGGCGCGCTGTTCATGGTGGTCTACCTCGGTACCGGCAGCCTGTTCGTGCCCATCGTGCTGCACATCCTGCTGGACGGCCGGTCCCTGCTGCTGACCGGCCGCGGCCGCCGGCACCGCGCCACCTCGGTGTGAACCGCCCCGCTCACAGGTGGGAGCCGCCGGTGGCGTCGATCACCTGCCCGGTGACCCACCCGCCGTCGGACGAGGCGAGGAACGCGGCGATGCCGGCGACGTCGTCGACCCGGCCGACCCGGCCCAGCGCGCTGACCTCCTCCGCGTAGGCGGCGAACCCGGGGTCGGCGGCGAACTGCCGCCGCGTCCGCTCGGTGTCGATCACGCCCGGCGCGACGGCGTTGACGGTGATGCCGCGCGGCCCCACCTGCTGGGCGAGCTGGTGGACGAGGACCTCCAGTGCGCCCTTGGTCATGGCGTAGGGCAGCATCGCGGGCAGCGCGATGCGGGTGACGCCGGAGGACACGGCGATGATCCGGCCGCCGTCGCGCAGGACGGGCAGCAGCCGCTGGGTGAGGAACAGCGGGGCGCGGACGTTGACGGCGAAGAGCCGGTCGTACTCCTCGGGGGTGATCTCGGCCAGGCCGGAGGACTCGCCGACCCCCGCGTTGTGGACGAGCACGTCGAGGTGTCCGTCCGGCCCGATCGCCGCGCGCAGGGCGTCCGTCAGCGTGCCGGGTCCGTCGGCCGCCGCCAGGTCGGCGCCGAGCGCGAAGGCGCGGCCGCCTGCGGCCGTGATCGCCGCCACGGCCGCCTCGGCGCCCGCGCGGTCGGAGCCGTAGTGGACGGCGACGCGGAGGCCGTCGCGGGCCAGCCGCTCGGCGATCTCCCGGCCGATGCCCTTGCTCGCACCGGTGACCAGGGCGGTCCGGACGGCGGTGCCGGCGGGCGTCGCGGGGGCGGTGCTCGCGGCGGGGGCGGTGGGGGACGCGGACATGGCGGTCTCCTATTCCGTAGCGATCGCTAGGTAATGAGTGGGACTGTAGCATAGTGATCGCTATAGAATGGGCGCATGACCCCGCGCGGACGCCCCCGATCCTTCGACCGCGACGCGGCCCTGCGCCGCGCCACCGAGCTGTTCTGGCGGCAGGGCTACCACGCCACGTCCGTGAGCGACCTCACCGCCGCCCTGGGCATCACCCCGCCCAGCCTCTACACCGCGTTCGGCTCCAAGCGCGCCCTCTTCGCCGAGGTCGTCGACCACTACCAGGCCACCGCCGGCGCCGCCGTCGCCGCCGCGTTCGCCCGCGCCCCCACCGCGCGCGGGGGCATCGAGGCCATGCTGCGCACCGCCGCCGCCGACTACACCGCGCCCGACCGCCCGCCCGGATGCCTGGTCATCAGCGCCGCCGTCAACTGCCGGCCCGACGAGGACGAGGTCCGCGCCGACCTCCGCGCCCGGCGCGCGGCCAACATCGCCGCCATGGCCGACCGGTTCACCGCCGCGGCGGCGGACGGCGAACCGCTGCCGCCCGGCGCCCGCCCGCACGCGCTCGCCGCCTTCTACGCCGCCGTGCTCCAAGGCATGTCGCAGCGGGCCCAGGACGGGGCCGACCGCGCGGAGCTGGAGGAGGTCGCCGCCACCGCCATGGCCGCCTGGCCCGCCGCCGGGTGACCCGCGCGGCCCGGCGCGGGCGCCGGACCGCCGTCGGGGAGGATGGGGGCATGTCCGACGTTCCCGACGCCTCCGCCGTCCAGCTCGCCCCCGAACACCCCGCCGTGACCACGTCCGACGGCGTCCGCCTCGACTGCGCCCTGCTGCGCGGCGGCACCGACCGCGACACCGCCGTCGTCGTCGCCAACGGGTTCACCGGCACCTGGCGCAACCCCGCCACCCGCGCCATCGCCGCCGCCCTGCTGCCGGTGGGCGACGTGCTCACCTTCGACTTCCGCGGCCACCACGGCTCCGGCGGCCTGTGCACGGTCGGCGACGCCGAGGTGCACGACGTCGAGGCGGCGGTCGCCCACCTGCGCGGGCGCGGCTACACCCGGATCGCCACCGTCGGGTTCTCCCTCGGGGCGGCGGTGGTGATCCGGCACGCGGGCATGTTCGGCGGCGTCGCCGCGGTGGCCGCCGTCAGCGGGCCCAGCCGGTGGTACTACCGGGGCACCCGCCGGATGCGGCTGCTGCACTTCGGCATCGAGCAGCGGATCGGCCGGTGGTTCCTGCGCACCGCCCGCAAGGTGCGGGTGGTCGACCGCCAGTGGGACCCGGTCCCGCCCGACCCGACCGAGATGGCCGCCCGGGTCGCGCCCGCCCCGCTCCTCGTCGTGCACGGCGACGCCGACCCCTACTTCCCGCTCGACCACCCCCGGCGCCTGCACGAGGCGGCCCGCGACCCCAAGGAGCTGTGGATCGTCCCGGGGATGGGCCACGCCGAGCGCGCCGTCCGGCCCGACCTGGCCCGGCGCCTCGCCGCGTGGCTGGCGGCGGCCGCGGCAACGGGGCCCGCCGCCGGCTGAACCCGCGTCCGGGGGATGCGGCGCGGGCCCGCCGTGCACTACAAAGGCCCCATGAACGAGACCCCCGATGTCCGGACGGATCCGCGCGCGCCGACCGCACCCCGGACGCCGGGGGACGCGGACGGCCGCGCCTTCCACCGGCTCATCGCCGCCACTCTCGGCGGCTTCAGCGGGCACGCGCTGCTGCTGCCCATCGTCCCGCTGTGGGCGGTGCACGGCGGGGGCGGCGCGGGCGCGGCGGGCGCCACCACGGCCGTGTTCATGCTGACCACGGTCCTGGCCCAGCTCGCCATGCCGTGGCTGCTCGCCCGGGGCGGCTACCGGTGGACACTGCCCGCCGGCTGCGCGCTGCTCGGGCTTCCCACCCCGCTGTTCCTGCTCACCGCCGACGCGGGCGCGCTCATCGCCGTCTCCGCCGTGCGCGGTGTCGGCTTCGGCATGGCCACCGTCGCCGGCGCGGCCCTGGCCGCGCGGCTCGCCCCCGCCGCCCGGGTCGGCCGCGCCACCGCCGCCTACGGGCTGGCCGTCGGCCTGCCGAACGTGGTCTTCCTGTCGACCGGGGTGTGGCTGGCGCTGAACGCCGGGTTCACCGCCGTGTTCGCCCTGGCGACCGCCGCCCCGCTGCTGGGCGCCGCGGTGGCGGCGACCGTGCGCCCCGCCGAGGACCCGGCCCCCGCCGAGGGCCACCGCACGGACGCCGCGCCGCCGTCCGGCGGCGCGGCCGCGTACGCGGGCCTCGCCGCCCCGTTCGCGCTGATCCTGGTGGCCGCCGTCGCGTCCAGCGCGGTCATCACGTTCCTCGCGCTGCCGCTGGAGGCGGCGCCCGGCACGGCGGCGGCCGCCCTGCTCGGCTACGGCGCGGCGTCGGTCGCGACGCGGTGGGCCGCCGGGGCGCTCGGCGACCGGACCGGCCGCCCGGCGCTGCTCGCCTGGGGCACCGCCGCCGGGGCGGCGGGCATGGCGGTGACCGCCGCCGGGCTGTGGTCGGCGGGGGAAGGGTGGAGCGGGCCGGGCGCGGCCGGCGCGGCGGCGGTCGTGGCGGGCGCGGTGCTGTTCGGCGCCGGGTTCGGCGCCGTGCAGAACGACACCATCGTGGTGATGTTCCGCCGCTCCGGGCGCGGGCGCTACGGCACCGCCAGCGCGGTCTGGAACATCGGCATCGACGCCGGGACGGGCGCCGGCGCGGCGGCCCTGGGCGCCGCCGTCCCCCTCCTCGGCTACGGACCGGCGTTCGCGCTCACCGGGCTCGCGGCGGCGCTGTGCCTGCCCGCGGCGGTCGCGGTCGGCCGCGCGGCGCGGACCGGCTGACCCGGCCCGCGCCGCGCGGGCCGGGTGCGGCGCGCCGGGTCAGTACGACGAGATGTGCACGTGGTCGTAGTGGTTCTGGGTGATGCTCCCGCGGTCCTCCATGGGCTTCCAGCCGGCCCCCGGGTTGCGGGTGTCCCAGATCTTCTGCTCCCAGATGATGTACATGACGCCCAGGCGGTCGGCGTTGGCCTGCGCGTACTCGGCGATCTGCTGGCCGAGCGCGCGGTTGGCGGCGGAGGGCGAGCCGCCGCCCGCGCTCATCATGAAGTCGCAGGCGCGGCCGGAGCCGTGCTCGCCGGGGTCGCCCGGGCGCAGGCAGCCCACCGGGTAGGGGGCGCCGAAGGTGCTCACGATCTCGTCGCGGATGGCGGCCATGCGCGGGGTCGCGCCGTCCCAGCCGGGGCCGATCGCGCTGTCGGGGACGTCGCCGGTGCCCGGGGTGTCGGGCACCTGCTCCTCCTCGTACTTCTCGATCTTGGCGAGGACGTCGTCGCGCTCCGCCTCCAGGTCGTCGATCAGCTCCTCGGCGTCCTGGAGCTTGGCGTCGGCCTCGTCGGCGGCCTCCTGGCGCTCGGCCTCCAGCTCGGTGAGGGCGTTGACGCGCTCGCCGTTGTTGTGGGCGACCTGCCCGACGATCGCCGCGTCCTCCAGCATGCGGTCGGGCTCGCTGCTCATCACGACCTCGACGGCCGGGTCGAGGCCGGTGCCCTTGTACTGGGCGGCCGCCAGGTCGGCGACGTTGCCGCGCGCGGCGTCGAGGTCGTCCTGGACCTCGGTCAGCCGGCGCTCGGCCTCCTCGACGGCGTCCTTGGCGTCGGTGTACTGGACGAGTTCGCTGTCGTACTCCTCCTCCAGGGCGTCGGCGCGCGCGTTCAGCTCCTCGATGTCGACCTCCTCCTCCTGGGGGTCGGCGTAGGAGGCGGTGGGCACGAGCAGGGCGGTGGCGGCCGCCAGTCCGGCGAGGAGGGCCGCGCGGGCGCGGCGCGGAGTCGGTCTGTGCATGGAAGTCACCTGTGTCGGAGCGTGGAGGACGTGGAGGGCCGCGGTCCCCGCCCCGGGGAGCGGGGCGCGGGGGAGGGGAGAGGGGGCCGTGGTCCACGCGGGCTGAGGGAAGACGATACGAGATCCCGCCGTGATCTGCCTAGCCGTTCACGGATTCTCCCCTGGACCCGGCCAGACTATGACATACCACCGAACCCGCGGGGCAGGGCCGCCGACGCCGGAGCCGGCGCCTCCTCGGGCAGGAACCACGAGGAGCGGCGCACCGCCCGCATGGCGGCCTTGCGGGTCTCGCGGTCGAGCCGCGAGAGGTAGAGCATGCCGTCGAGGTGGTCGGTCTCGTGCTGGAGGCAGCGCGCCATCAGCCCCTCGCCGCGCAGGGTCACCGGCTCGTTGCGCAGGTCCACCCCGGTGACCACGGCCCGCAGGGCGCGCGTGGTGGGGAACCACAGCTCGGGCACCGACAGGCAGCCCTCCTCGCCGTCCTGGGTCTCCTCGGACAGCTCGGCGATCTCGGGGTTGATCACGTAGCCGATCTCGCCGTCGACGTTGTAGCTGAACACCCGCAGCCCCACACCGATCTGCGTGGCCGCGACACCGGCGTGGCCCGGCGCGTCGACGGTGTCGAGCAGGTCGCGGACCAGCGCCTCGGTGTGCCGGTCGAACGTGGTGACCGGGGCGGTGGGGGTGACGAGAACGGGGTCGCCGAAGCGGACGATGGGGCGCTTGCTCATGGGGCCAAGGGTAGCCGGGCGTCCGCGCCCGCCGCCGGGGCGGCGGCGGGCCGGCACCGCGCCGGGCGGCGGTCAGGCCGCGTGCGGCACCGGGGCGTCGTCGAGCACCATCTCGATGAAGTCGAGCGCGGCCCGGCGGCGGGCCAGCGCGTTCTGGTACAGCGACGGCAGCCGGCTGCCGCGGCGCACCCGCAGGCACTCGTTGACGATCCGGTGCCAGCGCTCGGGGAACGCGTGCAGCGCGTACATGCCGGCCGCGGTCTTGGAGGTGGTCTCGCCGGTGCGCAGGGTGAAGTGCAGCCGGCTGACGCTGAGCACGCTCCACGAGGGCGCGAGCGATCCCAGCGCGGTCAGCCCGCGCGGGGTGACCAGGCGCCCGGCGGCGGCCCGCCAGCGGCGCCACTGCTCGTCGAGGCTGCCCAGCGACCACGCGCGCAGGCTGTCGGGCTCGTCCCACACGTCGAGCTCCACCGGCAGGGGGCCGCGGACGGTCACCCCGCGGGTGGCCAGCACGTGCCAGGTGACGGGGTTGACGTCGGCGGCGGAGCGGGCGCGGAAGCGGCCGCCCAGCACCGACGGGACGGGGCCGCACTCGGCCGGGTCGGCGCCGAGGTCGTCCCAGGTCAGGTGGACGCCGTTGAACTGGGGATCGGGCACCCGCCACCGCGTGAGCGCGTGCGCGCGGCGCAGCGCGGCGGCGTCGCCGTCCGTGGGCGGGTGGGCCGTGACGACGACGAAGTCGACGTCGCTGGCGTGCGGGCGGAAGTCCCCCAGCGCGACGGAACCCGTGAGGTAGAGGCCCTGCACGAGTCCGGGCGCCTCGGCGTCGACGTTGCGCAGGAACTCCTGCGCCACGGTCTGCACGCGGGGGTGGATGGCCATGCGGTCTCCCTCTGCGGCGTCCCGGCGGGGCGCGGTCGGGCGCCGCACGGCCGGAACGGTCCGCCGCCGGTACGGTACCGCCGCGGCGGGCTGGTCGTCGTTCGCGGGACGGTGTCCCGCTACCCCCAAGTCTGGAAGTCACGCGCGCGCACCGCAAGCGATCAGGGTGTTTCCGCCTCCACGCCCCACGGCAGGCGGGGTACCCGGTTGAGGCGGCATGGGGGTGCGTGCACCCTTGACCCGATCGCGTCGGCTCTGCTAAGTGCCGCCGCTCCGCGCGTCGGATCGGTGGTACCGCCATGGGAACGGCGCCGGGACCTGCGGATTCACGCTCCGAGGTTATCTCTGCGTTTCCTCGGGTATTCACCAATTCCGTGGTGTGTTTCCGCGAATTGTCCCCACTTCAAGGGCCCCTCTAATCCCTTGCGTGCGGCGTTCGTTCTGCAGAGAGGTCGGTGCGGGGTTGGCAAATGTGTGCGGCCGGGTTTCCTTCACGTATTCGACCATCGCCCCCGGATCGGCCCCCGGGCCGCCGGGGTGAGTGATGGCCGCAACAGCGTCCGGTCATGGAAAAAGCATTCCCGTACGTATAGCCTCGAAGTGAAGTGAGCGAGCGGCCAGGTCCGGCGGGAGGATGCCCCTCATCCTCTCGACCGGCTCCGCGGCGGAGCCCCGAGGAATTGATCTTTGCCGTCCCATTGGGATGACCATGCGTGTCGATTGGGCTCTGTTTTCACGTGCTTAACACTAGGTCATTCGAGTGAAACCGCCGGTCCCTACGCTGATCGTTGCGACCGGCGATCTGTGTGATTTTCAAGGAGGCGGATTATGGTCCCGACGATGGTGCTCGTAGCCGATGATTCCCGCGACACCCCCCGCAGGCGCGCCCTGTGGGACCTCGCCGGCGCGGTCGCCGACCGGGGCGAGGTGCCCGTCGTCCCGGCCTTCGGATCGCGGGTCGAGGTCGAGGCGGCGCTGCGCACCGTCGAGGGCCCGCGCGTGCTCGTCCCCGCGTTCGTGGCTGGCGGCGACCTCGCCAGCGCCGAGATGTTCTCCCGGCTCGACCTCTCGGGCCTGGCCGACACCTGCTCCACGGCCCCGCTCGGCGCGGTGCCCTCCATCGTGGGCGACCTCGCCGCCCGGCTGGTCGACTCCGGCTGGGCGCCCGGCGACGGCGTCGTCCTCGCCGCCGACGGCAGCACCGACCAGGTCGAGCGCCAGGTGGTGACCGACGTCGCCCGGATGCTCAGCCGGCGGCTCTCCTCGCCGGTGCAGGTCGGCTACCTCAACGCCTGGGCGCCCACGGTCACCGACGCGATCGAGCGGCTGCGCCGCAACGGGCGGTCGCGGGTCTCGGTGGCGGCGTGGCGGCTGGTCGGGGGCGCCGACGACGGCCGGCTGGGCGACCTGGGCGCCACCTCCCACACCGCTCCGCTGTGGCCGTCCGACATCGTCGTCGACACCCTGCTCTCCCAGCACCGCGCCGCGAAGGCCCGCCTGGCCGCCTGACCGGGCGGCGGCGCCGCACGCCACCGCCCGACCGCGACGCCCCCGGCGGCACCGCCGTGCCGCCACCGGCCGGGGGGCGCCGGGCCGGACCGGGCCGCTACAGTGGCGCGGTGCTCTCGATCTCGCTGCTGCTGATCCTCGCCTTCCTGGCCGCGACCGCCGTGGGCGTCACGGCCGCCGTCATCGTCTTCGTCCGGGTGGTGGCCCGGCGCCGGTGACACCGCGCGCGGCTCACCCGCCGACCGACAGGTCCACCCGGCGCAGCAGTTGCGCGTTCAGCGCCACGACGACCGTCGACAGGCTCATCAGCACCGCGCCGACCGCCGGGGCGAGCACGAACCCCACCGGGGCGAGCACCCCGGCCGCCAGCGGCACGGCCAGCACGTTGTAGCCCGCGGCCCACACCAGGTTCTGCCGCATCTTGCGGTACCCGGCCCGCGACAGCCGCCGCACCGCCAGGACGCCCCGGGGGTCGTCGGAGGCCAGCACCACGCCCGCCGACTCGATCGCCACGTCGGTGCCCGCCCCGATCGCGATGCCCACGTCCGCGCGCGCCAGCGCCGGGGCGTCGTTCACCCCGTCGCCGACCATGGCCACGCGGTGCCCCCGCTCCTGGAGGCGGCGCACGACCGCGTCCTTCTCCTCCGGCCGGACCTCGGCGAACACCTCGTCCAGGCCGAGCCGCGCGGCCACCGCGTCGGCCACCCCGCGCGCGTCGCCGGTGACCATCGCCACCCGCACGCCCGCCGCGTGCAGGTCGCGCACCGCCGCGGCGGACTCCGGGCGGACCTCGTCGGCCAGGGCCAGCGCGCCCACCACCGCGCCGCCGTCGAGCACGTGCAGCACGGTGGCGCCCTCGCCGCGCCAGATTCCGGTGCGGGCGGCCAGCTCCGGCGGCTCGGCGGCCCCCAGGTCGGCCAGCAGGGCCGGGCCGCCGACGTGCACCTCGGCGCCGTCGACCTCGGCCCGCACGCCCCGGCCCGTCAGCGACGCGAACCCGGCGGCGCGCGGCACGGCGCCCCGCTCCCGGGCCGCGCGCACGACGGCCGCGGCCAGCGGGTGCTCGGAGTCGGACTCGGCGGCGCCGGCCAGCGCCAGCACCCGGTCGGGGTCGGCGCCGTCGGCCGCCGCCAGCCCGGTGACGGCCGGGCGGCCGCGGGTCAGCGTGCCGGTCTTGTCGAACAGCACCGTGTCGACGGCGCGCATGCGCTCCAGCGCCAGCCGGTCCTTGACCAGGATGCCGGCGCGGGCCGACATCGCCGTGGAGATGGCGATCACCAGCGGGATGGCCAGGCCGAGGGCGTGCGGGCAGGCGATGACGAGCACGGTGACGGTCCGGGTGACCGCCTCGGTGGCGTCGCCCAGCAGCGACCACGCGGCGAAGGTGAGGACGCCGACGCCCAAGGCGAACCAGAACAGCAGCGCCGCGGCGCGGTCGGCCAGCGCCTGCGCCCGCGAGCGCGACGCCTGCGCCTGGGCGACGAGCCGGCGGATGCCGGCCAGGGCGGTGTCCTCGCCGACGGCGTCGACCCGCACGCGCAGCGCGGAGTCGGTGGCGACGGTCCCGGCGACGACGCGGTCGCCCGCCGAGCGGCGGACGGTCCGCGACTCGCCGGTGATCATGGCCTCGTCCATGGCGGCGGCGCCCTCGGCCACCGTGCCGTCGGCGGGCACCCGGCCGCCGGAGCGGACCAGGACGGTGTCGCCGGGCCGCAGGTCGGCCAGTGCCACCGGGGCGGCGGTGCCGTCCGGGCCGACGCGCTCGGCGGTGTCGGGCAGCAGCGCCGCCAGGGCCTCCAACGCGCCGGACGCCTGGCCCAGGGCGCGCATCTCCAGCCAGTGGCCCAGCAGCATGATGACCACCAGCAGCACCAGCTCCCACCAGAAGTCCAGCGCCATGCCGGCCCGGCCGAGGGAGCTGAGCAGGCTGGCCCCGAACGCCACGGTGATGGCCATGGCGACCAGGGTCATCATGCCGGGGGTGCGGGCGCGCAGCTCGCCGACGGCGCCGGACAGGAACGGCCACCCGCCGTAGGCGTAGACGACCGTGCCGAACACCGGCGGCACCCAGGTCAGACCGGCGGGGACGGTGTAGCCGAGCCACCCGGCGACCATGTGGCTGGCGGCCACCGCGGGGGCGGCCAGCAGCAGGCTCCACCAGAAGCGGACCCGGAACACGGCGGCGTGGTCGGCGTGCCCGCCGTGGCCCGCGTGCCCGGCATGCCCGCTGTGCCCGGCGTGGTCGGCGTGCCCGGTGTCCGGTCCGGTCGGCGCGGCCGCGCCGCCGTGCCCCGGACCGGCCCCGGGCGCGGGGGAGGGGTGGTGCGGCGGCCGCCCGGAGGGCGCGCCGGGGTCGGGGTGCGGTTCGGATGCCACGGTTGCTCCTCGGATCGTTCCCGTGTTCCCTGTATACCCCAGGGGGGTATATACGCGTCAAGGAACACGCGGAGCGGCGGTCCTGTTCCCGCGCCCCCGCCCCTGGGGGCAGCGGACACGCGGTGTGACGGAGTCGTCGGCATCTTTGAACCCCCCGGGGGTATAGAGAACCCCGTAACGGTGGGTAGGTCCACCATGAGTCCCCCGCGCGCATCGCCCGCTGTGACGAGTTATCCCGGTGGTAACAGCCCGGAAACCGGAACCCCCGTCCACGGGCCGCGCATGTTCCTAAGGTGGAGGAATGAGCGACGTCCTACCGCAGTTGATCGACGACAAGCAGCGAGAACGCCTATTCGCCCGGTTCGGCCGGGGCGCCGCGGACTGGCTCGACGGCCTTCCCGGCCTCGTCACCGCACTCGCCGCCGAGTGGGACCTCACCATCGACGGCCCCGCCCCGCACGGCCGCACCTCCGTGGTCCTGCACTGCCGGCGGGCCGACGGCTCCGCCGGCATCCTGAAGATCTCGCCCGACCCCGGCCTGGGCCGCAGCGAGGCCCGCATCCTCCGGCTCTGGGAGGCCAGCGGCCGCGTCCCGGCCGTGTGGGAGGTCGACACCGAGCGCGGCGCGGTGCTGCTGGAGGCCATCGGCTCCGGCCGGACCGTGGCCCTCAACGGCGAGGTCCCGCCCATGGAGACCATCGGCCGGCTCATCGCCGACCTGCACGCCGCCGACGTCCCCTGCGACGAGTTCGGCGAACTCCACCCCCTGGTCGGCCGGATGAACTTCGTCTTCGACCTGTGGGAGCGCCGCCGCCGCGAGGGCCGCGCGGCCGACTACGTCCCCGCCGCGCTGGTCCACCAGGGCCACTCCCGGGCCCGCGCGCTGGCGCACGGCCAGGACGACCTCGTCCCCCTGCACGGCGACCTCCACCCCGGCAACGTCATCGACGGCGGCCCCGAGCGCGGCCTGGTCGCGGTCGACCCCCGCGCCTGCGTCGGCGACGCCGCCGCCGACACCATCGACTGGACGCTGTGGCGGGCCTCCTCCCACGAGGAGGTCGAGCGCCGCGCCGCGGTCCTCGCCGACGTCATCGGGGTGCCGGTCGAACGCGTCATCGCCTGGGCCGTCGCGTGCGCGCCCATCTTCGCCGTCGCGGTCGCCGACCGCGGCCGCGCCGACTCCGACCAGTTCCGGTTCCTCCTGGAGTTCGCCTCCTGACCGGCGCCCGCCGTGTCGGCACGAGAGCGGCGCGGACCACCCGCCGCGACCGCAGCGCCGCCCCCCGCGGCGCGGTCCCGTGCCGGCACGGCGTGTCCGGAGCCCCGGGCCGCCCTGCCCGGCCCTTGAGGTGAAGCCGGGTTCACCTTCTAGCGTGCTGCGCATACCCCCGGCGACCGCGCCGGGGCGTCCGCGAGGAGTCCCCATGCACGCCCAGCCCACCCTCCTGGTCACCGGCGCCACCGGCACGGTCGGCCGCAGCCTCGTCCGCCGCCTGCGGGCCGGCGGCGCCGCCGTCCGGGCCCTGGTCCGCGACCCCGCCACCGCCGACCTGCCCGCCGGCGTCACCGCGGTCCGCGGCGACCTCACCGACCCCGCCACGGTCGCGGCCGCCGCCGAGGGCGCCGACGCGGTGTTCCTGCTCTGGCCGGCCCTGCCGCTGGACGCGGCCGGCCCCGTGGTCGACGCGATCACCCGGCACGCCCCCCGCGTCGTCTACCTCTCGGCCGACAGCGGGCAGGACGCGCGGGAGGCCGACGCCGACGCCCCCGATCCGATCTCCGACTTCCACGCGGGCATCGAGCGGCTGCTCCGCGCCTCCGGGGCCGAGTGGACCTTCGTCCGCGGCGGCGGCTTCGCGGGCAACGTGCTGGCCTGGGCGCCGGAGATCCGCGCCACCGGCACCGTCACCGCCCCCTACCCCAAGGCCGCCCGCAGCCTGGTCCACGAGGACGACATCGCCGACGTCGCCGCGCTCGCCCTCACCACCGACGGCCACGCCGGCCGCGCCTACCGCGTCACCGGGCCCGACGTCCTCACCACCGTCGAGCAGGTCCGCATCATCGGGGAGGCCATCGGCCGCCCGCTGCGCTACGTCGAGCAGACCCGCGAGCAGGCCCGCGCCGAGCTGGTCCGGAGCCTGCCCGCCGACTTCGCCGACGGCATCCTCGACGCCCACGCGGAGATGGAGCGCACCCCCGAGACCGTGTCCCACGACGTCGAGGCCGTCACCGGTCGCCCGGCCCGGACCTTCGCGCAGTGGGCGCGCGACCACGCCGGCGACTTCCGCTGACCCGCG
>NZ_BCRK01000008.1 GCF_001552555.1 Nocardiopsis trehalosi NBRC 14201 | reverse complement strand
CCACGACCAGGAGAACCTGCTCCGGCCGACCGAGGGCTGCCACGACATCACCGTCTTCCCCAGCAAGGACATCGCCGCCGCGGCGTGCATGGGCGACGGCCTGATCCTCGACATCAGCGACCGGCTGGAGCCGCGCATCACCGAGCACGTGCGCGACGAGAACTTCGCGTTCTGGCACTCGGCGACGTTCACCAACGACGCCAAGGGCGTCCTGTTCACCGACGAGCTGGGCGGCGGCGGCGCCCCGACCTGCACCGAGGAGATCGGGCCCGAGCGCGGCGCCAACGCCATCTACACGCTGCACGGCAAGCGGAACCCCGAGCTGCGGTTCGCGTCGTACTTCAAGATCGACCGCCACCAGGGCGACCAGGTCTGCGTCGCGCACAACGGGTCGCTGATCCCGGTGCCGGGCAAGGACTACTTCGTGCAGTCCTGGTACCAGGGCGGGGTGTCGGTCATCGACTTCAACAACCCGCGCAAGCCCCGGGAGATCGGCTACTTCGACCCCGACCCGCGCGTGGACGAGTCCGCCGTCGGCGGCGACACCTGGTCCACCTACTACTACAACGGCTACGTCTACTCCTCCGACATCGAGCGGGGCCTGGACGTGCTGCGGCTGGACGACCGCCGCCTGCGCGGCGCCGAGCGCGTCGAGTACGACGAGTTCAACCCGCAGAGCCAGCCGGTCTACCGCCCCGGCCGACGCTGACCCTCCGCACCCCGCGGCCGGGCCCCCGTTCGGGGGCCCGGCCGCGGCGCGTCACACCTCGAACAGCCGCTCGGTGTCGGCGTCCACGAGGCCCAGCACCCGGCCGGTGAAGTACACGGTGCCGAGCACCAGGACCCGCCCGCCCAGAGCGGACAGGTCCGCAGGGGTCAGGTCCTCGGCGCGCACCCGGTCCCAGTCGGCGGGCAGGGCCCGCGCGAACCGCAGGTGGGCGTCGGGCAGCGTGGCCGCCGTCACCGGGACGCCGTCGAGTTCGGCGACCGCGCCCGCCACGTCCTTGTGGTCGGGCAGGCAGAGCAGGACCCGGTCCACCCGCGGCCACCGCCGGCGGGCGTGCTCCAGCGCGGCCCGCACCCCGGTCCGGTCGATCGCGGAGTCGATGATCAGCTCCGTCGCGCCCAGCGTGTGCGCCGACAGCCGGCCCGGCAGCCGGACCGACGCCAGCACCTCGGCCGTGCGCGCCCCCTGCGGGCGGCCGAGCAGGTCGAGCAGGGCCTGCGCGGCACCGCAGCCGAGGTCGGCGGAGGCCGCCGACAGGCCCGCCGGCGCGGGGTCGGGCACCGGGCGCCCGGGCGGCGGCGGCTCGGGCGCCACCCGCCCGCCGGTGGCCGCCCGCACGGTCGCGGCGACCACCGCCGCCACCTCGGGCCGCTGCGGCAGCGACACGAACCGCTCGGTCCGCGGCCCCGCCACGGCGGCCTTCTCCTCGGCGATCTCCTCGACGGTGTCGCCCAGCTTCCCGATGTGCTCGGCGAACACGCTCGCCAGCGCCACCACGCGCGGCCGCGCCAGCCGCAGCTCGTCGCCGCGGCCGCCCATGCCGGCCTCCAGCACGCACGCGCCGGCGCCCCGGCGGCGCGCCTCCAGCAGCCCGGCGACGAGGAACAGCCCGCTCGGCGCCAGGTAGCCGTCCCCGGGCGGGGGCAGCCGCCGCAGCGCGGTCGCGATCTCGGCGGCGTGCCGGTCGAGCACATCGGCGCCGATCGCCGCCCCGTTCACCCGGACCCGCTCGCGCTGGCTGCGCAGGCTCGGGCCGGTCACCGTCACCGTGTCCAGGCCCGCCGCCGCCAGGCAGGCCGACGCGTAGGTGGCGGCGGTGCCCTTGCCCTTGGAGCCGACCACGCCGAGCACCGGCGGGCCGCCGCCGGGCGCCAGCCCCAGCTCGCGCATCAGGGCGGCGGCGCGCGCGAGGTCGCGCCGCTGCCCCGGGCGCCGATCGGCCCACTCCTGGAAGAACACGTCCATGCCGCGCATGGGTCCAGTAGTACAGCAGCACGTCCGCGCGTGAGTACGCTGGACCGCGTGAGCATTCCGACCCCGACCGCACCATGAGCGACACCGGCGCCGACGAGCGCTACGCCCGCGTCATCGCCGAGATCTCCGCCCGCGGCGTCGAGACCGACATCGACCCCACCACCGAGCGCGTCCGCGAGCTGATGGACCTGCTCGGGGAGCCGCAGCGGGGCTACCGGGTGATCCACCTGACCGGGACCAACGGCAAGACGTCCACGGCGCGGATGGTCGACGCGCTGCTGCGTGAACGGCAGTTGCGAGTGGGGCGCTACACCAGCCCGCACCTGCGGACCATGCGCGAGCGCATCGTGATCGACGGCGAGCCGATCTCGGAGCGGCGGTTCGTCGAGGCGTGGGAGGACATCCGGCCCTACGTCGAGATGGTCGACGCAGGGTCCGACGTCCGGCTGTCGTTCTTCGAGGTCCTCACCGCCATGGCCTACGCCGTGTTCGCCGACACCCCGGTCGACGTGGCCGTGGTCGAGGTCGGCATGGGCGGCACGTGGGACGCCACCAACGTGGTCGACGCCGACGTGGCCGTCGTCACGCCCATCTCCGTCGACCACGCCGAGTTCCTGGGCGACACCGTCGACGCCATCGCCGAGGAGAAGTCGGGCATCATCAAGCCCGGCTCCATCGCGGTCCTCGCCCAGCAGCCGCTGCCCGCCGCCGAGGTGCTGCTGCGCCGCGCGGCCGAGGTCGGCGCCCGGGTCGCCCGCGAGGGCCTGGAGTTCGGGGTCGCCCACCGCGACCTCGCCGTCGGCGGCCAGCAGGTCGTCCTCAAGGGCCTGCGCGGCGCGTACGAGAACCTCTTCCTGCCGCTGTTCGGCGCGCACCAGGCGGCCAACGCCGCGGTCGCCGTCGCCGCCGTCGAGGCGTTCGCCGCGCCCGGCGAGGGCGACGACCGGCTCGACCCCGACCTGGTGGCCGCCGCCCTGGCCGCGACCACCTCGCCCGGGCGGCTGGAGGTCGTGCGCACCAGCCCCACCGTCCTGGTCGACGCCGCCCACAACCCGGCCGGGATGGCCGCGACGGCCGCGGCCGTCGACACCGACTTCGGGTTCACCCGCCTGGTCGGGGTGCTCGCGGTCATGGCCGACAAGGACGTCGAGGGCATCCTCGAACCGCTCGAACCACTGCTCGACGAGGTCGTGGTCACCCGCAACTCCTCGCCGCGCAGCCTGGCGCCGGAGGAGCTGCGCGCCGCGGCCGCGGCGGTGTTCGGCCCCGACCGGGTGCACGCCGAACCCCGTCTGGACGACGCCATCGTCACCGCGCTCGCCCTCGCCGAGGAGAGCGGCGAGCCCAGCGGGGCGGGCGTGCTCATCACGGGGTCGGTCGTCACGGCCGGCGACGCCGCCCATCTGATCAAGGGGGAGTGACGGTGCGGGTCATCTGCGCGGTCGTACTCGGGTTCGAGGTCATCGTCATCGGGCTGGCCGTGCCGGTCGCGATCCAGCTCGGCGGCTACCCGCCTGCGCTGGCCGGCGGGGTGTGGGGCGGCCTGGCCGCCGCCGCGCTCGTGCTGGCGGCGCTGCAGCGGTTCCGCTGGGCGTACTACGGCGGCTGGGTGCTGCAGGCGGCGTTCCTGGCGAGCGGGTTCCTCGTGCCGGGGCTCGCCGTGCTCGGCGTCATCTTCGCCGGGCTGTGGATCGCCGGGGTGGTGCTGGGCACCCGCACCGACGCGATGAAGGCGGCCCGGGCGCAACCCGCCGAACGGTAGGGTTTTCCCGCCCGAACCGCACTGCAAACGCGAGGAGTACCACCGTGGAGCGCACCCTTGTCCTGATCAAGCCCGACGGCGTCCGGCGCAACATCATCGGCGAGGTCATCTCCCGCATCGAGCGGCGCGGCCTGAAGATCGTCGCCCTCGACCTGCGGACCCTCGACGCCGACACCGCCAAGACCCACTACGAGGAGCACGCCGCCAAGCCGTTCTTCGAGTCGCTGGTCTCCTTCATCACCGGCGGCCCGCTGGTCGCGATGGTGGTCGAGGGGGAGCGCGCCGTCGAGGCGTTCCGCGCCCTGGCCGGCGCCACCGACCCCGTCGCCGCGGGCCCCGGCACCATCCGCGGCGACTTCGCCCTGGAGGTCCAGCAGAACATCGTGCACGGCTCCGACTCCACCTACTCGGCCGAGCGCGAGATCAAGCTGTTCTTCCCGAACCTGGAGGGCTGACCGCGCGGGGCCGCACCCGGCCCCCGCCCACCCGTCCCAGCGGCGCCGGACCCCGTCCGGCGCTTTTTTCGTGCGCCGGTCCGGTGACGGGCCGGTGTGTTTCCGTAGTCGTTCGACAGCGCAGGGTTACGATACGGGTACTGCATCCGCATCTGCAGGACCGAGTCCGTATTGACCGCCCCGGTGGGCTCTCCCCACCCGCTTGCAGCCGCTGAGGACGCCTCATGACCAATAACCTCGCCTTTCTCGGCCGCGACATGGCGGTAGACCTGGGAACCGCCAACACCCTGGTGTACGTCCGGGGCCGCGGCATCGTGCTGAACGAACCCTCGGTCGTCGCGCTGAACACGTCCACGGGGAAGATCGTCGCGGTCGGCATCGAGGCCAAGCAGATGATCGGCCGCACCCCCGTCAACATCACCGCCGTGCGCCCGCTCAAGGACGGCGTCATCGCCGACTTCGAGATCACCGAGCGCATGCTGCGTTACTTCATCCAGAAGATCCACCGGCGCCGGCACTTCGCCAAACCGCGCATCGTGGTCGCCGTGCCGAGCGGCATCACGTCGGTGGAGCACCGGGCGGTCAAGGAGGCCGGCTACCAGGCCGGCGCGCGCCGCGTCTACATCATCGAGGAGCCCATGGCGGCCGCCATCGGCGCCGGGCTGCCGGTCCACGAGCCCACCGGCAACATGGTGGTCGACATCGGCGGCGGCACCACCGAGGTCGCCGTGATCTCCATGGGCGGCATCGTCACCTCGCAGTCGATCCGCGTGGGCGGCGACGAGCTGGACCAGGCCATCATGACGTTCGTCAAGAAGGAGTACTCCCTGATGATCGGGGAGCGCACCGCCGAGGAACTCAAGGTCGCCATCGGCTCGGCCTACCCCACGGGCACCGAGGAGCTGCACGCCGAGGTCCGCGGCCGCGACCTGGTCAGCGGGCTGCCGAAGACCGTCGTGATGTCGGCCGCCGACGTCCGCCAGGCCATCGACGAACCCGCCACCGCGATCGTCGACGCCGTCCGCACCACCCTCGACAAGTGCCCGCCGGAGCTGTCCGGCGACATCATGGACCGCGGCATCGCGGTCACCGGGGGCGGCGCGATGCTGCGCGGCCTGGACGACCGGCTGCGGCACGAGACCGGCATGCCCATCCACGTCGCGGAGAACGCGCTCGACTCCGTCGCCATCGGGTCGGGCACCTGCGTCGAGAACTACGAGCGCCTGAACCAGGTCCTCGTCCCGGAACGGCGGCGCTGATGCCCCGCGGCGCCCCGAAGGCGCGGCTGGCGCTGGGTGTGCTCGTCGCGGCGTCGGTCGCGCTCATCGTGCTCGACTCCCGCGACGGCGTGAACCCGGTGACCGGGGCGGCGCGCCTGGCGGGGGAGACCGCGTTCGCTCCGCTGTCCGCGGGGGTGTCGGCGCTGTCGGGGCCCATGTCCGGCGCCCTCGACACGGTCGCCGCCGCACCGGGCGCCGCCGACCGCATCGCCGAACTGGAGAAGGCCAACCAGGACCTGCGGGCCGAACTCGCCGCCCGCGACCGCGACGCCGGCCGCTCCGCCCAGCTCGGCGACCTGCTGCACCTGTCCGGCCTGGGCGGCTACGAGATCGTCCCCGCGCAGGCCGTCACCCGGGTGTCGCCGCGCGGCTATGCCGACGCGGTCACCCTCGACGTCGGCACCCGCGACGGCGTCGCCGAGGACATGACCGTCATCAACGGCGACGGCCTGGTCGGCCGCGTCGTCCAGGCCGGCCGGTCCACCTCCACGGTGCTGCTGATCACCGACGGCGCCTCGGCGGTGGGTGCCCGCCTGGAGGGCTCCCGCGAGATCGGCGTCGCCGACGGCGGATCCGGGTTCCTCGGCGACGGCGCCCCGCTGCGCTTCGAACTGATGAGCGCCGACGCCCGTGTCAAGGAGGGCGACCGGGTCGTCACCCTGGGGTCGCACGACGGTACCCCGTTCGTGCCGGGCGTGCCGGTGGGCACCGTGACCGAGGTCGAGAAGACCCCCGGCGCGATCACCCGCACGGCCGACCTGGAGCCCGCCGTCGACATCGGCACCCTGGACGTCGTCGGCGTGGTCGTCGGCGGCCCGCCCGAGGACCCGCGCGACTCCGTGCTGCCGCCCCGCGAGCGCCCCGGCGACGCCGCCGAACCCGCGTCCGGCGGCGACCCTGCCGACGCCGCCGACGAACCCGCCGCCGAGGACGACGCCGGGGACGGCGCGGCCCGCGACACGGAGGAGGCCGAGGCCGCCGAACCCTCCGCGCCGGCGGACGCGCCGCCCCCGGACGGCGGCGGTACCGAAGGCGACCCCGCCCGCGAGGAGGACGCCGCGGCCGGCGCCCCCGGCGGCGACGGACCGGAGGGGCGGTGAAGGCGGCGGTGGCCGCGACCGCGGTCGTGCTGGCCGTGCTCGTCCAGGCGGTGCTGGTCAACCGGCTCGCGCTGCCGGGCGGAGCGGCGCCCGACCTGGTGGTCCTGGCGGTCACCGGGGTGGCGCTGTTCACCGGCCCCGTCGCGGGCGCCTGCACCGGCTTCGCCGCCGGGCTGGCCCTGGACCTGCTGCCGCCCGCCGACCACGAACTCGGACGCGGGGCGCTGGTGCTCTGCCTCGCCGGCTACGCGATCGCCGCCATGCGCGCCCCCGAGAAGCGGACCGGCGCCCAGCCGTACGCGGTGGCGGCCGCCGCCACGCTCGGCACGGCGCTGCTCTTCGCCTTCATCGGCCTGGTGGTCGGCGACGCCCGGTTCGGCGTGCTGGACGTGCTGCTCGCCGCCACGCTGACCCTGCTGATGACACTGGTGGTGAGCCCCCTGGTGCTGTGGCCGCTGACGGCGGCGATGCGCCGGCTCACCCGGGAGAGCTACGCGTCCTTCGCGACCGCGCCGTGGGCCGGGGGGATGGGGGGATGAGGGGGATGCGCAGTCCGCAGCGCCGGCACCGCCGCGCGGCCCGCGCCGAGGCCGCCGCCGCCCGGCGGCCCGGCCGCACGGGCCTGCTGGTCACCCAGGTCCTGGTCCTCACGCTGTTCGCCACGCTCCTGGTCCGCATGTGGTACCTCCAGGTGCCCATGGCCGACCACTTCCGCAGCCTGGCCGAGGCCAGCCACACCCAGACCCTGATCGTGCCGGCCACCCGCGGCCAGATCCTCGACGCCGTCGGCCGCCCGCTGGTGCGCAACCGCACCGAACTGGTGGTGTCCGCCGACTACCACGCGCTGATGGCGCAGGACGACGGCGGCGACGCGGTGCTGCGGCGCCTCGCCGGCGTCCTCGACCGGCCGTTCGAGGAGCTGCGGCAGCGCACCCGCCTGTGCGGCCCCGACGTGCCCCGCCCGTGCTGGCCGGGGTCGCCCTACCAGCCGATCTCGCTGGCCGAGGACGTCGACCCCAAGGTCGCGCTGCAGATCATGGAGCGCCGCGAGGAGTTCCCGGCCATCTCGGCGCAGCAGCAGGCCCAGCGCGAGCACACCCGGGGCAGCGCCGCCGTGCAGACCCTCGGCTACCTGTCGCCCATCACCGCCCAGGAGCTGGAGGAGCGCGAGAACCTGCGCACCCAGTTCACCGGCGTCGACCAGGTCGGCCGCGACGGCCTGGAGGCCGCCTACGACGAGGAGCTGCGCGGCACCGCGGGCCGGCGCCGGCTCGGCGTCGACAACATGGGCAACGTGACCGGCGTGGTCCACGAGTCGCCCTCCCAGCCCGGCATGCACCTCGTCACCAGCCTGGACCGCCGGGTGCAGGACATCGTCGAGGAGGCGCTGGCGCGCGGCGTGAAGCGCTCGCGCAACGAGGGCAACCCGGCCGACGCCGCGGCGGGCGTGGTCATGGACGTCCGCACCGGCCGGATCGTGGCCATGGCCAGCCTGCCCACCTACGACCCCGAGGTCTGGGACGGCGGCATCGACCAGGAGACCTACGACGGCCTGCTCAGCGAGAAGGCGGGCGAACCGCTCATCTCCCGGGCGGTGCAGGGCCAGTTCCCGCCCGGTTCCACGTTCAAGGTGTCCTCGCTGGCCGCGGCGGCCGAGAACGGGTACTCGCTCGACGCGGACTACGCCTGCCCCAGCTCCATCACGGTGGGCGGCCGGTCCTTCCAGAACTTCGAGGGCAACGCCCACGGCACCCTCGACCTGCACCGGGCGATCGTGGTGTCCTGCAACACCGTGTTCTACAAGCTCGGCTACGACATGTGGCGCAAGGACGGCGGCATCAAGCCCAAGGGCGAACCCGAGGACGCCATGGCCGCGATGGCGACCGGGTTCGGGTTCGGTGCCCCGACCGGCATCGACCTGCCGCACGAGGTGCCCGGCCGCATCCCCGACCGCGAGTGGAAGCGCGAGTACTGGGAGGCCGGGCGCGAGGACGCCTGCGCGCGCGCCGAGAACGGCTACCCCGAGGTCGCCAAGGACGACCCCGGCCACGCCGACTACCTCAAGCGCGCCGCCGAGGAGTTCTGCGTCGACGGCTACGCCTGGCGGGCCGGCGACGCCGTGAACTTCGCCATCGGCCAGGGCGACGTCCTCGTCACCCCGCTGCAGCTCGCCCGCGCCTACGCCGCCATCGCCAACGGCGGCACCCTGTGGGAGCCCCGCGTGGGCAAGGGCTTCGTCTCGGCCGACGGCAAGCAGACGCGGGAGATCCCGCCGGTCAAGGCCGGGGAGCTGCCGGTGAGCGACGCGACCCTGGACTACCTGCGCGGCGCGCTGACCGACGTGCCCAAGGAGGGCACCGCGCAGGGGGCGTTCGACGGCTTCCCGCAGGACCGGGTGTCCATCGCGGGCAAGACCGGCACCGCGACCCTGCTCGGCCGGCACGAGTCCGCCTGGTTCGCCTCCTTCGCCCCCGCCGACGACCCGCGGTTCGCGGTGGTGGTCCTCATCTCCCAGGGCGGCACCGGCGGCGCCATGGCCGCCCCCGTCGCCCGCGACATCTACGACGGCATCTACGGGTTCCCGCCGAAGAGCGACGGCGCCCCGCCCGAGTCGGAGCGCGGCGACGCTCCCGGCGAGGCCGACGCGCGCAAACCCGAGGACGAGCCGCTCGCGCCCGCGATCCCGGGCGGGGTGCCGCCCGCGGAACTGCCGACGGTCCGCCCGGACGGCACGATCGTCGCCCCCGAGGGCTACGCGGACTGAGCCGCTCCACCCGCCGCCACCGCACCGGACGTCCGGAAGTGAGGAGACGCCATGACCGCCGTCTCGCCCCGCACCTACCTGACGCGTGCGACCTCGGCGATCCCGCGCCGGCTCGACGGCGTGCTGCTCTACTCCGTCGCGGCGCTGTCGGCCATCGGCCTGCTGCTGGTGTGGGCGGCCACGTCCGGCACGGACAACCCGGCCGCGTCGACCGGGCACGTGCGCCGCCAGGCGGTCCACCTGGTGCTGGGCGCCGTGGCCTGCCTGGCCGTCGCCGCCGTCGACTACCGGCTCATCCGCGCCTACACCTCCGTGGTCTACGCGCTGGCCACGGTCGGCCTGATCCTGGTGCTGACCCCGCTGGGCGCCACCATCAACGGGTCGCGCTCGTGGGTGGTGATCGGCGGGTTCCAGGCGCAGCCGGGCGAGGTCGCCAAGATCGCCCTGGTGCTGGGCGTGGCCATGCTGCTGGGCGAACCGCGCGACGGCGAGCACCGGCCGACCACCCGCGACGTGCTGTTCAGCCTGGTCGCGCTGGCCGTGCCGCTCGGCCTCATCCTGGCCCAGCCGGACCTCGGCACCGCCATGGTGCTGGGCTGCATCTACCTCGGCATGCTCGCCCTGTCGGGGGCGCCGGTGCGGTGGGTCACCGGGCTGATCGGCTGCGGCATCGCGGCGGCGTTCAGCGTCTGGTGGTTCGGGCTGCTCAAGGACTACCAGATCGCCCGGTTCACCAGCTTCGTCGACCCCACCGCCGACCCGCGCGGCACCGGCTACAACGCCAACCAGGCCAAGATCGCGGTGGGGTCGGGCGGGTTCAACGGGACCGGCCTGTTCCAGGGCGAGCACACCAGCGGCCGGTTCGTGCCCGAGCAGCACACCGACTTCATCTTCACCGTCGCCGGCGAGGAGCTGGGCTTCGTCGGCGGCGCGGTCATCCTCGCCCTGCTCGCCCTCGTGGTGTGGCGGGTGCTGCGCATCGCGTCGGGCTGCGAGCAGCCGTTCGGCCGGCTGGTGTGCGTCGGGGTGGCGGCGTGGCTCTGCTTCCAGTGCTTCATCAACATCGGGATGACGCTGGGCATCATGCCCATCACCGGCCTGCCCCTGCCGTTCGTGTCCTACGGGGGCACCGCCACGATCGCCAACCTCATGGCGATCGGGCTGGTCCTGGGCATCCAGGCCCGTGAGCACACGTACGAGTGAACCCACCCCGCCGACTAGGCTGGGACCCACGTGCCGCAGGAAGCCAGGGGGACCCCACATGCCCATCGAAAGCGTGTTCCCGCGACTGGAGGCGCTGCTCCCGCGGGTGCAGAAACCCGTCCAGTACGTCGGCGGAGAGCTGAACTCCGTCGTCGGCGACTGGGACGCGGCCGAGGTGCGCTGGGCGCTGATGTACCCGGACGCCTACGAGGTCGGCGTGCCCAACCAGGGCATCCAGATCCTGTACGAGGTGCTCAACGAGCGCGAGGGCGTTCTCGCCGAGCGCACCTACGCGGTCTGGCCCGACCTCGAACGGCTCATGCGCGAGCACGGCGTGCCCCAGTTCACGGTCGACGCCCACCGCCCCGTCGGCGCGTTCGACGTGCTCGGCGTCAGCTTCGCCAGCGAGATGGGCTACACCAACCTGTTCACCGCGCTCGACCTCGCCGGCATCCCGCTGCGCTCGGCCGACCGCGGCGAAGACCACCCGGTGGTGCTCGCCGGCGGGCACTCCGCGTTCAACCCCGAGCCGATCGCCGACCACCTCGACGCGGTCGTGCTGGGCGACGGCGAGGAGATCGCGCTCGCGATCTCCGAGATCATCCGCGAGTGGAAGCGCGAGGGGCGCCCCGACGGCCGCGACGGCCTGCTGCTGCGCCTGGCGGCCGGCGGCGGCGTGTACGTCCCGCGGTTCTACGACGTCACCTACCTGCCCGACGGCCGTATCGAGCGCTACACGCCCAACCGGCCCGGTGTGCCGTGGACCGTGCAGAAGCACACGGTCATGGACCTCGACCAGTGGCCGTACCCGAAGAACCCCATCGTGCCGCTGGCCGAGTCGGTCCACGAGCGCTACAGCGTCGAGATCTTCCGCGGCTGCACCCGCGGCTGCCGGTTCTGCCAGGCCGGGATGATCACCCGCCCGGTGCGCGAGCGCGGCTTCGAGACCGTCACCCGCATGGTCGAGCAGGGGGTGAAGTCCTCGGGGTTCCAGGAGGTCGGCCTGCTGTCGCTGTCCAGCGCCGACCACAGCGAGATCGGCGCCATCGCCAAGGGCCTGGCCGACCGCTACGAGGGCACCAACACCGGGCTGTCGCTGCCCTCCACCCGGGTCGACGCCTTCAACATCGACCTCGCCAACGAGCTGACCCGCAACGGCCGCCGCTCCGGGCTCACCTTCGCCCCCGAGGGCGGCAGCGAGCGCATGCGGCGGGTGATCAACAAGATGGTCACCGAGGCCGACCTCATCCGCACCGTCACCGCCGCCTACGCCGCCGGCTGGCGCCAGGTGAAGCTCTACTTCATGTGCGGGCTGCCCACCGAGACCGACGACGACGTGCTGGCCATCGCCGACCTCGCCCGCGAGGTCATCCGCACCGGCCGCGAGGTCACCGGCCGGTCCGACATCCGCTGCACCGTCTCCATCGGCGGGTTCGTGCCCAAGCCGCAGACCCCGTTCCAGTGGGCCGGCCAGACGTCGGCCGAGGTGGTCGACGCCCGGCTGCGCCGGCTCCGCGACACGCTGCGCGCCGACCGGCGCTACGGCAAGTCCATCGGCCTGCGCTACCACGAGGGGCGGCCCTCGGTCATCGAGGGGCTGCTGTCGCGCGGCGACCGCCGCGTCGGCGCCGTCGTCGAGCGGGTCTGGCGCGACGGCGGCCGGTTCGACGGGTGGAGCGAGCACTTCTCCTACGACCGCTGGGCCGGCGCCGCCGAGGCCGTGTTCGCGGACACCCCGGTCGACCTCGACTGGTTCACCGTGCGCGAGCGCGCCGAGGACGAGGTGCTGCCCTGGGACCACCTCGACGCCGGGCTCGACCGCGGCTGGCTCTGGCAGGACTGGCAGGACGCGCTGCACGGCGACGAGTCGGTCGAGGTCGACGACTGCCGGTGGAACCCCTGCTACGACTGCGGCGTGTGCCCGAGCATGGGTACCGAAATCCAGATCGGACCGGGTGAGGGGCGGAAATCCCTGCCGCTGACCGTGGTCTGAGCGGGACGCGATCGACCCGGAGGGGGATCGGCGCCGCGCGGTCCGGGGAGACCCGGGAGAGAACGAGGTATGGCCCGGCGCCCCGCTCGCGCCGGGCCATACGTGTACTAAGACGGGCCAGGGGGCGGGGAGGTTTGCACGCCGGCGCGGATTCCCGGGATTTTTTTCGGCCCCGGCCGGAGGCCCAGGTCAGCGTCCGACGGGTCCGGGAGGGCCGCGGCGGGGCTCTCCGCGATCCGCGGCCGCCAACGCTTTTCAACCGGTGCCCCGGCGGGAACAGCACATACGTGTGCGTCCGGCGACCGGGCGCGGCGACATCCGGTCATCCGCCGAACCGTCCGCTCCGCGGGCCGGAGCGGCCTTGACCCCGGGCCGGTGGCGCGCGCTCCCCGGCGCACACCGTACGCTGAGGTAAGACGTGAATCTCCCAGGTGGGGGTCTCAGGGAGGAATCTCCTCCCACCACGGGAGACATCGAGGAAAGGAGTAGCGCTGCCCCCCGCACCCGAGGGCACCACCTCGCCCTCCACCGGACACCCGGGCCAGCGGTTGCGCGTCCGCTACGCCAAGCGCGGCCGGATGCGGTTCGCGAGCCATCGCGACATCGCACGCGCGCTGGAGCGGGCGCTGCGCCGGGCCGAGGTGCCCGTCGCGTTCTCCGCGGGGTTCACGCCGCACCCGAAGATCTCCTACACCGGCGCCGCCCCCACGGGGGTGGCGAGCGAGGCGGAGTACTTCGAACTCACCCTGGCCGAACCCCGCGACCCCGGGCAGGTGCGTGCCCGGCTCGACGCGGCCATGCCCGACGGGCTCGACGTGGTCGAGGTCGTCGGAGCGTCGCCGGGCGGTCTCGCCGACCGCCTGGAAGCATCGGAGTGGCAGGTGGACATGCACGGCGTCGCCCCCGACGACGCCGAGCAGGCGGTGGCCGCGTTCCTCGCGGCCGACGCCGTGGAAGTGGAGCGGCTCACCAAGAAGGGCCGACGCCGCTTCGACGCCCGCGCGGCGGTCCTGCGCATGCGGGTCGACGGGCGCGGCACAACAGAGCAAGACGAGACATATGCCATACTTCGGATGGTCGTCCGGCACACGACACCTGCCGTTCGACCGGACGACGTGGTGACCGGCCTTCGTCAGGTGGCCGGCCTCGCGCCGCCGTCATCACCGGTGATGACCCGGCTGGCGCAGGGGCCGCTCGACGAGGCGTCCGACGCGATCGCCGATCCGCTGGCAGCGGATGACCAGGCCGATCCGGACGGACGCGCGGGACCACCGCGGCCGTCCTCGCCCACACGGAGTTCACCGCATGCGTGACCTCCTTCGGGGGTGGGCGACTCATGACGACTTTGCGCCGGCGGCGGGCACACCGCTTCCGGCGCCGACACAGCGACGACAGTCCTCGCGCGCAGCGGCCGCGGCCTCGCGCCGGTGCCGCGCCCGGGGACTCTGACGGGAGACCGCCCGGATGCTCGACAACGAGCCCAACAGCGGTGCCGACGGCACCGCGGGTACAACTGAAACCTCGGAGACCGGCCGCACCACCACCTTCGCGCCGCCGCAGGACGGTGAGGTCCGCGTGAGCGGGCCCACCGGCCGGCGCAGCGGGGCGTCCCGTTCGGCCGGTCCGCCGCCCGAGCCCGACCCCGCGCCCGTCGCCGACGGACCGCTGACCACGCTCGCGGGCGCGGTCGAGGCCGCGCCGCCCGTCGAGTCCGTCCCGGCCGAGGCGGAGCCCGCGGTGGAGGCCGCCGCGCCCGAGCCCGCCGCCGAGGAGAAGCCCAAGCGGACCCGCGCGCGCCGCACCACCGCCGCCGCCTCCTCCGCCGACGACAAGCCCAAGCGCACCCGTGCGCGCCGCGCCGCGGCCCCCGCGGCGGAGCCGCCGGCCGCCGACGACGCCGCCCCCGCGCCCACCGCCGAGGAGCCGGCCGCGGAGCCCGCGACGGCGCCGGGCGTGGCGTTCCAGCCGCCGATGGTGGTGTTCCAGCCGCCCGTCGCGCCCATCACCCCCGCCGCGGGCAACGGCGCCGCCCACGACGACGACTCCGACGACGACACCGCCGACGACGACGACGTCTACTCCGGCATGGCCGACGACGACGTCGACACCGACACCGACACCGAGGCCGACGCCGCCCACGACGACGACTCCGACGACGACGACCGCCCGTCGCGCCGCCGCCGGCGCCGCGGCGGCCGCGGCCGGGGCAAGTCCCGCATCGGCGAGGACGACACCGACACCGAGCCCGCCGCCGAGGTGGCGGAGCCCGAGCCGGAGGCCCGCGACGCCGCCGACACCGACACCGACGACGGCGAGTCCGGCGGCAGCCGCCGGCGCCGCCGCCGCCGGCGCCGCTCGGGCGGCGACGACGACGCGCCCGCCCAGGACGACCCGCCCAACACGGTGGTGCGGGTGCGCGAGCCCCGCGCCGAGAAGCCGATCGAGGACGAGGTCCAGGCGGTCCGGGGCTCCACCCGCCTGGAGGCCAAGAAGCAGCGCCGCCGCGAGGGCCGCGAGCAGGGCCGCCGCCGCACGCCCATCATCACCGAGTCCGAGTTCCTGGCCCGGCGCGAGGCTGTCAAGCGCGACCTGGTGATCCGCCGGACCGGCGAGCGCACCCAGATCGCGGTGCTGGAGGACGACGTCCTCGTCGAGCACTACGTCGACCGCGCCACCCACAAGTCCTACGTCGGCAACGTCTACCTGGGCCGCGTGCAGAACGTGCTGCCGTCGATGGAGGCCGCGTTCGTCGACATCGGCAAGGGCCGCAACGCCGTCCTCTACGCGGGCGAGGTCAACTGGGACGCGTCCGGGCTGGAGGGCCAGCCCAAGCGGATCGAGTCGGTGCTGAAGTCGGGCCAGTCGGTGCTCGTGCAGGTCACCAAGGACCCGCTCGGCCACAAGGGCGCCCGGCTGACCAGCCAGATCAGCCTCCCCGGCCGCTACCTGGTGTACGTGCCCGACGGCTCCATGACCGGGATCAGCCGGAAGCTCCCGGACAAGGAGCGCGCCCGGCTGAAGCAGATCCTGAAGAAGGTGATGCCGGAGAACGCCGGCGTCATCGTGCGCACCGCCGCCGAGGGGGCGAGCGAGGAGGAGCTGGAGCGCGACATCTCGCGCCTGGCCGCGCAGTGGGAGTCCATCAAGCGCAAGTCCAAGTCGGCCACGGCGCCCGCGCTGCTCAACAGCGAGCCCGACCTCACGGTCAAGGTCGTGCGCGACGTCTTCAACGAGGACTTCTCCAGCCTGGTGGTGGCCGGCGGCGACGCCTGGGAGACCGTGCGCGAGTACGTCGACTACGTCGCGCCGAACCTGGCCGAGCGGGTCTCGCACTGGACCGGCGACCGCGACGTGTTCGAGGCGTACCGGATCGACGAGCAGATCGCCAAGGCGCTGGACCGCAAGGTGTGGCTGCCCAGCGGCGGCTCCCTGGTCATCGACCGCACCGAGGCCATGACCGTGGTCGACGTCAACACCGGCAAGTTCACCGGTCAGGGCGGCAACCTCGAGGAGACCGTCACCAAGAACAACCTGGAGGCGGCCGAGGAGATCGTCCGCCAGCTGCGGTTGCGCGACATCGGCGGCATCATCGTGATCGACTTCATCGACATGGTGCTGGAGAGCAACCGCGACCTCGTGCTGCGCCGGATGCTGGAGTGCCTGTCGCGCGACCGCACCAAGCACCAGGTCGCCGAGGTCACCTCGCTCGGGTTGGTGCAGATGACCCGCAAGCGCGTCGGGCAGGGCCTGCTGGAGGCGTTCTCGCACACCTGCGAGCACTGCGGCGGCCGCGGCCTGGTCATCTCCACCGAGCCCGTCGAGGCCCGGGGCGGCGGCAACGGCGGCCAGAGCGGCAGCGGCGGCGGCAAGAAGAAGAAGGGCCGCGCCGACAAGGGCGACGACAAGGCCAAGGACGACAAGCCCAAGGGCGAGGACAAGTCGGCCAAGGCCGACGACGCCGCCGCCAAGGGCGAGGAGCAGGCCGAGTCCGGTCCGGCGCCCGCGGACACCGCGGGCGAGGCGACCGGGGCGGCGGCCGAGACCGCCGAGCCGGCCGCCGCGGAGGGTGCCGAGCCCGCCGCGGCCCCGGCCAAGACCCGCAAGGCGCCCGCCAAGCGGGCGTCGCGGAAGAAGGCCGCCCCCGCCGCCGAGGCGCCGGCCGCCGCGGACGCCGCGGCGGAGTCCGGCGACGCCGACACCGCCCCGGCCGAGGGCGCCGACGCCGAGTCGGGGGCCGAGCAGCGGCCGCGCCGGCGCCGTACCCGCCGCACCAAGGCGGCGGCGCCGGAGTCGGCCGTGGTCGAAGCGGGCTGATATGCGGGCGTGCCGGGCGCCGACCAGCGGGTGGTAACCTAATGGTCGGTGCGTCGGCGCGCCCCCAATGTTCGCGCGCCCGAGACCTGCTACCGATCCGGTGGCCCCACGGCGGGCGAACGGGTCGACGGTCGATTTTGAGCGCATTCCGATCCCCGCCCCGCGGGGATGGTCCACGAGCAGGAAGAGAGTTCCCCGGTGTACGCGATCGTGCGAGCGGGCGGCCGACAGGAGAAGGTGGCTGTCGATGACGTCTTGGACATCGACAGGGTCTCCGACGAGGCCGGTTCGACGCTGACGTGGGAGCCGCTGCTTGTCGTCAACGACGGCAAGGTCATCAGCGACACCACGGAGCTGAGCGGCTACCAGGTCACCGCCGAGGTCATCGGCGAGACCAAGGGCCCGAAGATCAACATCCTGAAGTACAAGAACAAGACCGGTTACAAGAAGCGCCAGGGTCACCGCCAGAAGTACACCCAGGTGCGCGTCACCGGCATCGCCGCGAAGTAGGGGAGGGCTCGACATGGCACACAAGAAGGGCGCGTCGTCCAGCCGTAACGGGCGCGACTCCAACGCGCAGCGCCTCGGCGTCAAGCGCTTCGGCGGCCAGACCGTCAAGGCCGGCGAGATCCTCGTCCGCCAGCGCGGCACGCACTTCCACCCGGGCGACAACGTCGGCCGCGGTGGTGACGACACCCTGTTCGCGCTCGTCGCGGGCCAGGTGCAGTTCGGCAACCGTCGCGGCCGCAAGGCCGTCAACATCGTTCCGAGCGCCTAGTCGTCGGCACGACTCCGGGGCGGGCCAGATGACGTCATCTGGCCCGCCTCGCGCGCGTTCGGGCGCATACGCTGGGCACAGGCTCTAGGCCACGGGGAGTGGAGACATGCCGGACTTCGTCGACGAAGCCGTCCTGCACATCAAGGCGGGTGACGGCGGGCACGGGTGTGCCTCCATCCACCGTGAGAAGTTCAAGCCGCTGGGCGGCCCCGACGGCGGCAACGGCGGCCGGGGCGGCGACGTCGTCCTGGAGGTCGACCCGCAGGCGGCCACGCTGCTCGACTACCAGCGCCGTCCGCACCGCAAGGCGCGCAACGGCACCCCGGGGCAGGGCGGCCACCGCTCCGGCGCCAACGGCGACGACCTGGTGCTGCCGGTCCCCGACGGCACGGTCGTGACCACCCCCGACGGCGAGCCGATCGCCGACCTGGTCGGCGCGGGCACCCGGCTGGTGATCGCGCGCGGCGGCAGCGGCGGGCTGGGCAACGCCGCCCTGGCCTCCGCCAAGCGCAAGGCGCCGGGGTTCGCCCTCAAGGGCGAGGAGGGGGAGTCCCTCGACGTCCGCATGGAGATCAAGACCATCGCCGACGCCGGGCTGGTCGGGTTCCCCAGCGCCGGCAAGTCCTCGCTGATCGCCGCGCTGTCGGCGGCGCGGCCCAAGATCGCCGACTACCCGTTCACCACGCTGGTGCCCAACCTGGGCGTGGTCGAGGCCGGCGCGGTCCAGTACGTGGTGGCCGACGTCCCGGGCCTCATCCCCGGCGCCAGTGAGGGCCGCGGGCTCGGGCTCGCGTTCCTGCGGCACGTGGAGCGCTGCTCCACGCTGGTGCACGTGCTCGACTGCGCGACCTACGAGCAGGGCCGCGACCCCATCAGCGACCTCGACGCGATCGAGGCCGAGCTGGCCGCCTACGGGGCGCGCACCGGGGTCGACCTGTCCGACCGGCCGCGGATCGTCGTCCTGAACAAGGTCGACGTGCCCGACGGCCGCGAACTCGCCGAGTTCGTCACGCCCATGCTGCACGAGCGGGGCCTGAAGGTCGTCGCGGTGTCGGCCGCCACCCGCGAGGGCCTGCGCGAGCTGGCGTTCGCCATGGGCGAGCTGGTCGACGCCGCGCGCGCGGCCCGCCCCGTGCCCGAGCCCACCCGTGTGGTGCTGCGCCCGCGCGAGCTCGGCGAGACCCCGTTCGAGGTCGTCGCCCTCGGCGACAACACGTTCCGGGTGCGCGGCGACAAGCCCGCCCGGTGGGTGCGCCAGACCGACTTCGCCAACGAGGAGGCGGTGGGCTACCTCGCCGACCGCCTCAACCGGCTCGGCATCGAGGAGGCGCTGGCCAAGGCCGGCGCGACCGAGGGCGCCGAGGTCTACATCGGCGCCGAGGACGACTCCGTGGTGTTCGACTGGGACCCCTCCATCGACGCCGGGCACATCCCGATCGGCCCGCGCGGCACCGACTCCCGGCTGGGCTGACGCCGCGCGGGGGGCCCGCGGGCCCGGCCGCCGATCGTACGAGGGACCACGGAGAGCAGCGACGTGCACAGCGCACCGTCCGACCAGGAAGTACAGCAGGGGCAAGAGCAGCGGCAGGAGCAGGGGGACCGGCGCGAGGCCGCCGAGCGCGCCGGGTTCGGCCGGGCCCGCCGCATCGTCGTGAAGGTGGGGTCGTCGTCGCTGACCCTGCCGGACGGGCACATCGACCGCGAGCGCATCCGCGACCTCGCGGACGTGCTCGCGGAGCGGCGCGCGGCGGGCGCCGAGGTGGTGCTGGTGTCGTCGGGCGCGGTGGCCGCCGGCCTGGGCCCCATGGGCCTGGCGGCGCGCCCGCGCGACCTCGCCACCCAGCAGGCGGCCGCCAGCGTCGGCCAGGGCCTGCTCGTCGCCCAGTACACCGCCGCGTTCGCCGCGCACGGGCTGACCGCCGCCCAGGTGCTGCTGACGGTCGAGGACCTGATGCGGCGGGTGCAGCACCGCAACGCCCGGCGGGCGCTGCGCCGGCTGCTCGACATCGGGGCCATGCCGATCGTCAACGAGAACGACACCGTCGCCACCCACGAGATCCGGTTCGGCGACAACGACCGGCTCGCCGCGCTGGTGGCGCACCTGCTGCGCGCCGACGCGCTGCTGCTGCTGTCCGACGTCGACGCCCTCTACGACGGCGACCCGGCGCGGCCGGGGACGCGCCGCGTGCCCCGGGTCGCCGACCCGCGCGACCTGGGCGGCATCGACATCGGGGGAGCGGGGCGGCGCGGGGTCGGCACCGGCGGCATGGTGACCAAGGTCGACTCCGCCCGGATCGCCACGCAGGCGGGGGTGCCGACCGTGCTGACCTCGGCCGCCAACGCGCGGGCCGCGCTGGCGGGCGGGCACGTGGGCACCCTGTTCGCGGCGCAGGCGGGGCGGCGGCCGTCCACGCGGCAGCTCTGGCTGGCGCACGCCACCGCGGGGCGGGGGAGCGTGGTGCTCGACCCGGGGGCGGTGCGGGCGGTGGTGGCCGAGCACGCGTCGCTGCTGCCCGCCGGGGTGGTCAAGGTGGAGGGCGACTTCACGGCGGGCGACCCGGTGGACCTGCGGTCGGAGGACGGCGCGATCGTCGCCCGGGGCCTGGTCAACTACGACGCCGGGGAGATCCCCGACCTCATGGGCCGGTCCACCCGGTGGCTGGCGCGCGAGATGGGCCCGGAGTACGAGCGCGAGATCGTGCACCGCGACGACCTGGTGCTCCTCGACGGCGCACGGCCGTAGCGCGCCGCGCGTCGGGCACGCTGCGCGGCCGCCCGGCCGGTTAGGCTGGCGGGATGAGGCCGACCACGCACGAGTTCGACACCGAGCTGCTGCACGGCGGCGAGGTGGCCGCCCTGGGCGCCGTGGTGTACCGGGGGCGCACGGTGCTCCAGCCGGGGCCGGACCGGTTCGCGCCGCTGCGGCGGTGGGCGCAGGGGGTCGCCGACGAGGTCGGCGGCCCGGTCACCTGGCGGGCGAGCGCCGACGGCGCGACCGTGGCCGAGGGAACGGTGCACCCCGCCTGACGCGCGCGCCGGGCGGGGTGTCCATGCCGTCGTCCGGCGGCACCCTCTACAGTCTGCGGGCGCTCTCCGCCCCGCACTTGGAGCAGTGGAACTTACGGTCGGTCCCGAGCACCCAATCGTGCTCTCCGCCGTTCGGACACGCGGACATCCACACCACCTACGCCCTCGACGAGCAACCTGGCGCGGACACCGTACAGCCGGGACCACCGCACTGTCCCGGAAACCGGAAATCCCGTGACCGCTAATCCCGATCATGCAATCCCGCAGGACAATCGGGGGGCGGGGCGGCCGGAGCCGCCCCGCCGCCGACCACACCCCGACCTCGTAAGCTGAAGACCCCTCCCACCCCTGGCGCAACCGGAAAGTGAACCACCATGAGTGACATCGAGCGCGAGGTCCGTGCCGTCGCGGAACGGGCCAAGGACGCCGCGGCCGACCTCGCGCCGCTGACCCGCGCGGCCAAGGACGACGCCCTGCTGGCCATGGCCGACGCCCTGGTCCGCGAGACCGAGGCCATCGTCGCCGCCAACGCCGAGGACGTCGCCCGCGCCCGCGAGGGCGGCGAGAGCGCGGCGATGATCGACCGGCTCACGCTCACCCCCGACCGCGTCGCCGCCATCGCCGACGCCGTGCGCGCCATCGCCGACCTGCCCGACCCGGTCGGCGAGGTCCTGCGCGGCGGCGTGCTGCCCAACGGGCTGGAGCTGCGCCAGATCCGGGTGCCGCTCGGGGTCATCGGCATCATCTACGAGGGCCGGCCCAACGTCACCGTCGACGCCGCGGCGCTCTGCCTCAAGAGCGGCAACGCGGCGCTGCTGCGCGGATCGTCCTCCGCGTACTCCTCCAACACCCGCATCGTCGAGGTGCTGCGCGCGGCGCTGGGCAAGACCGAGGTCCCCGCCGACGCCGTGCAGCTCGTGCCCGGCACCACGCGCGCCTCCGCCCAGGCGCTCATGCGGGCGCGCGGCCTGGTCGACGTCCTCATCCCGCGCGGCGGCGCGTCGCTCATCCAGGCGGTGGTGCGCGACTCCACCGTGCCCGTCATCGAGACCGGCGAGGGCAACTGCCACGTCTACGTCGACGCGGCGGCCGACCTCGACAAGGCGCTCGCCATCACGGTCAACTCCAAGACCCACCGCTGCTCCACCTGCAACACCGCCGAGACCCTGCTCGTCCACGAGGCGGTGGCCGACGCGTTCCTGCCCCGCCTGGCCGCCTCCTGCGCCGAACTGGGCGTCACCCTGCACGGCGACGACCGGGTGCGCGCCGCCGTTCCGGCCGCGGTGCCCGCCACCGAGGCCGACTGGACCGACGAGTACCTCTCCCTGGACCTCGCCGTGAAGGTCGTGGCGTCGCTGGACGAGGCGGTCGCGCACATCCGCGCCTACTCCACCTCGCACACCGAGGCCATCGTCACCGACTCCCAGTCGGCCGCCCGCCGGTTCGTGGCCCGGGTCGACTCCGCCGCGGTCATGGTGAACGCCTCCACCCGGTTCACCGACGGCGGCGAGTTCGGGTTCGGCGCCGAGATCGGCATCTCCACTCAGAAGCTGCACGCGCGCGGCCCCATGGGCCTGCCGGAGATGACGTCGACCAAGTACGTGGTGACCGGAGACGGCCACATCCGCTGACGCGGAAGGGCCGGCCGAGGGCGGCGGCACGGGGGCGGCGCCCGGTGATCGAAAACGCTACGATGCCGATGTTTCCGGTATTTCAGCGTTCGAGGAGCCCCCTATGCCCGACGACCTCAGCCGGCCCCCGCACGCCGAAGGCGGCGCGGCGCTCGACCTGGGCGTGCCCACCGCCGCGCGGGTCTACGACGTGATGCTCGACGGCAAGGACAACTACGCGATCGACCGCCAGGTGGCCGAGGCCAGCCTCGCGGTCATGCCCGAGCTGAAGCAGATCGCGCTCCACAACCGCGCGATGCTGCACCGCGTCGTGCGCCACCTCGCCGCCGAGCAGGGCATCACCCAGTTCCTCGACCTGGGATCGGGGCTGCCGACCGCCCGCAACACCCACGAGGTGGCGCAGGAGGCCGCCCCGGGCGCCAAGGTGGTCTACGTCGACATTGACCCGCTGGTGCTGGTGCACGGGCACGCCATCCTGGCCGACAACCCCGACACCGCCGTGGTCACCGCCGACATCCGCCGCCCGCGGGAGGTCCTCGACCACCCCGACGTGCGCGCGCACATCGACTTCGACGCCCCGGTGTGCGTGATGCTCGTGGGCATCCTGCACCACCTGCTCGACGAGGAGGACCCGAACGGCATCGTCGCGACCCTGCGCGACGCGGTGGCCCCGGGCTCCTACTTCTTCATCACCAACTTCACCCGGCTGGGCGACGCGCCCGAGAGCGTGGAGCTGGAGAAGGTCCTGCTCAGCCAGCTCGGCACCGGGCGGGTGCGCACGCCCGAGGAACTGGAGGCGTTCTTCGACGGCCTGGAGCTGCTGCCCCCGGGCATCGTGCCGCTGCCGCTGTGGCGGCCCGACGGCATCGTCCGCGACAGCGGCTCGATCGCGGCCCGGTTCATGACGGGCGGGGTGGCCGTCAAGCGGTGACCCCGGCCGCCCCGGTGCGGGCCCCGGCGTCGGCCGGGGCCCGTGCGGCGGGGACGGCGGGGGCGGTCAGGAGGCGCTTCCGCCGTTGCGCGGCCCGTTCTTCCACCGGTCGGCGACCGTGTCGAACAGCCGGCCGCCCGCGTTCGCCGCGCTGCCGGCGACGTCGCGCAGGGTGCCGACTAGGGGGTCCTCGCTGCGGGCCCAGGACTCGCGGTAGGAGTTGGCGGCGTTGCGGGCCTCCTGGCCCACGTTCGCGTCGCGGTCGGTGGAACGGCGGGGGTAGTCGCCGTTGATGATGCGCTGGTAGGAGCCGTCCTCGATCCACCGGTGCAGCTCGGCCATGCGGATGACCGCGAACGGGTGGGTCTGGCCCATCAGGCTGAGCAGCTTGATCAGGCTGTCGCGGGCGTCGCCGCCGCGGTCGTACTCGCGGGCCTGCTCCAGGAACGCGTCGGGGTTCATCTCGGCCAGGCGCGAGCCGCCGGCCAGCTTCATCAGGGCGCGCTTGGCGGCCTCGGGGTTCTGCGCGGCGAGCACGCCCGCGCGGTCGCAGGACAGCTCGGACTTGCGGTACCACTCCTCCAGCGCCGTGACGATCGCGCGGATCCCGATGTAGCCCAGCGGGATCCAGGCGACCCGCGCGGCGAGCCGGATGAGGGCGAGCAGCATCGTCCGGTACACGGCGTGGCCCGACAGGATGTGGCCGACCTCGTGGCCGACGACGAACCGCTGCTCTTCGGGGTCGAGCAGGTCGAACAGGCCGGTGGTCATGACCATGAACGGCTTGTGGCTGCCGATGGCCATGGCGTTGGGCCGCGGGTTCATCTGGATGTAGAGCTCGGGCACCTCCTTGAGGTCCAGGACGTAGGCGGCGTCGCGGACGTAGTTGTACACCTCGGGGAACTGCCGCTCGTTCACCCGCACGGCGCTGGACAGGAACATGAGGCGGAGGGCGCGCTCGTTGAACATGCCCGAGAGCCGCTTGAAGACCTCGTCGAAGCCGCGCAGCGACCGGAGCGCGACCAGCGCCCCGCGGTCGGCCGGATGCTCGTAGGCCCGGGAACTGATGTCGTCGAGTCGGACGCGTGCGCGCTCAGGTGAGTTGGTGGCCATGTCGGCATGCTATGCGGCGGTCGTACGCGGCGCCACGGTTTCGGGCTTCGAGATATGACGCGATTTTTCCGCGCCGCGCGGGTACGGGGTGAGGGGGCGGCCGGGCCGGTCGGTTACCCTCGGCGGTGCCGGAGAGAACCCGGCATCCGGGACGAAACGGAGTGGCAGTGGTGAAGCAACCGGACGGCACCCCCCGGCGCGTCGGGATCATGGGCGGCACTTTCGACCCGATCCACCACGGCCACCTCGTGGCGGCCAGCGAGGTCGCCCACCTCTTCCGGCTGGACGAGGTCGTCTTCGTCCCCACCGGCCGGCCCTACCAGAAGGACCCCGACAAGGTCGCGCCGCCCGAGGACCGCTACCTCATGACGGTCATCGCGACCGCGGAGAACCCCCAGTTCCGGGTGAGCCGCATCGAGGTCGACCGCCAAGGGCCCACCTACACCATCGACACGCTGCGCGAACTCCGCCGCATCCACCCGCCCGAGGTGGAGCTGTTCTTCATCACCGGTGCCGACGCTCTGGGCGCTATCCTGAGCTGGCACAACGTGGATGAACTCTTCGAACTCGCGCATTTCGTAGGCTGTAACCGTCCCGGCCACCGGCTCACCGACTCCGGTCTGCCCGACGGGAAGGTCAGCCTGGTCGAGATTCCGGCCCTGGCCATCTCGTCCACCGAGTGCCGGGAACGCGTCCGCAAGGGCGAACCCATCTGGTACCTCGTCCCCGACGGTATCGTCCGCTACATCAACAAGACCGGGCTCTACCTCGACGCATCCGCCGGGTAGGGGCCCACGGGAGGCATCCGCTACATCGTGACCGCCACGGACCGGGCCGTCGAGCTCGTGAACATCGCCGCCGAGGCGGCGGCCGACAAACTCGCGCAGGAGATCATCGCCTACGACGTCAGCGACCAGCTCGTCATCACCGACGCGTTCCTGCTCTGCTCCGCGCCCAACGACCGCCAGGTGCGGTCCATCGTCGACGAGGTCGAGGAGCGGCTGCGCGTCGCCGGCGCCAAGCCCGTGCGCCGCGAGGGCGAACGCGACGGCCGCTGGGTGCTGCTGGACTACGTCGAGTTCGTCGTGCACATCCAGCACGAGGAGGAGCGCGGGCACTACGGCCTCGAACGGCTGTGGAAGGACTGCCCGGAGATCCCCCTCCCCGAATCCGCGAAGGGCCGCCGGCGCGACGACGCCGACTGACCCACCGCACCGCCAGCCCACCCACCGGTCAGGAGACCCGCCCGTGCCCGAGCCCGACGAGACCCGCCGTGTGATCTGCTGGCGCCATGGGCGCACGGCCTGGAACGCCGAGAAGCGGTTCCAGGGGCAGACCGACATCCCGCTCGACGACACCGGTCTGGCCCAGGCGCGGCGCGCCGCCGCGCTGCTCGCCACCCTGCGCCCCGACGCCATCGTCGCGTCGGACCTGCGGCGGGCCGCCGACACCGCCGGGTTCCTCGCCGAGCACACCGGGCTCACCGTCGAGTACGACAAGGGCCTGCGTGAGCGGTTCGGCGGCTCCTGGGAGGGCCTGACCAACAGCGAGATCCGCGCGCGCTGGCCCGAGGAGAACGCGCGCATGGACATCCCCGACGGCGAGGACCTCTCCGCCGTCGGCGAGCGCGTGCGCGACGCCATCCTCCGGGCGCTGCCCCGGGTGCCCGACCACGGCCTGCTGGTCGTGGTCGGGCACGGCGCCGCCCTGCGCGCCGGGATCAACGCCATGATCGGCCTGCTCCCCGAGCAGCGCCAGGCGCTCGGGCCGCTCGGCAACTGCTCGTGGTCGGTGCTCGGCCCGCACCGCACCGGCGGCTGGCGGCTGCTCGAACACAACGCCGCCAGCCTCCCCGAGGAGCGCGTGCTCGGCGACGACCGCTAGACCCCGGGCCGGCGGACGGGCGTCCGCACGGGAAACCGTTTCGACGCCGCCGCCGGATTCCGCTATTGTTGCGGTGTCGCTGGGCCCCGCCCGGACGGCACCCATCAGGGGCTATGGCGCAGTTGGTAGCGCGCCTCCATGGCATGGAGGAGGTCTGGGGTTCGAATCCCCATAGCTCCACTCGACTCCGGGACGACTGTGCTCGGCGGCAGAGCCGCCTCGCGCGGTCGTCTCGTCATTTTGCCCGGGGGACAACCCCCGGACCCCCGGGAGGACACCCCCTGTGGCTGGTGCCGGGCTGGTCCGCCTCGCGCGGTCGTCTGGTCGTTTCCCCCGGGGGACGACCCCCGGAATCCCTGGGAGGACACCCCCTGCGGCCGGGAGCGAACCCCCTGGGGCTGGTGGGGGCGGGCGCCCGCAAGGGGGTGCGGACGCCCGGGCGGATCACAGGTACAGGCCGGTCCCGCGTTCGGGGGCCTCGTTGGCGACGGCGTGCACGTCGCGCTCGCGCAGGACCAGGTAGCGCTCGGCGTGCAGCTCGACCTCGCTCTGGTCCTCCGGGTCGAACAGGACCCGGTCGCCGGCCTTGACGTGCCGGACGCCGGTGCCCGCCCCGCAGACCTCGCCCCACACCAGCCGGGTGGCGATCTTCACGGTGTCGGGGATGACCAGGCCGCCGCTGCTGCGGCGCTCACCCTTCTCCGGCAGTTCGCGGACGAGCAGCCGGTCGTGCAGCATCTGGATTTCGAGCTTCGATGAGGACACGCCCCCAGCTTATTGCGGGTGGCGGGGGGAGGGGCGGCCGCGTCCGGCGCGAGCACCCGCCGCGATCCGGTAGAGTCGGTGTGTCGCACGGGGCTATGGCGCAGTTGGTAGCGCGCCTCCATGGCATGGAGGAGGTCTGGGGTTCGAATCCCCATAGCTCCACCCGGCGCACAAGGCTCGAACCCCTGCCAACGGAATCGTTGGCCCGGGTTCGGGCCTTGTCGGCGTTCTGGGCCCGGTTGAGGGCGTTGGCCTGGTCGCACGGGCGCCGCGGGCGGCGCGCTTGGAGTGCCGGCCGGAGCAGACCGAGTGACGGTAGACGTCACCGGGCCGGTACGTGGACCGGACACGATCGGCCGCGACCCGCACCGGCCGCAGCGGATGGTGGTACAAGGTTGTCGGGAGGAGGGCCACCATGGACGCTGCGCCGAAGGAGCCGGGGACGCGTGACAAGATCCTGATCGCCGCGGCGACGATGCTCGGCGAGAACCCGACCGCGCGCTTGAGCGTTCGCGCGGTCGCCGCCCGCGCGCAGGTGAGCACGGGCTCGTTGCGGCACTTCTTTCCCACGCAGCGGGCCCTCATCGACACGGTGATCGCCGGGCTCTACGACGTCGACATTCCCGACGACCCGATCAACGACCACACGAGGACGCCGAACGAGCGTCTCATCACGGGTCTGCGCCTGCTCCTCGCGCAAGTGGGCACCGGCGACCGTGCGCGACGGGCCTGGGGGGCGGTGTACGACGCGTACGTCGCTTCTGCTCCCTCCGACGACGACACCACCACCTACCTCGCGCTCGAGCGCATGGGCCGCCACCGCATCGAGCGATGGTTGGCCACTCTCGTCGAAGAGGGCGCGATTCCCGCGGGCGCGATCGAGCAACGGGCGCGGTTCCTCATGACAGTGGTCACCGGCCTCATGACGGAACGCGCCCTACCCGCTGACGCGGTGCGGGTCGAGACCGAAACGGAGACACTCCGCCTCGCCGTCCACGCCGTGACGTCCGCGCTGGCCGGAACCCCGAGCCCCGCCACGGCACCCTGACCACCCACCCGGAGATCGATCGTTCCGGCGCGACCGCGGGTCCGCCGCCCGCCGTCGCGATCCCGAACATCCATGGCATTCCGGACGCCGCCGTCTACAGTCGGCCGCGGATCCCGATGGGAATGCCGGAGAACCGGCCTGCCGGGTCCACGTCGCGCTTCACGGCGTGCAGGCGGGTGAGGTTGTCGCCGTAGACGCCCGCTGCGCGTTCGTCGTCGCCGGGTGCGAGGAGGTTCGGGTAGGCGGCGGAGAGGGCGAGCGGTCGCAACGCGTCGAGCAGGTGATCCGCCCACGCGATCTGCTCGTCGTGTCCCTCGGCATCCGTGGTGGCCGCGATGACCTCGACCATGAGGTGCGGCTCCCGAAGCGCCCACGCCGAGTGGTCGGCGCTGACGCGGGTGGCGGCCCCGTGGAAGTGATGGATGTTCACGGCGCTCAGTGGCGACGTGCGGCGCCGCTCGCCGTCCGCCAGCACCTCGGCGACAGCGGGTGTCAGGCGGGTGAGGGACGCGGTGCGGAGTGTGTAGTGCCGTCCCGCGGGGAACATCCCGTCGAGCGCGTGGAGGGCTTGTGCCGGTGTGGCCGGGCCGACCGTGGACATGAGGGGCGTCCCGAGCCGTTCGACCTCCCGCACCCACGGGGCGCCCTCATCCGCGTCGCCGCTCCAGTGCACCGCCAGGAGCAGCGCCGGGCCGCCGTCGGGACCGCCGGCGATCGCGGGACTGATCGCGAGCCGGTCCGGGACGGTGGGGAGGAGTCGGTCGAGGGCGGTGAGCACCTGCCGCAGCTCGGTGGTGCTGAACGCGATGACACCGGCGAGCATGCCGGGCAGCTCCGCCAGTGCGATATCGAGCGAGGTGACGACGCCGAAGTTCCCGCCCGCGCCGCGGAGCGCCCACAGGAGGTCGGCGTTCTCCTCCGCCGACGCGGTCGTGATCGACCCGTCGGCCAGTACCACCTCGGCCGAGACGATGGCGTCTGCGGCGAGACCGAGGGTGCCGAGATAGGGGCCGTATCCTCCGCCGAGGGTGAGCCCGGTGACGCCGACCTCGTTGACGGTGCCGACCGCCGCGACGAGACCGTGCTCGCCGGCGGCGTCGATCAGATCGTCCAGCCGCGCTCCGCCTTGCACGCGGGCGGTCCGTGCGTCCGCATCGATCTGGACGCCGCGCATCCGGGAGAGATCGAGCGTGACGCCACCCTCGGCGTGCGCTCTGCCCGCCCAGTCATGACCTCGGCCGCGCACGCTTACCGGCACCTCAAGGGGGACGCTCCGCAGCACGCGCCGCACATCCGCGGCGTTCGCCACCTGTGCGATGAGCGCCGGGCGCCGCGTCGGGTGCGCGCTCCATAGAGCGGCGGACGACTCGAAGGACTCGTCCGCGGGCTGGATCACCCGCCCCTCGATCGATCGGGTCAGCGTGCTCGCCAGCGTGTCCCAGTGGCGGCGTTCCTGCATGGTGTCTCCTGCTCGTTCGTATGCCGCGGCTGCGGCGACTGGTGCAGGTGCTCGGCCGACCGCCGTTCGCGGCGGCCGCGTCGGGGGCGTCGGACGGCTTGTGGGCCGGTCGGACGTGCGCGTCGTCCACCGCGTGCCCGCGGTGGAGACGCCGAGCTCGAAGCCGGGGACCGGAGGTCTCCGCACACCGTCTCTAGTACGCCGTGATAGTTTGTCCGCGGAACAGTAGCACACTGTATTAGAAGCGAGAGGGGTAGGACGGGCGAGACCGCGTCGCGGCACGAGACGCGACCGTGAACGCTGCCGCGACCCTATTCAGGGAGGACCCGGTGGCGCGGTGTGTGCGCCGTCTCCGCGCGAGCGGGGGCGAGCACAGGCTCATCGCGACACTTCTTCTCGATGCAACGGGTCCGGGTGGACACCGTGGTCGCGGGCCCGCACGAGGTCGAGCCGCCCCACGACCCGGTCCACGACGTCCGACCGGACTCTCTGCCGAGCGCCTCCTCGCCTGCCCGCACCCCATGCCCGCCGAGGCCGGCGCGGGGCCGATCGACCCGCTCGCCTGGCGGTGGGCCGCCCGGCCCCGCCGCGCATCACCTCACGACGACACGGAGAATCCCATCGACACGTCCCACGCATCCTCCATCCTGCGTCCGCTCGGAGCGTTCGAGCACATCATCGACCTGTACATCTCCCGCAACCCGGTGCAATTCTCGCTCGCCATCGAGCTGGCTTCGTCCGTTCCGCCTGGCCGACTGACGCAGGCGCTGGCCGAGCTGCAAGCCGCGCATCCGCTGCTGGCGGCCCGCATCGACCGAGGTGGTGAACGTCCGGCCTTCCATCGCGCAGACGCCACCATCCCCGTCAGGCACGTGGAGGGCGGCGACTGGCGCACCGAGGCCGCCACCGAACAGACCCGCCCCATCGACCCCGCCGGCAGCCCGCTGGCGCGGGCGACGCTGCTCACCGACGACGGCGGGAAGCACGGGTCGGTCGTGCTGCTGACGTTCTCCCACCAGATCGCGGATGGACGCGGAGCGCTGCGGGCGGCTCGCGACCTGCTCGCCCTGCTCGCCGGCCGAACGCTGCACCCGCGCCCGGTGCCGGACGCGCAGGAGGATCTCCTGCACCGTCTGCCCCCGGCAGCGGCGCCCTCCGTCGACGACGGGTCGGCCGAACAGCCGGTGCCCGAACCTGGAACGCTCCGACCGTTCGACGCCGCGGCACCCGGCATCGAGATCGCCGAGCTGGACCAGCTCACCACGGAACGCCTTCGCACCACGGCACGCGAGCACGACTCGACGGTGCAGGGCGCGCTCTGCGCGGCCGGTGCGCTGGAACTGCTCGAACGTCCGGGAGCAGAGCAGGTCCGCATCAACGTACCCATCGATCTCCGCTCCTCGGGCCTCGACGACGACCTCGTCAACCGCTTCGTCGCGACCACCGTGACGTTCCGTGCGTCAGCGGACGACGGCCTCTGGTCACGGGCGCGTGACGCGACCGCACAGCTGCGGTTCGCCCGCGACCACGCACGAGAGGCCGTCGCGATGCTCGCGTCGCTCCACCCCCGCGATGCCGCGGAGGCGGAGGCGGCGATGCTCGCCGCGACGTCAGCCGACCTGGAGATCACCAATCTCGGCGTCTCGGGAGAGGACACGTCCACCGCCGCCGCGATCTGGGGACCGACGATGACCACCCAGGTCGACGATGAACGCATCCTCGGCGTCCTCACCCACGGCGGACGGCTCCGGCTCGTGCTCACGACGCACGGGCGTCCCGACGGGCTCACCACCGGCATCGCACGTCGGCTGGCCGCCGCGGTGTGACACCGCCCCGCCGTCCGCGAGGGCGAGGTCCGCGAACCGCTCTCCCAGCACGAAGGGAGACGCGGTGTTCGGGTGGTCTCCGGCGGGCAGCGGATGGGTCCGCGCGTCATCGGAGCCGTAGAGCGCTCCGCCGACGAGGTGGAAGGGCGTCGTCCCGCGAAGGGCGGCCCGGTCACCGGGCCGCCCTTCCGCTTTCCGCACCGGACGGAGGCCCTGGAGCCGGGCGCTCCGGGGCGGTCACGCCGCGCCGACGCGCCTCACGCCGCTGCGCGGTCGCCCGCGGTGCGGCGGCGCAGGTCCGCGTCCTGGACGTGCGGCGGCACGTAGGCCACGTCGATCGGGCCGAGGTCGGTCCCCGGCGGGACGACGGCGTCGATGCGGTCGAGCACGCCGTCGTCCAGGACGGTGCCGGCCCCGGCCAGCAGGTCGTCCAGCTGCTCCATGGTGCGCGGCCCGATGATCGCCGAGGTCACCGCGGGATGGGCGATGGCGAACGCCAGCGCGAGGTGGGCCAGGGGGAGCCCGGCCTCCTCGGCGACCGGCAGCAGGGCCTCGACCGCGTCGCGCTTGCGCTCATCGGTCATGTGCCGGGGGACCCACTGCACGTGGTCGGCCGAGACCGGCTCGCCGCCGCTCCGGCGGAACCGCCCGGTGAGCAGCCCCATCGCCAGCGGGCTCCACACCAGGGCGCCCAGACCGTAGCGGCGGCAGACCGGGAAGACGTCGCGTTCGGCTCCCCTGTTGAGGATCGAGTAGTGCGGCTGCTCGGTCCGGAACCGGGCCAGTCCGCGCCGCTCGGCCACCCATTGGGCCTCCACGATCTCGGCGGCCGGCAGGTTGGAGTGCCCGATGGCCCGCACCTTGCCGGCGGCGAGCAGATCGGTCAGGGCGCCCAGCGTCTCCTCGATGTCGGTATCGGGGTCGGGGTGGTGGATCTGGTAGAGGTCGATGTGGTCGACGCCGAGGCGGCGCAGCGACGCCTCGACGGCGGAGACGATCCAGCGGCGGGAGTTGCCGCGCCGGTTGGGGTCCGTGCCCATCGGGCCGTTGAACTTGGTGGCGACGACGACGTCGTTTCGGCGGCCGCGCAGCGCCTTCCCGACGATCCGCTCGGACTCGCCGTCGCCGCTGTACACGTCGGCGGTGTCGATGACGTTGATCCCGGCGTCCAGCGCGCGGTGGATGATCCGCACGCACGCCTCGTGGTCGGGGTTGCCGGCGCGCCCGAAGCGCATGGTGCCCAGGGTGTAGGGGCTGACCTTGATGCCGGTGCGGCCGAGCGGACGCATTCGCATGAGGGGTGGTCCTCCTCCGTGGGTCCGCCGGGGCGCGGCGGGTCCGGGCCGCGCCCCGGGCGGGGGGTCGGTCGGGCGTCAGGACTGGGTGTACTCGGCGGCGACGTCGAGAATCCAGGTGACGCCGAAGCGGTCGGTCAGCATCCCGAAGGCCGGCGCCCACTGGGCCGGCCCGAACTCCTCGATGACCGTCGCGCCCTCGGCGAGACCCTTCCACAGCGCCTCGACCTCCTCCACCGTCTCGCCGCGGACGGAGAGGAAGAACGGCTCCTCGGTGATCGTGGCGCCGTTCTCGCGGCGCGTGGTGGGGGCACCCTGGACGATCGGCGCGTCCGGGCCGGGCACGTCGTAGGCCATGACCCGGAAGCCGTTGTCCGCGACGACCTCGCCGAACACCACGTTCGCGGCGCCGGGCGCCTCAGCGGGCATGCCGAAGTCGCCGTAGGTGGCGATGGCGGTGCGCCCGCCGAAGACCGACTGGTAGAACTCCAGGGCCGCGCGGGCCTGGCCGTGGAAGTTCAGGTGGGCGACAGCGTTAACCGACATGGTGGTCCGGTCCTTCACAGCAGTGGTCTGGTCCGCCGGAGGTCTCCGGCGACGACAGCGACTCTCGCAGCAGTACCGGACAGGGATCGTCCGCTACCTGTGGCAGCCTGGGGACCATGCCGACCACGTCCTCGTCCGGGACCTCCGCCCGCCTGCTCTCGCTGCTGTCCCTGCTGCAGGTCCGCCGCGACTGGCCGGGCGACCTGCTCGCCGAGCGGCTGGGCGTGAGCGAACGCACGGTGCGGCGCGACGTCGACCGCCTGCGCGGGCTCGGCTACCCCGTCACGGCGGTCAAGGGGCCCGACGGCGGGTACCGGCTCGCGGCCGGCAGCGAGCTGCCGCCCCTGCTGTTCGACGACGAGCAGGCGGTCGCGCTCGCCGTGGCGCTGCGGATCGCGGTGGGGACGGGAGCGGGCATCGAAGAGGCCGCCGCCCGCGCGCTGGCGACGGTCCGCCAGGTCCTACCGGCCCGGTTGCGGCGCCGCGTCGACGCCCTGGAGGTCACCGCCGTCGAGGCGGCGGGGCGCGGGCGCGGCCCGCAGGCCGACACCGGCGTGCTGCTCGCGCTGAGCGCCGCCATCCGCTCCGCGGAGGAGGTGCGGTTCGACTACCGGTCGCCGACCCGGCCGGACGACGGGGGCCTCCGGCCGCCGCGCCGGGTGCAGCCCCACCACCTCGTGGTCCGGGGCGGGCGGTGGTACCTCGTCGGCTGGGACCCGGAGGCCGGGGAGTGGCGCATCCACCGCGCCGACCGGATGACGCTCCGCGTCCCCAACGGGCCGCGCTTCGTCCCCCGGGAGGTGCCGGGGGGCGACGTCGCCGCCTTCCTGTCGGCCCGGTTCAAGGGCTCCGAGAGCGTGGACGCCTGGCCGTGCCGCGGCGAGGTGGTGCTCGACCTCCCGGCCGCGCGGGTGGCGCCGTTCGCCGCCGACGCCCTCGTCGAGGAGGTCGGCCCGGCCCGGACCCGGGTGGTCATGGGCTCCTGGTCCTGGGCCGCCCTCGCGGCGACACTGGCGCGCTTCGACGGCGATATCGAGGTGGTCGGCCCGGACGCGCTGCGGGACGCCTTCGCCGACCTGTCCCACCGCGCCCGACGCGCGGCGGGCGGGAGGGCCGACTGAGCACGCCGGGGGCAGCGGGGCCCGATGATCCGAGCGACGGCCTGACGGCCTGACGGCCTGACGGCCTGACGGCGGCGCCCGGCCCGGTGACCGCGGGGCCGGCGGGGTCCGCGCAGGTCCGCGCCGCCCCCGCGCGTCCGATACACTGGACCCTGCGTTCACGGGGCTATGGCGCAGTTGGTAGCGCGCCTCCATGGCATGGAGGAGGTCTGGGGTTCGAATCCCCATAGCTCCACTCCACTCCGAGACGACCCCGCTCTTACGAGCCCGGGTCGTCTCGTCGTTTCCCCGGGCCCCGGTGCGGTCGGCCGCCCCTGCTCCTCCGAGCCGAGTCGTCTCGGCGTTCCTCCTGAGGGGCATCCCCCCGGATAGCCCGGTTGGGCCGGGGCCGACCTGGCCTGGCGAGCCCGGGCCTCGTCGCTCCTCCGAGGGCATGGGGTCGGGACCGGAAATGCCCGGCGCGCCGTTCCCTTATCGGGCATGGGGGGCTGCGTGCCGGTCGGGTCCGCGGGCGGCGGGCGGGGTTCCGATTCCGTTGTGGGGAGGCGGTCCGGGGGTGATTGGCCGGAACCGGCCGGGCCGGAACCGTTTGCGGTTGCGGTCCGTTCCGATTTCGGTCCGTCGTGTACGGGCCGTGCTGACCTGCGCTTCCCGTCCCCGATGCCGGATCACGGCCCTTCACGGGGGCGGTTTCCGGTTCGACGGTGTTTCCCGGCGCGCGGAGGCGCATTATAGATTCGAGTCCGAGTACACCCCCCGGCTCCGATCGGTCCGCGTCGAAATCCCCCCTCCGCACGGCGTCCGCCGCCGGCGGTCTTCGACACAACAGAGGACAGCCGTGACCCCGAGTCCCCCCTCCCGGTACCGTCCGCCCCGTCCGGCGCGGCGCCTCGCCGCCGTGGCGGGCGCCTGCGCGGTGGCGGGAGCTTTGGCGGTGGCGGTCCCCGCCGCCGCCGACCCCACCGCGCCCGGTACCGGCGGCGCCCACGTCGCCACGGGCCGCATCGCCGCGGTGGAGTGGTGCGGGCACGGGGTCGTCGGGGACGTCGACACCGACCGCGCCGGCCACGCCGACACCGCCACCTGGGGCGACGACCACCAGGGGGTCGGCGGCGCCGAGCACTTCACCGCGCCGCCCGCCGCCGCCGACGCCGCCGCCGAACGCAGCGACACCGCGCTGCGGTCGACGGCCGCCGTGTCCGGCCTCCGCTTCGACCCCTCCTGCGCGCCCGTCGCCGAACCCGGCGGCACGGTCGCCGACGCCTTCGGCGCCGACGACCTCGTCACCCTCGACGCCGCCGCCTCCACCGCCGAGTGGACCGCGGGCTCCGGCGCCGAGGCCGAGATCACCGTCGAAGGGCTCCGCGTCCTCGGCCAGGACGCCGACCTCGCCGACGGCTCCTACGAGGCCACCTTCAGCCGCCCGCTCGACAACGGCGGCACCGCGGTCCTGGAGGTCAGCGTCGAGCAGCACGCCGCCGCCCTCACCGAGGGCGCCGCGCACGCCACCACCGCCACCGCCGGCCTCGCCCTGCGGTTCGAGGCCGCCGAGGTCGACGCCCAGGGCCGGCGCACCGGCACCACCGAGTACCGGCTCGACCTCGCCTCCGCCGGGGTGCACAGCAGCGGCCCCGCCGCCTCGCCCGGCACCACGCTCACCCCCGACGCCGACCGCTCCGAGCCCGCCGAGCCGAGCCCCTCCGACGCCGCGCCCAGCCCGTCGTCCCCGCCCGCGACCCCCGACCCCGCGCCCAGCCCGTCGCCGTCGGCCGCGGGCACGCCCACCGAGGGCACCTGGACCCCCGGGACCGCGCCGCCGCGCCCCGACGGCAGCCTGCCCGTCGCCGGGTCGGCGCTCTTCGGCCTCGTCGGCGCCGGGCTCGCCGCCGTCGGCGGCGGCGCAGCGGCCATCTACCTGGGCCGGAGCCGCAAATCCGGGTTCGACGGCGACGACGTCGGCCCACCGCAACGGCGGTGAACATCCGCCGCGGCGGGTAGGACCCCCGCTGATGCCCGAACAGCGGTGAAGGAGACCGGCATGTCCTTGACCTTCGGCGGGGGGCCGCTCGCCGTCAACGCGCCCACGACCGTCAACTACACGCTCGACTCCCCGAAGCACGCCCTCTACCTGCACCCGTTCCCGCGCCGGGTGCGGGCCGCGGTCGGCGGGACCACCGTGCTCGACTCCGACCGCGGCAGCCTGCTCCACGAGACGCGGCTGATGCCGCAGCTCTACGTGCCCACGGAGGACCTGCTCGCGTCGGCGCTCGAACCCAGCGACCACACCACGCACTGCCCGTTCAAGGGCGACGCCGTGTACCACCACCTGAGCGTCGGCGGCCGCACGGTCGAGAACGCCGTGTGGTCCTACCCCGACCCGAACCCCGAGGCGGCGTGGCTGCGCGGCCTGTCCGCCCTGTACTGGGAGGCCGCCGACTCCTGGTTCGACGAGGACGAGGAGGTCCACGGCCACCTGCGCGACCCGTTCCACCGGGTCGACGTGCGCCCGTCGTCGCTGCGGGTCCGCGTGGCGCTCGGCGACACCGTCGTCGCCCAGACGTCGGCGCCGCAGGTGCTCTCCGAGACCGGGCTGCCGAACCGGCTCTACCTGCCGCCGGGGGACGTCCGCCGCGACCTGCTCGTGCCCAGCGCCACCACCGCCTACTGCCCGTACAAGGGCCGGGCCGCGTACTGGACGCTGCGCGTCGGCGACCGCGAGATCCCGGACGTCGCGTGGACGCTGCCGGACCCGCTGAAGGACGGCCGCGAGGTCCGCGACCACTTCTGCTTCCTGCACGACGACCTGGAGATCACGGTCGAGCGCGGCTGACGGCCGGTGCGGTGCCCGAGCCGGCGCCCGGTGTGGCGGGACGGTCGGCGCCGCGGGGGAGTGGCGGTGCGGGTGTCCGGTCCTGCCGTGCGGTGAGCCGGGGGGTGCGGTCGAGCGCGGTCGACGGCCGGTCCGGGCGTCCGCGCCGGTAGCCGGCGCCGCCGGGGCGATCGGGGCCACGGGGAGTAGTGGTGTGCGCGCGTCGCGTGGTGCGGCGCGGGTGCGTGGGCGAACATGGGGCCGTCGGCGGAGCCCGCCCGACCGCCGGCCGCCGGGCCGGGCCCGCGGCGCGGGCGGGGGGCTCCCACCTCCGGACGGAACGGACCACCCATGACCCCGACCGCGCGGCCGGCCGCGCCGGACACGGCCGCGGCGGCGCCCGCCGCGGGCGCCAAGGGCCGCGCGATCGTGCGGTGGCTGACCGCCACCGACCACAAGGTCATCGGCCACCTCTACCTCATCACGGCCTTCGCCTTCTTCGCCGCCGGCGGCGCGATGGCCATGGTCATCCGGGCCGAACTGTTCTGGCCGGGCGCGCAGCTCGTCACGGCCCAGCAGTACAACGAGTTGTTCACCATGCACGGCACGGTGATGATGCTGCTCTTCGCCACCCCGCTGTTCGCCGGGTTCGCCAACGCGATCATGCCCCTGCAGATCGGCGCGCCCGACGTCGCGTTCCCGCGCCTGAACATGCTGAGCTACTGGCTGTTCCTGTTCGGCGGCCTGACGGTGATGGCCGGGTTCCTCACCCCCGGCGGGGCGGCGAGCTTCGGCTGGTTCGCCTACACCCCGCTGTCCGACGCCGTGCGCTCGCCCGGGCTCGGCGGCGACCTGTGGGTGCTCGGCCTGCTCGTCGCGGGCCTCGGGACCATCCTGGGCGCGGTCAACTTCGTCACCACGATCACGGTCATGCGCGCCCCGGGCATGACCATGTTCCGGCTGCCGATCTTCACCTGGAACGTCCTGTTCACCTCCCTGCTGGTGCTCCTGGCGTTCCCGGTGCTGACCGCGGCGCTGGCCGGGCTGGGCGCGGACCGGATGCTCGGCGCGCACGTCTTCGCCCCCGCGACCGGCGGGGCGATCCTGTGGCAGCACCTGTTCTGGTTCTTCGGCCACCCCGAGGTCTACATCGTCGCGCTGCCGTTCTTCGGCATCGTCACCGAGGTGATCCCGGTGTTCTCCCGCAAGCCGATCTTCGGCTACAAGGGCATGGTCGGGGCCACCATCGCCATCACCGGCCTGTCCATGACCGTGTGGGCCCACCACATGTTCCCGACCGGGGCGGTGCTGCTGCCGTTCTTCTCCTTCCTGTCCTTCCTCATCGCCGTCCCCACGGGCATCAAGTTCTTCAACTGGATCGGCACGATGTGGCGGGGACAGCTCGTCTTCGCCAGCCCGATGCTGTTCGCGGTCGGGTTCCTGGTGACGTTCCTCCTCGGCGGGCTGACCGGGGTGCTCCTCGCCTCGCCGCCGCTGGACTTCCACGTCCACGACTCCTACTTCGTCGTGGCCCACTTCCACTACGTGCTGTTCGGCACCGTCGTGTTCGCCATGTTCGCCGGCTTCTACTTCTGGTGGCCGAAGTTCACCGGCCGCCGACTGCACGAAGGGCTCGCCCGCCTCCACTTCTGGACCCTGTTCCCGGGCTTCCACGGCACGTTCCTGGTGCAGCACTGGCTGGGCGCCCAGGGCATGCCGCGCCGCTACGCCGACTACCTGCCCGAGGACGGGTTCACCGCCCTGAACGCCGTCTCCAGCGTCGGGTCGTTCCTGCTGGGGGCGTCCACGCTGGTCTTCTGCTGGAACGTGTGGTGGGCGGCGCGCAACGCCGCCCTGGTCGGCACCGACGACCCGTGGGGGTACGGCGGCTCGCTGGAGTGGGCCACCTCGTGCCCGCCGCCCCGGCACAACTTCGCGTCGCTGCCGCGCGTGCGCGGTGACCGCCCGGCGTGGGACCTGCACCACCCCCTCGCCGCGATGGGGGACCGGCCGCAGCCCGGCGCCCCCGGGGAGCGGCGCGGCGGCCCGGCCGGCCCGCCCGGCTGACCCGGCCACCCGGTCGGTCGGCGCCGACAGCTCCGCCCCGCGCCCGCGCCGGGGCGGTTGTGGACGACGGCGCCCGGGCGTCGGCACGGGGCGGTACTGTCGCATCCGTGGCTGATCTCCCCGACGTCGACACCCTGCTGGACGCCGCCGTCTCCGCCCTGGGCGGCACGCGCCGCGACGGCCAGGCCACCATGGCCGCGGCCGTCGACTCCGCCTTCACCGACCAGGAGCACCTGGTGGTCCAGGCGGGCACCGGCACCGGCAAATCGCTCGCCTACCTCGTCCCGGCCATCCGCCACGCCATGGCCACCGACTCCACGGTGGTCGTGTCGACCGCCACCATCGCGCTGCAGCGCCAGCTCATCGACCGCGACCTGCCCCGCCTGGCCGAGGCGCTGGCGCCGCACCTGCCGCGCACCCCCGCGTTCGCCATCCTCAAGGGCCGCCGCAACTATCTGTGCCGGCACCGGCTGCAGACCGCCGGCGACGCCGAACCCGACGAGGCCGAGCTGTTCGACCCCCGCCAGCTCTCCTCGCTCGGCCGCCAGGTCAAGCGGCTGCACGAGTGGGCCGACACCACCGCCACCGGTGACCGCGATGAACTCGTGCCCGGCGTCAGCGACCTCGCCTGGCGGCAGGTGTCGGTGTCGGCCAACGAGTGCGTGGGCGCCGCCGCCTGCCCGTTCGGCCAGGAGTGCTTCGCCGAGCAGGCGCGCGCCGACGCCGGGGGCGTCGACGTCGTCGTCACCAACCACGCCATGCTCGCCATCAGCGCCCTCCAGGGCTACCAGCTGCTGCCCGAGCACCGGCTGCTCGTCGTCGACGAGGCCCACGACCTGGTCGACCGGGTCACCTCCGTGGCCACCGGCGTCCTCGGCGAGCGCGTCATCACCACCGCGGCCAAGCGCGCCGGACGGCTGGTCGAACCCGGCCTCACCGAGCGCCTGAGCGAGGCCGCCGACGGTCTGGCGCTGATGTTCGCCGACGCCGGCTCCGGCCGCCTCGACCACCTGCCCGACCCGCTGGCCGGCGCGGTCGCGAGCGTCCGCGACGCCGCCCACGCCTGCCTCACCGCCGTCAAGTCCACCGGCACCGAGGGCGACCCCGACTCCGCCACCGCCCGCAAGCTCGCCCTGGCGGCCCTGGAGGACGTCCACGACACCGCGGTGCGCGTCCTGGAGTCCGTCGAACCGCCGCTGCGCGACCGCACCGACGTCGTCTGGCTGGCCAAGGGTCCCAAGCAGCCGCCGAGCCTGCAGGTGGCGCCGCTGGGCGTCGGCGGGCTGCTCCGCGAGAAGCTGTTCGGCGACCGCACCGCCGTGCTGACCTCCGCCACCCTCGCCCTCGGCGGCTCGTTCGGCGGGCTCGCCGGGCAGTGGGGGCTGGGCCGCGAGACCACCGACGACCCGCCCGGCACCGACGACCCCACCTCCGCCGGCGAACCCCGCTGGCGGGCGCTCGACGTCGGGTCGCCCTTCGATCACGCCCGCAGCGGCATCCTCTACGTCGCGCGGCACCTGCCGCCGCCCGGCCGCGACGGCCTCGACCCCGGCTACCTGGACGAGATCGCCGAACTCATCGAGGCCGCGGGCGGCCGCACGCTCGGCCTGTTCTCGTCCATGCGGGCCGCCACCCAGGCCGCCGAGGAGCTGCGCGAACGCCTCGATCTCCGCATCCTCTGCCAGGGCGACGACTCCACCGGCCGGCTCGTCGCCGAGTTCGCCGACGACCCCGCCTGCTGCCTGTTCGGCACGCTGTCGCTGTGGCAGGGCGTCGACGTCCCGGGGCCGTCGCTGTCGCTCGTGGTGGTCGACCGCATCCCGTTCCCGCGCCCCGACGACCCCCTGGCCTCGGCCCGCCAGCGCGCGGTGGGGGCGCGCGGCGGCAACGGGTTCATGGCGGTGGCGGCCACGCACGCGGCGCTGCTCCTGGCGCAGGGCACCGGGCGGCTGCTGCGGTCGGTCCACGACCGCGGCGTCGTGGCGGTCCTCGACCCCCGGTTGGCCACCGCGCGCTACGGGGGCTTCCTGCGGGCGTCGCTGCCGCCTTACTGGGGCACCACCGACCCCGAGGTCGCGCGGGCCGCGCTGCGGCGGCTGGCGGCCGCCCCGGTGCCGGGCTGAGCCGGCGGGGTCAGCGGCGCACGCGGTAGCCGAACAGCCGGACCGCGTACCCGGGGGTGTCGTCGTCGGAGTGCTGGATGTACCACCGGTCGTCGTGGTCGCCGATGGACAGCTCGTTCCACATCAGGTCGATCAGCTTGAGCCGGGCCACCACCGAGGCGCTGGGGTCGAGCACGATGGCGTACGACAGGTCGGTGAGCCGCTGGGTGACCATGCCCACCGGCTGGCCGTCCCACACCGCGGGCACGGGGGCGTGGCCGATGTCGATGCCGCACAGGCGCAGCTGCTCGATCTCCTCGTCCAGGGCCTCGGCGGCGAGCGCGTCGTCCAGGTTGAGCGCGTCCTCCAGCTCGTCGCGTTCGGCGTCGCGGCGCAGATAGGCGTGGTACGTGCGGTAGCCGCAGGGCCGGCACATCCGCCACACCACGCACCGGGCGAGCCCGTAGGCGGATTGCGCCTCGCCTATGCCGCGGTAGTCGCTGACCTTGCGGCTCGCGCCGCACTCGCAGCACAGAGCGGTGAGATCCTGCTTCATGCGTGTGTCCCCCTCCCACGCGAGTATGCGATGGCGACCCCCGCTATGGGAACCGGTTCGCCGAAGGAGTTCCTACAAACTGTCGTCATCAATGCGCCAAAACGCGAACACGGAGCGTGTCGGCCCGTGCTCCGCGGCGGCCGCACCCGCTCACGCCCCGGGGCCGCGGCGGGCGGCGTCCCCGCGCGGGGCGGCGGTCGCCCCGCCCGGCACGGCCGGCGCCGCGGGCTCCCCGGGGCCCTCGGCGCCGTGCTCCTCGTCGTCGTCCGGGACGTCGTCCAGCAGCGGGTGCTCGGCGACCGTGTAGCGGCGGATGTAGACCCCGAGGAACGCCTGGAGGCTGGCGCCCGCCGGGAGCGCCAGCAGGGCGCCGGGGGCGCCGAGGATCGCGGCCCCCGCGATGACCGACCCGAACGCCACGGCGGGGTGCATGTCGAGGGTGCGGGCGGTGATCCGGGGCTGGAGCAGGTAGTTCTCGAACTGCTGGTACAGGGTGATGAACACGAGCATCCACAGGGCCGGCCAGGGCCCCTGCATGAGCGCCACCAGCACCGGCAGCGCGCCCCCGATGTAGGTGCCCACGGTCGGGATGAACTGCGAGAGCACGCCCACCCACAGGGCCAGCGCGAACGCGTAGTGGATGTCCAGGACCACCAGGGCCAGGTAGTGCGCGACCGTGGCGACCAGCGCCATCAGTGCCCGCGAGTAGATGTAGCCGCCGGTCTTGTCGATGGCGATCTCCCACGCCCGCAGCACCTCGCGCTGGGTGCGGGGCGGCAGCACCGAGCAGATGGTGCGCCGGAAGCGGGGGCCGTCGGCGGTCAGGTAGTAGGTGAACAGGGCCACCGTCAGCCCGTTGAACAGCAGCACGAGCAGGGTGGTGCCCGCGCCCCAGGCGTTCTCGGCCACGCTGGTGGCGTACTGGTCGATGAGCCCGGTGGCGTCGGTGATCTCACTGAGCAGGTTGTTGGGCGAGAACCTGGTGTTGAACGTGGCGTTCACCCAGCTCAGCAGCCCCCGGCTCATGGCGGGCACCTGGTTGACGAACTCCAGGACCTGGCCCACGAGCATCGAGCCCAGGACCGAGAAGAACAGCACGACGATGACCAGCCCGCTCAGCATCACCGCGCCGGTGGCGGCGCCGCGCGACCACCGGTGCCGGTGCAGGAAGTTGACCGCGGGCTCCAGCGCCAGGGCCAGGAACAGCGAGATGAGCAGCAGGACGAGCAGGCCCCGCAACTGGAGGAACAGCCACGCGGCGACGCCGAAGGCGATCACCGTCCACACGGCGAGGAACATGGCCCGCGGCAGCCACGGGGGCATGCCGCTCTTGTCCTGGGCACTCATGCGAGGTCGCGACTTCCTTCCGGCCGCGGCCCGCGCGGCGGATGCGGACCGGTCCTCCCCGACAGTATCGCCGCGGCCGCCCGCCGATGCGGAGCCGGCCCGGCGGGCCGCGCCGCGGGGTCAGTCGCCGAGGGACAGGCCGCGCTTGTTGCGGGCGGTCCAGTCGCGCATGCGCTGCGGGTAGCCGACGACCAGCACGTCGTAGACGGGGGCGCGCAGGCTCCGGGCGACCTTGCGGATGACGTCGGGCGAGCCCACCCGGCGGCGGATCCACTCGCCGTTGGCGGCCACCGCGACGGCCGTGGTGGCGGTGGCGAAGGTCTCGGGCTCCACGAAGAACTCGACGCCGGTGCGGCTGCGGGCGAAGTCGCGCAGCGCGGTGAGGTCGGAGTCCTCGGCGGCGCGGTCGAAGCGGGCCCGCCCCGTCCGTCTGGCCTTGCGCAAACCGAACCGGTCTCGCCAACCCATGTCTGCCGTGCTCCCGTCACCCTCGCGCCATGCCGTCGCCCGCGCGTCGACTGCGAGTCTAGCGGCCCGGTACGACGGCGGACTTCCCCGTTTCCGGTACAGGCGGGTGACCGCGCTGCTACGTTCGGTGCGCGGCTGACGATGGGAGCGCCGATGACCGTGTGGACGTGGCTGGCCGGGACGGCCCGGGCGATCCGGGACGCCGGCGACCCCGAACTCGCCGATCTCGTGGCCCGCCTGCCCGTCCTCGCGGTCGACGGCGACGTCGCCCGCCTCGCCGCCGCCCTGCCCGCGCTGCGCCGAGCCGCGCGCGCGGACGACGCCCCGGCCTGGCTGCCGGTGTTCGCCGAGCACTGGCCGGTGGCGGCCCGGGTGGGCGACCGTGCCGAGGGCACGGCCGCGCTGCCGGACGCGCTGGCGCTGCTGCGCGCGGCCCACCCGGGCGGCGGCGCGGCACCCGCGTGCCCGCCGGGGTTCTGCGCCGCCGAGGCCGTCCTGGCCTGCTACGCGGCCATCGACGGGCCCGGGCACGCCGTCGACCGTGCGGCGCTGCTGACCGAGGCCCGCGCGCACGTGCGCGCCGACCACCCCGCCCACCTGAACCTGGCGCTCGCCCACGCCGACACCCTCGTCGACGACGACCGTCCCGACGAGGCGGTCGCCGAACTCGACCGCCGCGCCGCCGAGTCCCGCGCGGCGGGCGGCACCGTCCCCCTGGAGTACGCGTTCGGCTACGTCCGCGCGCTGCGCCACCAGGACCGGCACGCCGAGGCCCTGTCGGTGGTGGAGCGGGTCGAGGCCGCGCCGCCCTCCGCGTGGCCCGGCGGCGCCGTGCGCGCGGCCGTGCGGCGCCGGGCGCGCGTCGAGCGCGCCCGGCTGCTCGCCTGGATGGCGCGCACCGGCGGCCGCCCGGTCGCCGAGGCCGCCGGCGCGCTGCCCGACGTCCGCGAACCCGACGCCCACCCCGCGCTCCGGGTGGCGTGGGCCGACGCCGCCGAACACCTCGCCGCGCAGGGCGCCCTGGCCAACGACTGGCGTCTGGGGGTCGCGCTCACCACCTGGTCGCGCTACAGCGAGCGCGTGGGGGCGCACCGCACCTGCCTGGAGCTGTCGCTGGCCGGGGCCCGGCTGGCGGCGGCGCGCGGCGCCCGGTGGGTGGCCGACGCCGCGCTGCTGCGGGCCGGGCGCGCGCTCGGCCGGGTGCGCCGCGCCGACGAGGCCGCCGCCGACCTCGCCGAGGCCCGCGCCTCGGCCCGCCGGGTGCCGCTGGTCGAACCCCCCGCGCCGCCGGACCGGCTGCTGGACCTGCTCCGCGCCGAGCCCCCGGAACGGGTCGACCCCGAGCGGCAGGCCGACCTCGTCGTGGACGCGCTGCCGCACCGCCCCGACGACTCCGCGCTGCTCAACGCGCTGGGCCAGGTCGGCCGCACCCTGATGCTCACCGACTCCGCGGCCGAACAGCAGTGGCGGCACGTCCGCCGCGCCCCCGGCGACCAGAAGGCGGCGCTGGCCCTGCTGGAGACCCTGCTGCACGACAACGACACCGCGGGCGTGCGCACCCTGGTGCGCACGCTCACCGACGCGGCCGTGGCCGCGCGCGCCCCGGCCTGACCCCGCCGGGCGGCGCGGACGCGGCCGGTCAGCGCAGCGCGGCGCCCGCCGGATAGGCCAGGGCCGCGCCGGGCAGGGCGGCGGGCCGACCACTGGCCAGGACCGCCACCGTGCCGGTGCGCGGGCGCTCCGGCACGGCCGCCGCGCCGAGGCGGCGCAGGGTCTGCGCGGCCACGGCCGGGGCGGCGGTGAACAGCGTCGGCCGGTTCCCCAGCGCCGCCGCGATCTCGGTGCCCACCAGGTCGTAGTGGGTGCAGCCCAGGACGATCGCGGCGACGTCGGCCGGGGTCCGCCCGGCCGCGTCGGCCACGGCCGCGGCCACCGCGCCCGGGTCGGCCGACTCCACCGCCTCCGCGAGCCCCGGGCAGGGGACCGGCGCCACCGCGGCGTCCCCGGCGAAGCGGTCGATCAGGTCGCGCTGGTAGCGGCTGCGGGTGGTGGCCACGGTCGACCACACGGCGATGGGGCCGCCGCCCGCCGCAGCGGGCTTGATCGGCGGAACGGTGCCGATGACCGGAACACCGGGCTCGAACTCCGCGCGCAGGGCGTCCAGGCCGTGCACGGAGGCGGTGTTGCACGGCACCACCACGGCGTCGGGGCCCCACGGCAGGGCGGCGCGGGCGCCGGCCAGCACCCGGCCGATGATGTCTTCGGGGGAGCGGGGCCCCCACGGCATGTGGTCGGGGTCCATGGAGAGCAGGAGGTCGGCGTCGGGGCGCGCCGCGCGGAGGGCGGCGGCGGTCGACAGCATGCCGATCCCGGAATCGACGAGGGCGATGCGCACGTCAGACGATCCTATGCGCGCGCCGACGTGAAATGGCATGGATGTCCGGGCCGCGGAGGACCAGAATAGGGCGACGGGCGGTGGCCGAAAGCGCGTCCCCCGTCCGGACCGAAACAGTGACATGCCGAACACGGAGGTGCCGGGGGGTATTACCCGCAAGTAGGCATAGGCTGTCCGACGGCCGTGCCGCGCGGCGGTCCCGGCCCAGGACGACGGAGGCGCAGCGGCGCCGTGGTGGGGAGAAGCGGATGAGCGTGGGTCCTTCGCAGCGAGACTTCGCCGAGCACGTCGAGGCCGTCCAGCGGGTGCGGCGCGACTACGCCGCCCTGCCGCCGGACGCCCCGGTCCGGCTGGCCAAGCCCACCTCCAACCTCTTCCGGTTCCGCGACGCGTCCGCGGCGCCCCGGCTGGACGTGTCGGCGTTCTCCTCGGTCCTGTCGGTAGACCCGGTCGAGCGCGTCGCCGAGGTCGGCGGCATGACCACCTACGAGGACCTCGTCGCCGCCACCCTGCCGCACGGCCTGATGCCGCTGGTGGTCCCGCAGCTGCGCACGATCACCCTGGGCGGCGCGGTCACCGGGCTGGGCATCGAGTCGTCGTCCTTCCGCAACGGGCTGCCGCACGAGTCGGTCCAGGAGATGGAGATCCTCACCGGAGGCGGCGAGACCGTCGTGGCCCGCCGCGACAACGAGTACCGGGACCTCTTCCACGGCTTCCCCAACTCCTACGGGACCCTCGGCTACAGCCTGCGGCTGCGCATCGACCTGGAACCGGTCAAGCCCTACGTGCACCTGCGCCACCTGCGGTTCGGCTCGGCCGACGAGGCCATGGACGCGTTCTCCCGCATCTGCGCGGCCGGCGAGCACGGGGGCGAGGCCGTGGACTTCGTCGACGGTGTCGCGTTCGGCCCCGACGAGCTGTACCTGACCCTGGCCGCGTTCACCGACTCCGCGCCCTGGACCAGCGACTACGCCGGGAACGACATCTACTACCGGTCGATCCCGCGCTACGCGGGCACCGGCCCCGGCGACTACCTCACCGTCGAGGATTACCTGTGGCGGTGGGACACCGACTGGTTCTGGTGCTCGCGCGCGTTCGGCGTGCAGCACCCGGCGGTGCGCCGCCTCTGGCCCCGGTCGCTCAAGCGCTCCGACGTCTACCGCCGGCTGGTCGCCCTGGACCGGCGCACCGACTTCAGCCGGCTGCTCGCCCACTACCGGGGCCGGCCGCAGCAGGAGCCGCTCATCCAGGACATCGAGGTCGGCGTCGAGCGCGGCGCGGAGTTCCTGGAGTTCTTCCACGCGGAGATCGGCATGAGCCCGGTCTGGATGTGCCCGCTGCGCCTCCGCGAGAAGCCGGCCGCCGGGACCGAGGGCCACGTGTGGCCGCTGTACCCGCTGGAGCAGGACCGGCTCTACGTCAACTTCGGGTTCTGGGGCCTGGTCCCCATGCGCCCGGGGCAGCGCCGCGCCCACCACAACCGGCTCGTGGAGGAGGAGGTCTCCCGGCTGGGCGGGCACAAGTCGCTGTACTCCGATGCCTTCTACTCCGAGGACGAGTTCTGGGGGCTCTACAACGGCGAGGACTACCGGCGCCTCAAGGACGCCTACGACCCGGACGGGCGGCTCCTCGACCTCTACGCCAAGTGCGTTGGAAACAGATGACACGCCGGCCCGTCGGGGGGACGGGCGGCGTGCGGTGAGAAGGGAACGATCATGCGGCTTGCGGAGATCTTCGAACGGGTCGTCGGCGCCGACGCCCCGGTTCGCTTCCGGGCCTACGACGGAAGTACCGCGGGCGATCCGGACAGCGACACCACGCTGGTCGTGCGGACGCCCGTGGCGCTCAACTACCTCGCCCAGTCGCCCGGCGCGCTGGGCCTGACCCGCGCCTACGTCTCGGGCCACGTCGACCTCGAAGGCGACATGTACACCGCGCTGAAGCGGATGTCCGACGTCGCCCTCGCCGACGGGCCGCGCCTGGGGGCGGGCGACCTGCTGGACATCGCCCGCAGCATCGGGTGGGTGAAGTTCGTCAACCGCGTCCCCCCGCCGCCGCAGGAGATGCGGCGCGGCACCCTGCTGGGCCGGGGTACGCGGCACTCCAAGGACCGCGACGCCGAGGTCATCCACCACCACTACGACGTCTCCAACGCGTTCTACGAGCTGGTGCTGGGGCCTTCGATGACCTACACCTGCGCGGTGTACGCCACGCCGGAGACCTCGCTGGAGGACGCCCAGGCCGCCAAGTACGACCTGGTCGCGCGGAAGCTCGGCCTGGAGCCGGGCATGCGCCTGCTCGACGTGGGCTGCGGGTGGGGCGGCATGGTCCGGCACGCGGCCAAGGAGTACGGGGTCAAGGCGCTCGGCGTCACCCTGTCCAAGGAGCAGGCCGAGTGGGCGAGCAAGCGCATCGCCCAGGAGGGGCTGTCCGACCTCGCCGAGGTCCGGCACATGGACTACCGCGACGTCCCCGACGGCCACTACGACCGGATCAGCTCCATCGGGCTCACCGAGCACATCGGCGCGCGCAACCTGCACGCCTACTTCACGAGCCTGCACGCCAAGCTCAAGCCGGGCGGCCGGCTGCTCAACCACTGCATCACCCGGCCGCGCAACGACCTGCCGCGGATGGTGCCGGGCGGCGTGATCAACCGGTACGTGTTCCCCGACGGGGAGCTGGAGGGGCCGGGCGAGATCCAGACCCGGATGAACGACGCCGGGTTCGAGATCCGCCACCAGGAGAACCTGCGCGAGCACTACGCCCTGACCCTGCGGCACTGGTCGGCCAACCTCGACCGCAACTGGGACGCGGCCGTCGCGGAGGTCGGCGAGGGCACGGCCCGCGTGTGGCGGCTCTACATGGCGGGGTGCGTGCTCGGGTTCGAGCGCAACGTCGTACAGCTCCACCAGATCCTCGGGGTCAAGCTCGACGGCACCGACGCGCACATGCCGCTGCGGCCGGACTTCTCCTAGTAGGGAGTGTTTTTTGGATGCTTCCGGATCAGCGAGCGTCGTTCTGGTGGTCGCGAGCCCGGAATGATCCACAAAAACACGACCTTGTCCGGCCCCCGGCCGGCCGAACGGCGGGAACGCGGGCGGGCCCGGTGTCGCGGCACCGGGCGCGCCCGCGCGCGGGCATGATGGAGGCATGTCCGACACCCACGGTGCCGACCGCGTGAAGCGGCTCGCGATCGGCCTCATCGACGCCTACGTCCGTTCCGACGCCGACGGGGTGCAGCGCACCGCGGCCGACGTCGCCGCCGACGACGCCGCGGTCGACGGCGTCACCTCCGAGCTGAAGGTGTTCGCGTCCTTCCTCACCCGCCGGGTGCAGGAGACCGGCGTGGTGTGGAAGCCCGCCGACTCCCGCGAGGCCGTCGCCGCAGCGGTGGCCGACCTGCTCCCGCCCGAGCTGGAGTTCGCCGTGGTCACGGCGTGGGAGGCGCACTCGGTGGGCGAGGAGGAGGTCGCCGAGCGGTTCACCAACGGCGACCCCATGGTGCGCGCGCACATGCTGGCGGCGTTCTGCGCCGCGGTGGGCCGGGCGGTCTACAAGCCGGCCGAGCTGATCTCGACGCTGCGCATCGCCACCGGCCTGGCGGAGTAGGCGGGGACCACGTCTTGACACGAAAACTCCATATGTAAAGAGTGGGTGGCGTAGCGCACACCGCCACGGAAGGGGCGCCGCCATGCCCGCCTCGACACCCATCGCCGACCTCGCCGACATCGACCTCTCGGACATGGAATTCTGGGCGCGGCCGCTGCGCGAGCGCCACGCCGCGTTCGCCCGGCTCCGCCGCCACCCGCCCGTCTTCTTCACCGAGCCCGACCTCGGGCCGGTGCCCACCGGCCCCGGCTACTACGCGCTGGTGCGGCACGCCGACGTGGTCGAGGCGAGCCGCACCCCCCAGGTGTTCGCCTCGCAGCCGAGCGCCATCTCCATCCCCGACCTGCCCGAGGGGTTCAACGAGTTCTTCGGGTCGATGATCAACCTGGACGACCCCCGCCACGCGCGCATGCGCCGGATCGTCTCGCGCGGGTTCACCCCGCGCATGCTCGCCAAGCTCCAGGACGACGTCCAGCGCATCGCCGAGGACATCGTCGACGACCTGGTGCGCACGGGGCCGTGCGACTTCGTCTCCGCGGTGGCGGCGCGCCTGCCGCTCACCGTGATCTGCGAGCTGATGGGCATCCCGGAGGAGCACCGGCGCATGGTGTTCGACAACTCCAACATCGTGCTCGCCGGCAACGACCCCGACTACCTGGGCGCCGACGTCGAGACCGCCCTCACCCGGCTGCTCACCGCAGGGGGCGAACTCGCCGGGCTGCTCGCCGAACTGGCCGCCGAGCGGCGCGCGGCACCCACCGGCGACCTCACCTCCGCCCTGGTCACCGCCGACATCGACGGGGAGGCACTGACCGACCAGGAGCTGGGGTCGTTCTTCATCCTGCTCGCGGTGGCCGGCAACGAGACCACGCGCAACGCCATCAGCCACGCCGTCAAGCTGCTCACCCTCCACCCGGAGCAGCGGGAGCTGTGGTGGTCCGACTTCGAGGCCTACGCCGCGCCGGCGGTCGAGGAGGTCATCCGCTACGCGTCACCGGTCGTGTGGATGCGCCGGACCGTCACCCGCGACCACGAGATGAACGGCCACCGCTACCGGGCGGGGGACAAGGTGGTGCTCTACTACGCCTCCGCCAACCGCGACTCCGCGGTCTTCACCGACCCCGACACCTTCGACATCACCCGCCACCCCAACCCGCACGTCGGCTTCGGCGGCCCCGGGCCGCACTTCTGCCTCGGCGCCCACCTGGCCCGGCGCGAGGTCACCGTGATGCTCCGCGAACTCCACCGCCGGGTCCCCGGCATCCGCTCCACCGGCCGCCCCGAGCGCCTGGTCTCCAACTTCGTGAACGGAATCAAATCGATGCCGTGCGCCTTCTGACGGCTCCGCTGCGTCTCGGTACCGTGACCGTGGGGCGCGAAGACCGGGTGAAATCGCGAGGTCGGGAGGGAGTTGCTGCGGTTTACTTCACACCAACCGGGTTTTTGCGTAAGTTTCTTACCAACCCCCCGGGGGATCGTGAATGGACGGAGATCGCCGATGGCACGCACGCATGTCCTGCCCGTCGCCGCGCTGGTCGCGACCCTCAGCCTGGTCGCCACCTCCTGCGGCGGCGGTGAGGGAGGCGGTGAGGGCGCGACCCTCGACGTCTGGATCATGGAAGGCACCAACCCCGACGCCACCGCGTACTTCGACGAGGTGGCCGCGCAGTTCACCGAGCAGACCGGCGCCGAGGTCAACGTCGAGTTCGTGCCCTGGGCCGACGCCCACGAGAAGTTCGTGACCGCCATGGCCGGCGGCACCATGCCCGACGTCGCCGAGGTCGGGACCACCTGGACCCCCGAGTTCGCCGACGCCGGCGGCCTCATCGACCTCACCGAGCGCGCCGGCGACACCGCCGCCTACTCGGAGGGCCTGGTCGAGGCCGGCACCGTCGACGGGCAGCTCTACGGCCTCCCCTGGTACGCCGGGGTGCGGTCGGTCGTCTACCGCACCGACGTGTTCGAGGAGCTCGACCTGGAGGAGCCCACCACCTGGGAGGAGCTGCGCGAGACCGCCATCACCATCGCCGAGGAGCGCGACGACATCACCGCCTTCCCGGTGCCCGGTGACGCCGAGTACTCGCTGATGCCGTTCGTCTGGGGCGCCGGCGGCGAGATCGCCGTCGAGGAGGGCGGCACCTGGACCTCCGGCATCGACAGCGCGGAGGCCCGCGAGGGCATCTCCTTCTACACGGACCTGGCGCTGGAGGACGGGGTCTCCTCCACGGGCGCCACCACGTGGAAGGAGACCGACGTCCAGGACAACTTCATCTCCGGCGACGTGGCCATGGCCATCTCCGGCAGCTGGACCCCCACCGCCATCCTGGAGGCCGCCCCCGACCTCGAAGGCAAGATCGACGCCTTCCCCATCCCCGGCCCCGAGGGCGGCTACAGCCCGAGCTTCCTCGGCGGCTCCCACCTGGCGATGTTCAACGGCACCGAGGACGAGGACCTGGCCTGGGAGTACATCCAGCTCCTCACCAACGAGGACAACGCCGCCCGCTGGTCGGAGGAGACCACCTACTTCCCCGGCAAGCAGGACCAGATCACGCCCTACACCGAGTCCGACGACCCGCTGGTCCAGCCGTTCGCGCTGCAGATGGCCGAGTCCGGCAAGGGCGTGCCCGCCACCCAGAACTACGGCAAGGTCCAGGGCGAGATGGTCCTCCAGACCATGGTGCAGGCCATCCTCAACGGGGACGCCTCCGTGGAGGAGGCGACGGCCACCGCCGCCGAGGACATCGAGTCGATCCTGAACGAAGGCTCCTAGCAACGTGAGCGGTACCGTCCTCACGCGGCCGGCCACCACGGTGGCCGGCCGCCCGCCCTCCCGCCGCCGCCGGTCCTCGGCGCGCGCCCGCCGCCGCGCCCTGCCGTGGGTGCTGCTGGCGCCCGCGCTCCTGGTCATCGGCGTGCTGCTGCTCTACCCGCTGATCCGCGTGTTCCTGCTGTCGCTGCAGGACTACGGGCTGCGCAACGTCGTCTCGGGCCAGTCGAACTACATCGGCCTCGGCAACTACGCCGAGATCTTCACCGACGCCTACCTGTGGCAGGTGGCCCTGCCCAACACCGCCGTGTTCGCGGTGGCCACGGTCGGCGGCACGGTCGTGTTCGGCACCCTCGTCGCGCTGCTGCTGCGCACGCTCGGGCCGGTGGCCCGCACCGTCGTCGTCAGCTGCATCATGGTCGCCTGGGCCATGCCGGCGGTCACCGGCACCTACGTCTGGATCTGGATCTTCGACGTGGACCGCGGCATCGTCCGCGAGGCGCTGACCGCCGCCGGCGTGCTCGGCCCCGACGGGTTCAACTGGTTCACCGAGCGCCTGACCTTCTACGCGATCGCGACGCTCAACGTCGTCCACCACGGCTTCCCGTTCGTCGCCGTCACCGTCCTCGCCGGGCTGCTCACCGTGCCCCGCGAGCTGTACGAGGCCGCGGCGCTCGACGGCGCCAACGCCTGGCAGCGGTTCTGGCACGTCACCGTGCCCACCCTGCGCCCGGTGTTCGCGGTGGTCACCATCCTGTCGACCATCTGGGACTTCAAGGTGTTCGCGCAGGTCTACCTCATGCCCGGCGGCGCCGGCTCCAACGTCGACGTGCTCAACCTCGGCGTGTGGTCCTACGTGCGCTCCTTCGGGCGGCAGGAGTACGGCATGGGGTCGGCCATCGCCGTCGTCCTCACCCTGATGCTGCTCGCCATCACCGTCGTCTACCTGCGGTCCCTGTTCCGTGATGAGGAGCTGTCATGAGCAGGTCGGCCCTTGGCAAGGGCGCCGCCGTCGCCGGGGTGCTGGCGTTCACCCTGTTCCCCGCCTACTTCATGTTGATGAGCGCCTTCTCCGAGGGCGGCGCCACCGGCACCGGCGCGCTGCTGCCCACCTCGTTCACGCTGGAGCACTTCCGCTACGTGCTGGTCGAGGCCGGGTTCCTCACCTACCTGCGCAACTCGCTGATCGTCGCGCTGATCACCGTCGCGGGCAGCAGCCTGGTCGCGCTGCTCGCCGCCGTCGCGGTCGCCCGGTTCCGGTTCCGGCTGCGCACCACGGTGCTGATCATGGTGCTGGTGGTGCAGATGGTCCCGCTGGAGGCGCTGGTCATCCCGCTGTTCCTGCAGGTGCGCGACCTGCAGATGCTCAACACGCTGATCGGGCTGAGCATCGTCTACATCGCGCTGGCGCTGCCGTTCGCCGTGTGGATGCTGCGGGGCTTCGTCGCCGCGGTGCCCAAGGAGGTCGAGGAGGCCGCCTACATCGACGGCGCGTCGTGGCCGCGCATGTTCTGGTCGGTGCTGCTGCCCCTGGTGGCGCCCGGCCTGGTGGCCACCGCGATCTTCTCGTTCATCACCGCGTGGAACGAGTTCATCCTCGCCATGACGTTCATGAACCAGGGCGACAAGTACACGGTGGCCGTCGGCCTGCGGCAGTTCTTCGGCCAGTACACGACCGACTGGCCGTCGGTCATGGCGGCCTCCACGATCATCACCCTTCCGGTGATGGTGTTCTTCCTGTTCGTGCAGCGCGGACTGGTGTCCGGGCTCGTCCAAGGGGCGGTGAAGGGATGACCGGGGCAGGGCGCGACCCTGAGGTGCGGCGCATGGCCAACGCGGTGGTCATGCCGGGGTTCACGGGGACCGGCGTCCCCGACTGGCTGGCCCGCGCGATCGACGAGGGGCTGCGGTCGGTGCTGTACTTCGCGCCGAACCTCACCGCCGACCCCGCCGGGCTGTCGGAGCGGCTGCACGGCCTGCGCCCCGACCTGCTCATCGCCTCCGACGAGGAGGGCGGCACCGTCACCCGGCTGCACGCGGCCGCCGGCTCGCCCTACCCCGGCCACGGGGAGCTGGGCGCCGCCGACGACCTCGACCGCACCCGCGACGTGGCCGAGGCCATGGGCCGCGAGCTGCGGTCGGTCGGCGTGGACGCCGCCATCGCCCCGGTGATGGACGTCAACGTCGACCCGGCCAACCCGGTCATCGGTCCGCGCTCCTTCGGCGCCGACCCGCACCGGGTCGCCGCGCACGGCACCGCGTTCATCGCCGGGCTGCGCGCCGCCGGGCTGGCCACCGCGGCCAAGCACTTCCCGGGCCACGGCGACACCCGCACCGACTCCCACGTGGCGCTGCCGGTCATCGACATCGGCATGGCGACCCTGCGCGAGCGGGAGCTGGTGCCGTTCGCCGCCGCCGTCGAGGCGGGGGTCGACATGGTCATGGCCGGGCACATCCGCATCCCGGCCCTCGACGGCGCCCCGGCCAGCGTCTCGCCGCGCGCCTACGCGCTGCTGCGCGAGGAGCTCGGCTTCGACGGGGTCGCCATCACCGACGCCCTGGACATGCGCGGCCTGGCCCGGCACACCGGGGCCGACACCGTCCTGGAGGGGACCGCGCGCGGCGCGCTCGCCGCGTTCGCGGCGGGCGCCGACCTGCTCTGCCTGGGCAACCCCACCACGGCGGGCGAGGACGACGAGGCGCTGTTCACCGCGTCGCGCGACCGGGTGCTCGCCGCCGTCGACAGCGGCGACGTCCCGGTGGCGCGGCTGGAGCAGGCCGCCGAGCGCGTCGAGCGGCTGATCGCGGGGCGGCAGCGGGCTTGACCGCGGCCTCCGGGGTCGGCGAGGGTGGCCCCGGAGGCGGCGGTGGACCGCCGCTCGGGAGGGGGCCCGTGGACGCCGGACCGGGGGAGCACCCCATCGAGCCCGAGGCGCCGTGGCAGCGGAGCCCCACCGGGGTGCCCATCCGCTGCAACGTCTGCATGGACCTGCGCCACTTCGCCGACCGGCACGCCGACCACCTCGACGAGTACAGCCCCGGGCCGCACTGCCGGACCTGCGGCAAGCGCATCGAGTTCCGCTGCACGGCCTGCGACGCGCCCTGGCGGCCCCTGTCGTGACCGCCCCGGCGCGGGGCGGGGCGGCGGGCGGTGGTGGGCCGCCCGCCCGGGGGTCAGCGGAGTTCGCGCTTGAGGATCTTGCCGGTGGCGGTCATCGGCAGGGTGTCGCGGAACTCGACAAGGCGGGGGTACTTGTAGCCGGCGAGGCGCTCCTTGGCCCACGCCACCAGCTCGTCCTCGGTGAGCCCGGCGCCCTCCTCGCGGATGACGTACGCCTTGATCTCCTCGCCGTGGGTGTCGTGGGGGACGCCGACGACCGCGGCCAGGCTCACGCCGGGGTGCGTCATCAGCACCTCCTCCAGCTCCCGCGGGTACACGTTGTAGCCGCCGCGGATGATCATGTCCTTGGAGCGGTCCACGATGAAGTAGAACCCCTCCTCGTCGCGGCGGGCGATGTCGCCGGTGCGGAACCAGCCGTCGCGCATCACCTGCGCGTTGACGTCGGGCCGGCCGTGGTAGCCCTTCATCACGCAGTGGCCGCGCACCGCGATCTCGCCGGGGCCCTCGCCCTCGACGTCCTCGAACATCTCGTCGACGAGCTTCATCTCGACGCCCCAGATCGGCCGGCCGATCGACCCCGGCTTCGACTTCACCTTGGGGTTGTTGAACGACACCACCGGCGAGGTCTCGGAGAGCCCGTACCCCTCCAGGATGTCGACCCCGAACCGCTCCTTGACCTTGCGGAGCAGCTCGGCGGGCAGCGCGGCGCCGCCGGAGACCGCGGTCGACAGGTTGGCGGTGATGCGCTCCATGTCGTGCTCGCCCTTGGCGCCGAGCAGCCCCCAGTACATGGTGGGGACGCCCGCGAAGATGGTGACGCCCTCCTTCTCCATGAGGGCCAGCGCCTCGTCGCCGTCGAAGCGGGCCTGGAGCACGAGGGTGCCGTGCCGGTACAGGCCGCAGTTCATCATCGTGGTCTGGCCGAAGATGTGGAACAGCGGGAGGACGGTCAGGAACACGTCGCGCTCGGCGCCGTGGTCGAACAGCGCGTCGGAGGCCACCGCGTTGAACAGCAGGTTGGCGTGGGTCAGCTCCGCGCCCTTGGGGCTGCCCGTGGTGCCGCTGGTGTAGATCAGCACGGCGGTGTCGCCGGCCTCGGTGCGCACGGTCTCGAACGTGCCCGGCGGCCCGTCGAGCGCCGCCCAGAACGTCTCGGCGCCCTCGATGGCCGACTCGGTGGCGCCCGGTACGGCGGGCAGGTCGATGTACGTCTCGCACCCGTCGACCTGGCCGAACGCGGCGAACGCCCGCTCGCCCAGCGGCAGCTCGGGGGTACCGGTGAACGCGAACAGCGCCTTGGCGCCGGAGTCCTCCAGGTGGTAGGCGATCTCCCGGGGGGTGAGCAGCACGTTCAGCGGCACCACCACGGCGCCGGCCTTCAGCGCCCCGAAGTACACGAACGGGAAGTAGGGCACGTTCGGGCTGGCGAGCGCGACCTTGTCGCCCGGCCGCACGCCGCGCGCCACCAGCAGGTTGGCGACCTGGTTGGCGATCATGTCGGTGAGCGCGTAGGAGAGCCGCAGGTCACCGAAGACGATGCAGTCCCGGTCCGGAGTGGTCCTGGCCCCGTCCTCCAGCAGTACTGACAGGTTGAGCATCGCGCCTCCCGCGTGGTGAGAGTGGTCCGGGTCACTGTTCTACCGCACGGTAACAACCGGGGGTGCGCTCGGGGGAGCTATTCGTCAACCGCGCGTGAGGGTGACGCCGCCGGGCTGGCCGCCGTCCGCGCCGATGCCGATCTCCGACACCCGCCACGCGGTGCCGCCCACATCGACGGTGTCGCCCAGGCGCAGGGTGTGCTCGCGCGCCTCGCCCCCGGCGCCGACGTCGAGCACCGCCGCCGGGTCGTCGCCGTCCTCGAACCCGGTGAGCACCACCGGCACCGGGTCGCCCGACCCGGTCGCGACGTCCTGCGGCACGTCCTCGGTCAGCCGCAGCGGCCCCTCCGCCGCCGGGGCGGGGGACGGGGCGCCGCCGCCGTCCTCCGCGCCGGTGTCCCCGCCGCCGCACCCGGCCGCCAGCAGCAGGGCGAGCGCCAGGCCCGCCGCCCGGCGCCGGTACCGCCCCGCACCCTCGAACGTCGCCATCGTGACCGGAACCCCTCTCCGCAGCGGATGTGTCGGCGGCGCGCGGCCCCCGGCCGCCCGCACCCCCGACATCCTGCCACCGCCGCCGACCCCCGCTCCCCGCCGCCGCGCCGCCCGCCCCCGGCGGCCCGCCCGGGTGCCGCGCCCCGCCGGAGCGGGGGCCGGCCGCGCGGCGCCGCCGCGACGGCCGGCGCCGGGGTCCGGAACGGGCGCCTCCCCGGGGCGTCCGGGCGGGAGGTATCGGCACGTCCGGGCGGGTCCGCGCGGCGCGCGGGCCCCGGTCCGCCGGGGCCGGCGGAGTGTCCGCGCCTATCGGGGGCAGCACATAGGGGAGCGCGAGACAAGGAGAGCGACCATGCCCTCGTGGATACTGGCCGGAGCCGTCCTCATCATCGCCTGCGGGGTGTTCGTCATCTGGCGCCTGGTCCAGTTGACCAAGCAGCCGCGCACCTACTTCCGCGGCGGCAACGCCGACCCCCAGCGCCACCACATCGAGACCGACCGGCCCGGCCCCCTGGCGCCGGAGACCGTCAAGGAGCCCACCCGGCGCAACATCTTCGAGACGACCGTCGACGAGCAGGCCGCCCTGCTCATCCAGGGCGAGCGCCACGAGAAGACCCCCATCACCACCAACCTCGACCGCGAGGTGCGCCGCGCCGTCGAGGAGGAGGTCCGCGGCGAGCCGCTGGCGGAGGGCAACGAGGTGGAGGTCCGCACCCCCACCCCGCCCGACGACTTCCCGCCCGACGTCAAGGGCGGCGTCGCCGGCGGGCCGGAGCACCACCGCAAGGCCGCCGAACAGCACCGCCAGGCCGCGGAGCAGTACGAGAAGGCGGCCGAGAGCGAAATGCCCGTCTCCCGGGACGAGAGCAGGCGCCCCGCCGACGAGAACGCCGACGGCTCGCCGCGGCGCGGCTGACCCCCTCCGGGAACGTCGAGGGACCGGCGGCGGCCGCGCTAACCTTGGAGCCAGACTCTCGGCCGGCCGAACCGCCCGAGCGCGCCGCCCGCCACCGCGGGGCCGGGCGGCGCCCGGGCCACCCGGCCGCCCCGTGCCCCAGTGCGAACCCGGTAGAGGACGACCCAGCGATGACAGCGGTAGACGGCGACCAGGCGGCGAACGACACCTACGACGCCCGCGCCCTCCAGGACAAGTGGCAGAAGCGGTGGGCCGAGGAGAACCCCTTCGCCGCCAGCGAGGACCCGGCCGACGGCCGCCCCCGCCGCTACGTGGTCGACATGTTCGCCTACCCCTCGGGCGACCTCCACATGGGCCACGCCGAGGTGTACGCGATCGGCGACGTCATCGCCCGGTACCGGATGCAGCTCGGCGAGAACGTCCTGCACCCGATCGGGTGGGACTCCTTCGGCCTGCCCGCCGAGAACGCCGCCATCCGCAACGACAGCCACCCGGCCGCCTGGACCTACGCCAACATCGAGACCCAGGCCGAGTCGTTCCGCCGCTACGGCATCTCCGTCGACTGGTCGCGCCGCCTGCACACCAGCGACCCCGAGTACTACCGGTGGAACCAGTGGCTGTTCCTCCGCTTCTTCGAGCGGGGGCTGGCCTACCGCAAGGACGGCCTGGTCAACTGGTGCCCCAAGGACCAGACCGTGCTCGCCAACGAGCAGGTCGTCCAGGGCCGCTGCGAGCGGTGCGGCACCGAGGTCGTGCGGCGCACCCTCAACCAGTGGTACTTCAAGATCACCGACTACGCCGACCGCCTGCTCGCCGACATGGACCAGCTCGAAGGCGGCAACTGGCCGGACGAGATCCTGACCATGCAGCGCAACTGGATCGGCCGCTCCACCGGTGCCGACGTCCGGTTCGCGATCGAGGGCCGCGACGAGCCCGTCACCGTCTTCACCACCCGCCCCGACACCCTCTACGGGGCCACGTTCTTCGTCGTCGCCGCCGACGCCCCGCTCGCCGAGGAGCTGTGCGCCCCCGAGCAGCGCGCCGCGTTCGAGGCCTACCGCTCCGAGGTCGCCAAGCTCAGCGACATCGAGCGGCAGTCCACCGAGCGCCCCAAGACCGGCGTGTTCCTCGGCCGGTACGCGGTCAACCCCGTCAACGGCGAGCGCATCCCGGTGTGGGCCGCCGACTACGTCCTGGCCGACTACGGCCACGGCGCCATCATGGCGGTCCCCGCCCACGACCAGCGCGACCTCGACTTCGCCCGGAAGTTCGACCTGCCCGTGCGGGCGGTCGTCGACACCGGCGAGCCCGACCCGGCCGCCACCGGTACCGCCACCACGGGCGAGGGCGTCCTCGTCAACTCCGGCCCGCTCGACGGCCTCACCAAGAGCGAGGCCATCCCGCGGATCATCGAGATCCTCCAGGAGCGCGGCACCGGCAGCGGCACCGTCAACTACCGGCTGCGCGACTGGCTGCTGTCGCGCCAGCGGTTCTGGGGCACGCCCATCCCGATCGTGCACTGCCCCGCCTGCGGCGAGGTCCCCGTGCCCGACGACCAGCTCCCCGTGCGGCTCCCCGACGACCTCAAGGGCGCCGACCTCGCCCCCAAGGGCGTCTCGCCGCTGGCCGCGGCCACCGACTGGGTCAACGTCGACTGCCCCGCGTGCGGCGGCGCCGCGACGCGCGACACCGACACCATGGACACCTTCGTCGACTCCTCGTGGTACTTCCTGCGGTACTGCTCGCCGCACGACGACACCGCGCCGTTCGACGTCGAGCAGGTCCGCAGGTGGGGGCCCGTCGACCAGTACATCGGCGGCAAGGAGCACGCCACCCTGCACCTGATGTACGCGCGGTTCTTCACCAAGGTGCTGCACGACATGGGCATGGTCGACTTCACCGAGCCCTTCACCCGGCTGCTCAACCAGGGCCAGGTCATCAACCAGGGCAAGGCGATGTCGAAGTCCCTCGGCAACGGGGTCGACCTCGGCGCCGAGATCGACCGCTACGGGGTCGACGCCGTCCGGCTGACCATGATCTTCGCCGGTCCGCCCGAGGACGACATCGACTGGGCCGACGTCTCGCCCGCCGCGTCGCTGCGCTTCCTCAACCGCGCCTACCGCGTCATGGCCGAGGCCGGGGCCGCGTCGGCGCCCGGCACCGACCCCGCCGCGGGCGACCCCGAGCTGCGCCGGACCACCCACCAGACCATCGACAAGGTGACCGCCGCCGTCGAGGCGCACCGGTTCAACGTCGCCGTCGCCCGCGTCATGGAGCTGGTCTCGGCCACCCGCCGGGCCATCGACTCCGGGCCGGGCGCCGCCGACCCCGCCGTGCGCGAGGCCGCCGAGACCATCGCGGTCAGCCTGTCGCTGGTCGCCCCCTACCTCGCCGAGGAGGGCTGGGAGCGGCTCGGCCACACCGGGTCGGTCGCCCTCGGCAACTGGCGCACGGCCGACCCCGCGCTGCTCGTCCAGGAGTCCGTCACCTGCGTGGTGCAGGTCGCCAGCAAGGTCCGCGACAAGCTGGAGGTCTCCCCGGACATCACAGAGGACGAGCTGCGCGAACGCGCGCTCGCCTCCGAGAAGGTGCGCGGGTTCACCGAGGGGCGGACCATCCGCAAGGTCGTCGTCCGCGCGCCCAAGCTCGTCAACATCGTGGTGGGCTGAGCGCCGTGGCCACTCGGGTGCGGAGCACGTGGGGTGCCGCCGTCGCCACCCCGGGACGGCGGTGGCTGCTCGCCGCCGGCGGGGTCGTGCTGATCTCCGCCGCGGCGGTCACCGCCGGCCTCGTCCTGGGGGCGGACGCCCCGGCCGTGCGGGCCGGCGCCGACGACGCCTACACCGCCGCGCCCGGGTGCGGCGACGTCCCCGCCGACGCGGTCGAGGCCGCGGTGCCCGGCGCGCGGCTCGACGCCGCCGAGCACGGCCCCCTGCACGGGGGCGACGGCGCCACCTGCGTGTGGACCTCCGTCGGCGTCGACGGCGAACCGCCGCGCTCGCTGCACGTCGACCTCACCGCCCACTACACCGACCGCTCCGGCGAGGTCAGCGGGGCGCGGTCGGCGGCCGCCGAGCTGGAGCGGCTGGGGCCCGTCGCCGAACTCGAAGGCGCCGCCCCGGTGGCGCCGCTGGGCGAGGACGCGCTGGCCTGGCCCAGCACCTCCACCGGCACCGCCGCCGAGGTCGCGTTCCGCCGCGACAACCTGGTCGTGCGGGTCTACTACGGCGGCGACGACGGCACCGACGGAACGGCGCTGCCCTATGGCGCCGCCCGCGACGGGGCGGTGGCCGTCGCCGAGCGGGTGGCCGAGGAGCTGTGAGGGCGCGCCCGCGCCGGTGCCCCCGGCGGGCGGGCCGACCCTAGTACCGTAAGGCGTCCGCCGATGGCGAAGCGCGCGATGAGGAGGCCACCATGACCCAGCCGCCTTCCGGCCGGCCCGAGGACGGGCCGCCCGGACCGCCCGGCGGGTCACCGTCCGGACCGCCCCCCGCCGAGGGGGCCGCGGCCGGCCCCGGCCGCCCCGGCGCGCCGGACCACGGCGGTGCCGACGGCGCCCCCGCCCCCTGGTTCCCGCCGCCCGGCGACGACCCGCGGCCGGACGCACCCGGAGCGTCGGACCCGGCCGGCCAGGGCGGACCGCCCGCACCGGCGAACGGGGGACCGCACCCCGGCCCGGCCGTCCCGCAGGGCGCGCCCGCGCCCGCCGGGGCGTGGCAGCCGGGGCCGGTACCGCCGGGCGCCGGCGCGCCCGCGGCCCCGCCGCCGGCCGGCGGGCCCCGCCCGCCCTTCGGCCCGCCGCCGGGTCCGCCCGGACCGCCGCCCGGGCAGCCCGGACCCTACGGCCACGCCGCCGCCCCCGAACCCGAGCCGGTGCGCTCCGCGCCCCGGCAGAGCCGGGGGTGCGCGGTCGCCGCCATCTCCGTTCTCGCGGCCGCCGCCCTGCTCATGGTGGTCGGCGGCGTGTGGGCGATCGTCTCGCTCACCGTGGGCGCCGGGGCCTACGAGGCCGCCCCCGGCTGCGAGGTCGGCGAGACCGAGGCGCTCGACGCCCGGGTCCCCGAGCGCCGCACCGAGATCGAGCAGCCCGTCGAAGGGCTCGACCCCACCTGGCGCGACGGCCACGAGTGCCGCTGGGGGACGGCCGAGGACTCCACCGAGGTCCCCGCCGCCGCCCGGCTGGTGCTCATCCGCAACGGCGACCACGGCGGGACCGACGGCGAGCAGCAGGCGTCCGACGCGCTGGCCGCCGCCTCCCGCGAGCGCGCCCCCGAGCCCATCAACGACCTGGGCGACGAGGCGTACGCGTGGAACGAGAGCAGCCAGGGCTTCGCCTGGGGCTGCGTGGGCGTGCGGCTGTCCAACCTGTACACCCTGACCTGCTACACCGCGTCGATCGACTACCACGTCAGCGGGGCCATCCCCGAGGACGAGTCGCTCGCCGCCGCCGAGGAGATCGCCCGCGCGACCGTCGCCCGCATCGAGGAGGGCGACTACTAGACCAGGGAGCCGCCCCGCCGGACCGGCGGGGCGCAGCGGTTTCCGGGGCGGCCCGGTGCGGTGGGGGAGTGGTCGGGTGGACCGCGGTGGCCGCGGCCCGGCCACCGGGGGCGCCGGCTCAGTCCTCCGAGCCGACGACGGCGGTCACGCGGATCTCCACCCGCATGGCGGCGAGGCCGAGGGCCGTGACGCCGGTCTCGGTCCAGATCGGCTCGCGGCCGCCGAGGCGGCGGCGGAACTGCTCGGCCATGACCGTGTTGTGGTCGTCGCCGATGACGCCGTCCCCCGGCGCGACCTTGTGGTAGGAGTTGACATGGATGACGTCCTTCCAGGTGGCGCCGACCGTGGCCAGGGTGCGCTCGACGTTGTCGAAGGCCTGGACGATCTCGTCCTCCAGCGCGTCGGGGACGACCAGGTCGTCGTCCACCCCGGCCTGGCCGGAGGTCTCGACCCGGTCGCCGACGCGGACGGCCCCGCTGTAGCCGAGGGCCGCGTTCAGTTTCTCGCCGAAGCCCGGGGCGACGCCGAAGGTGACGGTGCTCATGGCGCTTCTTCTCTCTGTCCATAGGGGGGCATATCTCCGCATATGACTTCACGCGTAAAGTGAGAATAGTGAGCGATGACTTCAAGCGCAAAGTGATGGCCGTCTCCGTCGAAAGGCGGGGCGGGAGAACGCACGAGGAACGGGAGGGCCCATGGGCGGTACGGGCGGACACGCGGACGACGCGGAGCCGCGCTGGCTCGACGAGCGGGAGAAGGCGGCGTGGACGGGGCTGATCTCCCTCATCCTGCTGCTGCCCGGCAGGCTGGAGTCGCCGCTGCGGCAGGAGCACGGCCTCACGCTGTTCGAGTACCTGGTGCTCAGCCACCTCTCCGAGGCCCCGCGGCGCAGGCTGCGCATGGGCGAGCTCGCCTTCCTCGCCAGCGGGTCGCTGTCCCGGCTGTCCAACGTCGTCAAGCGGTGTGAGCAGCGGGGCTGGGTCGTCCGGATGCCCGACCCGGACGACGGCCGCTACACGCTCGCCGAACTCACCGACGCCGGCTTCGACGTCGTGCACCTGGCGGCGCCCACCCACCTGCGCTCGGTGCGCGGCACCGTCCTCGACGCGCTCACCGCGACCGACCTGAAGGCCCTGGCCCGCATCGCGGACAAGCTCCGCATCGTCCCCGACGGGCTGGGCTGACGGCCGTTCCGCGCGGCGGGCCGAGGCCGGGGCCGAGGCGGCCCCCGCCGGGCGGGAGCATCGGCCCCGACCCGCCGGGCGCGGCCCTCAGGGGGGCACGGCCGCGTCGCACCACCCACCGGGCGGTGTGCGGAGCCGCCCGGCGGCCCCGGGCCCTCAGCGGTCGAGAGCGGCGGGGAGGAAGTCGGCGAGGGCCTCGGCGGTACCGGGCGCGAACGGGCGGTCGGCGTCCAGCACCGCCGCCCCGGGGGCGTCGTCCTGCACCCGGAACACGTGGTCGGCGTCCGGCACGTCGACCCGTTCGGCGTCGGGCAGGCCGGTCATGAGCCGGTCGACGTCCTCGCGGGCGACCTGGGTGTCGGCCTCGCCCCACAGCACCAGGGTGGCCACGCCCTCCGGCAGCCCCCGCCCCAGCTCCACCGGGTCCAGGGCGTCGATCTCGCGCAGGAACGGCGCCACCGAGGGCGAGAACACGCCGCCCAGCTCGGGGGCGGGGTCGGGATCGAGGTCGCTGCCCGCGCGCACCTCGGAGATGGCGTAGCGGGCGTCCGACAGCAGGTCCTCGGCGCCGGCCGGGTCGAGCGCGCCCGCGCTCTCCTGGAGGCGCACCTGGTCGGTCAGCTGCCGGTCGAGCGTGTCGAGGTAGCGGCCCCCCGGGGGAGCGGCCAGCACCAGGGCGGCCGGCGGATGGTCCCCGGCGACGGCGGGCGCGCGCAGCGCGAACAGGGCGCCCTCGCTGTGGCCCAGCACCAGCAGGCGCTCGGGGTCGACCTCCGGGCGGTCGGCCAGGAACGCGTACGCGTCGGCCATCCCCTGCTCGAACACGTCGTAGCCGACGGGGGTGTCCTCGTCGCGTCCACCCATGCCGGTCTCGCCGCTGCCCAGCTTGTCGTAGCGCAGGGAGGCCACCCCGTTGTCGGCGAGGACGCGGGCGAAGTTCTCGTTGGTGCCGGCGTCGGGCCGCATCGGGTTGTCGCCGTCGCGGTCGGTGGGGCCGCTGCCGGAGATGATCAGGGCCGCCGGGACCGGGCCGTCGGCGCCCCGGGGCACCGCGAGGGTGCCGTGGAGGGTGTCGGGCCCGCTGTCGAAGCCGACCTCCTGCTCCTCGGGCGCCGCGCCGGGCGGCTCGGCCTCGGGGGCGGAGTCCTCGCGCGCCCCGCACCCGGTGGCGGCCAGGAGGAGGGCGGCGGACAGGGCGGCGCGGCGGAGGGAGGGGGACGCGAAGGGCATGCCCCTACGGTACGGGGGCCGGCGGGGGGCCGGAGCGGGGTGGCGGCGGACGGGCGCGGGGTGGTGCTGCCCACATCGGGTACCGGGCGGTAGGGGACCATGGTCCCTGGCGGGGCCGGGCGGTGGCCGCCCCCGGCCGCCGGAGCGGCGCGGCGGCCCGGCGCCCGGGCGCGGTGCGCCGATAACCCTTGCATTCCGAAACGGGCACGCCCCCGTGATCTTCGGCGAAGATCACGGGGGCGTGCCAAACAGATACCGAGTCGTGACGTACCGAGCGGTTAGGGATCAGACACGGCGGAGAACGGCCACGACCTTGCCCAGGATGGTGGCCTGGTCGCCCTTGATGGGCTCGTAGGCGTCGTTGCGCGGCAGCAGCCAGACGTGGTCGCCGTCGCGCTTGAACGTCTTCACGGTGGCCTCGTCGTCGAGCAGGGCCGCGACGATGTCGCCGTTGTTGGCCTCGGGCTGCTGGCGGACGACGACCAGGTCACCATCGGTGATGGCGGCGTCGATCATCGAATCGCCGACGACGTTCAGCATGAACAGCCGGCCCTCGCCGACGAGCTGCTTGGGCAGCGTGAGGACGTCCTCGATGGCCTCCTCGGCGAGGATGGGCCCGCCGGCCGCGATTCGGCCGACGACCGGGACGTCCGTGGCCCGGGAGTCGTCGGCGCGCGGGGTGTCGTCGAGGTGGTCCCAGGACCGCACCGGAGGCTGGCCCGGTATGCGAATTTCGACCGCTCGTGGGCGATTCTGGTCGCGGTGAAGGTACCCCTTGCGTTGCAACACCTTCAATTGGTGCGCGACACTGGAGGGGCTCGACAGCCCCACCGCGTCGCCGATCTCCCGGATGGACGGTGGGTACCCGCGCTGCCGAACGTACCGGTGGATGCAGTTCAGAACGCTCTGCTGGCGCGCCGTGAGCTTCGGTGCGGCACCGTCCGTACCGGGCGCGGGACCCCCGGCCTCCGGCGGCGTCGCGGTGGACCGCAGCGCGGTGACGGATGCTCCGCCCGCGTGAGGTTCCTGCGTTCCGTGGTTCTCCTCCGGCACGGCCGGCCTCCTCGGCGGTCGGTGTTCAGGGCGTTGGGGTGTCGCAGCAGTCGGGAGCGCCCCGCGCCCGCGGGCCGAACCGTACGACCGTCCGACGCGGTATTGGCGGAATCAGCCACCCCGGTGGTGGCTACGCCGATACCGCAGTGAAACATGTCCAACGTTAGTGCCTGCACAGGGCAATATCAAACAAACGTTCGAGCCGGTGATGAAAAAATCGCCGAGATGCGGTAATAGTCGAACGCTAGTTCTAACGAACGGGCGTTCGAAGGTGGGGGTCATGTCAGAACTTTCCATGCCGCGGCCCGGGGGGCCCGTCCTGTTCGACTGGGCGGTCGAGATCCCCGAGTGGCGCGCCGCGTCCCAGGTCCGGGCCGACCGGCCGTACCCGCCCGCGCGCAGGACCGCGCGGGTCCCGGCCGACCTGCCCGAGCTACCCGAGCTGTCCGAGGTCTACGCGGCGGCCGCCCGCGAGACCTGGACCGCCCTCCCCGGCCGCGCGTGGGCGCGGCTCACCCGGCGCGGCCGCGTGGTGCTCGTCTCGGCGGCGTCGGCCACCGCCACCGGGGTGCTCTCCCTGCTGTTCCTCACCGCCGTGGCCGCCGGGGCGTCCGCCTCCGGCGCCCCCACCGGCAACGTCTTCCTCCCCGGCGACCCCGCCACGGTGGTCGTCCGCGACGGCGACACCCTGTGGGGCATCGCCGAGCGGGCCCGCCCCGGGGTCGACCCCCGGCGGACCGTGCACGACATCGTGCGCATCAACGAGTTGTCGGGCCCCGAGCTCGAACCCGGGATGGAGCTGCGGCTCCCCGAGGTCTGATCCACCCCGCCCCCTCCGCGCCGCGCGGCGGAACGCGTCCGCCGCGCACGGCGGCGGCACGGCCCTGAGCGACCCAGGCGGTCCCGGCGGCCTGGTGGTCGGTCCCGGCGGACTCCGGTCGGAGCCGCGGCGGCGGTGTCACGCGCCGCCGCCCAGGTGCACCATGGTCCGGTGGCTGTCGTGGACGAGGGCGGTGAAGTCGGCGAACTCCTGCGAATCGCCGTACTTCGGCTTGAACAGGTACGCCCGCCACTCGCCGTCCGGGCCGACCCGCGCGGGGTCGAGGAGCCAGTAGTCCTCCCCGGCGGCCACCACGAGCGCGCGCATGAACAGCGCGACGTACTCCTCCGCGCCTTCGTCGTCGTCGTCGTCCTCGCCCCGGTACAGCTCGATGAGGAAGGCGCCGTTGCCCTCGTCGCGCATCCACTCCAGGCGCGCGCACGGGTGGATCTCCTCGATCCAGCCGCCGACCCCGGACCAGCCGTCGCTCGCCCGCAGGAAGGCGCGCAGGCTCGGCGGCAGGCGCGTGCCGAGCCGGTCCTCGGCGGCCGCCAGGGCCGCCTCGGTGGCGGGCTCCCCGCCCATCCAGCGGGTCTCCTCCTGCTCGGCCGTGATCACCTGGTACTCGTTGGCCGTGCGGATGTAGGTATCGCCGTACGCGTACAGGTAGGCGCGCCACTCCTCGGGGGTGGCGGGGCGGGTGCCGAGCGGGTCGGGGCCGTCGTCGCTCATCTCGGGTCCTCCTGCGGGAATGGCGGTCCTCGGGGCCGGAACGCCGTCGTGGCAGCAGCCTAGGGCGCCGCACCGACAATCCGGCGGGGGAGCGGCGCCGCGCCGCGCGGGGGCGGCGGAGGACCGCGCGGGGCCGGGCGGGGGCGGCGGCGGGCGGACCCGGGGCCCGC